>JBOGGX010000066.1:0-12294 GCA_050744245.1 Acidimicrobiales bacterium
GATTCCGACGGGTGGGAGTACCGTTTCGACGCCAACGGGGCGCTGCTGTCGGCGACCAACGCCCTCGACGACCGGCAACCGGCCGCCCTCGGCTACCAATGGTCGGGCAGCCCGGCCCGGCTCACCACCGTCACCGACCCGGTGTCGGGACGGCAGATCACCCTCCACCACGGCGGCGACGCCGCCTGCCCCACCAGTCCCCCGACCGGGTTGGCCGCCGCTCCCACCGGGCAGCTGTGCCGGGTCGTCTACTGGGACGGCACCGACACCAAGATCTGGTATCACACCCCGGCCAACGGGTCCCAGCTGGCCCGGATCGAAGACCCCGGCGGCGAGATCACCGACTTCGGCTACGCCACCGCCGCCGGGGAGCTGCGCCTGGCCCGGATCCGCGACCCGCTCGCCGCCGACGCCGTGGCCGCCGGGGTCCGCAGCGACGCCGCCGGGTGCGACACGACGTGCACCGTCGTCGCCTACGACACCCCCAGCGGGAAGGCACTGACCGTCACCGGTCCGGAGCCGACCGCCGGGGCGGCTCGCCCTCGTCACCGCTACGAGTACCTGGCCGGCCAGACCCGCCTCCACCGCACCGAGGGGGCGGGCGAGGTGCTCGACCGTACCGTCACCTACGACGGCCGGGGCACCCGCGTGCTGGTCGACACCGACGCCACCGGCGCCCCGACCACGACGATCTGGGATGTGGCGGACCGGACCCGGGCCACCATCGATCCGGCCGGTCGGCTGTCGTCGACCGTCTATGACACCGCCGGGCGGGTCACCGACGTCTACGGTCCCGCCCCACGACCCCAAGGCGCCGTATGTGCCCAACGGGTCCTGCACCAACCCGCCGGTGCCGAGAACCCAGACCCTGCATGACGAGGGGATGGTCAGCCTGGGGGCTACCTTTTGGTCCAACTCGACCCTCACCGGGGTCGCCACCGTCCACGACACCGGCATCGGAGGCACCGGCGGCCAGATCTACCGGGACTGGGGGGCGGCGCCGCCGATCGGGGGGCTGCCGGCCTCGTGGTCGGTGCGGCTCACCGGGGAGGTGATCGTCCCCGCCACCGGCAACTACACGTTCGCCACCTGGCACAAGGGTGGGGTGCGAGTCTGGATTGACAACCAGCAGGTGATCAACAACTGGGCCGAGACCACGGGCTGGGCTCGGTCCACCAACGACGTGGTCATCCCCAACCTGGCGGCCGGCTCCCGCGCCGGATCACGGTGGAGTACTTCGACAGCAACGGTGATGCCGGGCTTCAGCTCCACTGGCTGCACCCGACCGGCGGCTGGGGGCCGGTGCCGGGATCCAACCTGTCACCCCGCTACGGCCTGGCCACGACCACCACAACGTTCGACAACACCGTTGCCGCCCCCACCGAGGTGACCCGCACCGGCTACAGCAACGCCGCCGGGATCGGGCCCCACCACGGTCTGGCCACATCGGTCACCCAGGACCCGGCCGGGTTGACGTTGACGTCGACCACCGACTACGAGACCCCGGGCTCGGGGTGGCTGCGCCGCACCGCTCGAACCCTGCCCGCCGGCGCCGCCACCCGGGTCGCCTACACCTACTACGGCAACACCGAGACCCGGGACAACCCGTGCACCCCCGGGTCGGACCCGGCCAACCAGGCCGGGATGCTCAAGACCACCACCGCGGCCGACCCCGACGGGGCCGGCGGCCCCGAGAACCCGATCGTCCGCGAGGTCGTGTACGACACCGCCGGCCGAACCGTCGCCACCCGCGTCGTGGGAGACACCGGTGGCCCCGGCGACCAGGGCTGGCACTGCACCGCCTACGACACCCGGGGCCGGGTCGTCGAACAAACCCACCCCGCCTCCCCCGGCGGCGGGGGACCCGGGTCCCTGGCCTTGGGCACCGCGGAGGTCTCCGAGGGGCTGGGGACGAGGGTGACCTCGTCGTTCAACGTGCCGGCCAACACCCGGCTGGTGGCCCTGGTCGCCAGCGACACCGGCTTCGGGCTCGGCACCCAGGACGCCACCATCACCGGGGGTGGGCTCACCTGGACCAAGGTTGCCGAACGGGAGTCGATGGAGGGCTACGCCGCCGCCGCCATCGCCTGGAACCCCTCCGCCCAGGACATGACGGTGACCGCGACCATGGCCGCCAACTACCAGACCCAGCTCGTGGTGCTACCGGTGGGCGGGGCCGAGGAGGTCCACGGCGGCGCCACCGCCACGGCTTCGGCCGCCAGCGGGGTGCCCTCGGTCGACCTGACCACCACCGGGGCCGGCTCCCACGTGGTCGCCGTCTCCTCGGACTGGAACGCCACCGGCCCAGGCACCCCGGGGCCGGGCCAGACCATGATCGACGAGTACCACGCCGCCGGGCTGATGACCGGGCACACGTGGCGCACCACCACCCCGGTGGCCACCCCCGGCGACCAGACGATGAACCTGACCGGCCCCGCCGCCCAGCGCTACAACCTGGTGGCGGTCGAGATCCGCCCCGCCGAGGCTAGCCCCACCGCCGGCGAGGCGGCCCGAACCGTACCCACAGCCACGCGGTGGCCGGCAACCCATCGGTCACCTCCATCACCGATCCCGCCGGGACCATCACCACCACCGTCGACCTGCTGGGCCGAACCATCAGCTACATCGACGTGTGGGGGGTGACCACCACCACCGGCCATGACCAGGCCGGCCGGGTCACCCAAACCTCGGGCCCGCTCGGTGCCGTCGGCTACGGCTACGACGCCGCCGGCCGGGTCGAGACCCAAACCTTGGACGGCCAGCTGCTGGCCGACCCCGCTTACCACGCCACCACCAAGGAACTCGCCTCGACCTCCTACCCAAACGGGACCGGCACCGCCGGCAACGGCACCGCCCTGGCCACCATCGGCCGCGACCCGGCCGGGCGCACCATCCGCCTCACTTGGACCTTGGCCGGCGGGACGACCGTCGACGACCAGGTCACCCGCAGCCAATCCGGCAAGATCATCGACCACACCGTCGACGGCGTCGACCCGTACGCCGGGTCGAACTTCGAGTACGACGCCGCCGGACGGCTGACCCGCGCCCGGGTCCCCGGCCACGACCTCCAATACCAGTTCGAAGCGACCGGCGGCTGCGGGATCCTTGCCACCGCGGGCGCCAACACCAATCGCACCGCGGTCATCGACAACGGCGGGCCACCGGTCACCTACTGTTACGACAACGCCGACCGGCTCACCTCGCTGTCACCGGCCGAGTCGTACGCGAACATCACGTACGACACCCACGGCAACACCACCCGCCTCGGCGATCAGGTCCACGGCTACGACTCGGCCGACCGTCACATGGCCACCACCAACGCCACCACCACCATCGGCTACCAGCGGGACGCCACCGACCGCATCGTGGCCCGGCTCATTAGCGGCGTCGTCGAAGCCCGCTACGGCTACACCGGCCCCGGCGACACCCCCGACCTCACCTACAACGCGAGCGGCGCGCTCCAGGAACGAGCCATCGGCCTGCCCGGCGGCGCATCAGTCACCAAACGCAGTGCCGGCGACGTGTGGAGTTACCCCAACATCCACGGGGACACCATCGCCACCGCCAACCCCGCGGGCACGAAGACCGGCGGCACCTACCACTACGATCCCTACGGCAACCCCCTTACCGGGCTGCCCGACAACAGCGCTGGGGCACTCGACTACGGCTGGCTCGGCCAACACCAACGGCCCTTGGAACACCAAACGGGCTTCATTCCCGTCATCGAGATGGGAGCCCGTCAATACGACCCGGTGCTGGGCCGGTTCCTCGAGATCGATCCAATCGAGGGTGGGTCCTCCAACGACTTTGACTATGCGGCCGGCGATCCCACCAACCAATTCGACCTTGATGGAGAACGTTGCAGCCGCCGGAACAACAGAAGGACCCGTGTCTTTCGTGACCGGGATGCGGCGGGACACTACATAAAACTAGGCTGCGGAACTAGAGGAGCACACGGTTACGGACTACGTCATATCCGCTCGCAGAATCATATAAGTCAAGCAGGCGTTTCGGAAGACCAGTTTATTGCGCTCACCCAACAGGCGCTTCGAGGTTATCGGCGCACTCGCCAGCGCACTGGTACCTATCTCTATCGCGGTACAGTTGCGCTAGCGTTCCCGAATCAGGGAACAGAGGATCAGTTCACGTGGAGCGTGGTCGTCTCGGCACGAGGGGAAGTTGTCACAGCTTACGCTCGGAGTCGTTGTACCGCTACGATCGGTAGCCTTGCCGCCGGGCGTCGATGCACGTGAAGTCGCCGCGGTCCGGGTTCACGAAGGAGGAAGCCACTGAGCTAGCCGAGATTCTTGGCTCGTCGACAACGGATGACGTGGGCGTATCGCGTCCTTTTCTTGAGCATTGGTTCGTTTCCAGAACTGAGTTGGTGCAAAGAGCTGGCGATCTTCGCATCATCATGGTGGCCGAGAACGGAGCTTCTTCCAGCTTGCTTCTTCCATCCGCGACGTTTCGTTCAAGCCGGGAACAGCGTCGATCCTTCCCCGTGCAGAGTCTCGCCGAGCTCATTCAGAAGAGCTACCGTCTTGCCCCGAGCCCGTCCGCCCGATCAAGCGTAGTCCTAGGTCTCTAAGTCGCTCCCCAATGCGATTAAGAGGCTGTTCTCGGAGGCGCTCCGCTGCCTCCGGGGGTTGCGCCTGGCGTCCGCTCGCCGGCTGTCGCGATTGGGGTTGCAGCTTTCCCTGTTCACGCGATATCCGCGGTCTAGTCGCGAATGGAGCTGGTCGTCCTCATCGCCGGGAGCCACACGAGCGCGTCGAATCGGCGATGCGGCGCGACGGCCCGGGTGTCGCTCGCGGTGAGAACCGGATTGAGAACCAAAGCGTGGCAACGGGGTGTCGCTGCGGTCGCCTGCGGTCATTGCCTCGGCGCGGCTGCCCACGTCCGGAGTACTGAGCGGTCGTTGCGGTCGCCCCCGGATATCCCCTACCAGTCATATACGGATCAGAAGGTTGGGGGTTCGAGTCCCTCCGAGCGCGCCGCACCTGACCAGGGGTTTCCTTCCCAGCACCACCTGATCTAGGGGAGTCGTCGGCCCCGACTACAGCAACGGGTACAGCAACCCGGCCGACGAGAGCGTCCTGCATCAGGTTCGCCGCCTCCTCGTTCATCCCGGGCAGCACATGGGCGTACAGGTTCATCGTCACCGAGATCTGCGAGTGGCCGAGGATCTCCATGACCACCCGTGGGCTCACCCCTTGGGCGAGCAGGAGGCTGGCGCAAGTGTGGCGCATGTCGTGCGGCCGGATGCGACGCACGCCAGCTCGCTCGCAGAGCGCAGCAAACCAGCGATTCACGTTCCGCGGATCGATCGGCGTGCCGATCGTCGTCGTAAACACCAGGCCGCTGTCCGTCCAGTAGTCGCCGGCGGACCGGCGCTCGTCAGCCTGGCGTCGTGCGTGCGCGCGAAGGGCCTCGACGCACATCGGCGGCAGCGGGACGGTTCGCCGTGACCGCCTGCTCTTCGGCTCATCGAGCCGCAGTCGGCCATCGATCCGCTGAAGCGACAGGCTGACCCTCAGCCAGCCGTCGTCCAGGTCGACATGCTCCCATGCGAGTCCGAGGGCCTCGCCCTTGCGAAGCCCGACGCCCAGCCCCACCGCCCACAGCGCGTACAGCCGGTCGCGTTGGGCGGTCTTCAGCAGTAGCCGAGCCTCGCCGACGTCGAGGGGACGGATCGGCTCTTGGCTCACCTTCGGTCCGCGGACGAGACGGGCCACGTTGCGCTGCAGCAGATCGTCACGGACCGCCTGCTCGAGCGCAGCCCGCAGCGTTGCGTGGATGTGCCGAACGGTCGCCGGCGCGAATCCCTCGTCCGTCTTGGCGTTCAGCAGCCGACGCACATCGGCGGCCGCCAACTGGTCGAGCCGGCGCCGGCCGAGGTCGGGTACCAGGTGCCGTCGCACCATCAGCTCGTAGTTCTGGTAGGTCCGCGGCCGGACCGTGCGGCGGGCCACCTCTCGAAGCCAGGCGTCGAGGTACTGACCGACCGTCAGCTTGGCGTTCGGAGCGACGACGCCCCGCTGAGTCTGAGCAACCAGGTTCATGACCTGGGCGTGGACCTGCGCCCGAGTACGCCCGTAGACCGTTCTTCGAGACCGGCCGCCGTTGGGCAGCAGCACGAAGGCCTCGCCGGCCCAAAGTCCGTCCTTGCGCTGGAAGATCGATCCCTCGCCGTTGGCGCGCCGAGGCATCAGACGAACTCCTCGGTGAGACGCTCGACGTACTGTCGTACGGCGTCGACGGGGATCCGCCGAGCCCGTCCGATCTTCACGGACACGATCGCCCGCAGGCGGATCAGGTCGTAGACCATGCATCGGCTGAGGCCAAGCACCTCGGCCGCCTCCGCGGGTGTGAGGAGCAACTTCTCCATCTCTCCTCCTCTCGGTGGTGGGTGTCGTGGGCTCGTGCGCCCGTCAAGGGTCGCTGCGAGCCTCCGCTTCGCTCCGGTTCTCGCTCGCCTGCGGCGTCCCTTGACCGGCGCCCGTTCCCACGAGGGATTCGCGTCCAGGCCAGCAAGGACGAAGCCTTGCTGGCCCCAGTACAGCCCCGAACGTCAGGAAGGGCGGCGGGTGGGATCGCGGCTCAGGCTTCGAGCCGGGCAAGTTGCCGCCACTCTCGGGCTCGGGCGGCTGCGCCGGCGGCCAGCATGGCGTCGCCGGTGGTGAGGTAGCCGACGCCGGCGAAGCGCCAGTTGCCGGCGACCAGGGTCGTGTCGTCATCGTCGTCGGTGAGGCCTCGGGCGCGGCGTTCGGTCCGTCGCTGGTGGTCGGCTCGGGCGCGGCGCAGGCTGCCGAGGGTGGTGGAGTAGCGGCGGCTCTTGGTGGAGAAGTGGCCGCGGAAGCCGAGCATGTGGGTCCACCGGGTCAGGCGTGCGAGGCCGGGCACGGTGGCGGCCAGGCGCTCGCAGGTGGCGACCATGGCCACGGTGTGGGCGGTCGCGCCTTGACTCTCGGCGCCGGCGGCGGTGATGGGCCGAGGTCCGATGCCGAGATCTTCGGTGGCCTTGGTCGTGTACTTGGCAAGATAACCGGCGACCGTCTCGGGCGTGATGGTCCGGAGTCCGGGGCCGTTGAGCCGACGGACATCGGTCTGGGTCCCGAAGCGGAGCTCGAGCTCCTCATCGGCGCCGGCGGCCACGACAAGCCGGACGGACTTCGCCGCCGATGTGATCGAGTCGGCGAGGGTGTCGTGCGGGATCGCCACCGGCGGCGGTGCGAGCTCGTCGGTGTTGGCGTCGAGGCGGATGATGGCGTGGAAATGGACGACGCCGCGGCGTTGGAACTCGGCGACCTTGGCGAAGCTGACCCGCACCGCCCCGTTGAACTGGCGGCGGGGCACGCCCAGGCGGTCGGCGAGCTGGCGCCGGAGCCCGATGGTGAACCGGCGCCAGAGCTCGGGTGCCCACCAATTGAACAGCACGGCGGCTGTGTGGTCGTAGCAGTCGAGGCACAGCGGTTGACCGAGGGCGGGGTCGGAGTCGTGGTGGCGGCGCATGCACCCGCGGGGCCGACCGTGGGGGCAGAGCTTGCCCTCCCGGCTGGGATGGCAACGCCGGTCGTGGTCGCGGCGGCCGTGGACGGCGCCGAAGCCGGGCGCAGTGAGGGTCACGAAATTCAGGGGGTGGCCGACGGTGATCGGGGGAACGCCCTTGCGGCCACCGACCATGCCCGCGTGGAGGAGCTGCCAGGTGTCGCCGGCGTAGGTGTAGGCGCAGGACGCGCACAGCGCAGCCCGGCGGGTACCGCAGCGCTTGAGCAGAACCCGGTCGGGCTCGTGGGCGGTGTCGTAGACGACATCGCCGTCCCGGTGGACGACACCCGTGAGACGCACCGGACGGGAGCAACCTCCGTTGCGTTGGACCTGTCGCTCCCACCCCTCGAAGTCAGCGGACTCGACCCGTTGCGCGATCTCGCCGAGCGTGTGCGGGTCGAGGGTCCGAGAGCCCATTGCTACGCGGCCTCGGGGATCTCCGGGGCGGGGTAGCGGGCTGCGAGCTCGGCGATGTCGACGTCGGCGACGTGAGCGGCCCGGACCCGGCACGGTTCGCGGATGCCGTCGACCTTGACGTAGCCGACGCCGGGCATCGAGTCGGGGATCTGGTCGCAGCGGGCGCCGGCGGCCCGGGCGCCGTCGCCCAGGACCATGTCGACCTGGGTCCGCTCGTCGAGGCGGAGGGCGATCTTGGTCGGGAATAGGTTGCGGTAGCCGATGACTTCCTTGCGGGGGTCCTGAAGGGCGGCCACCACGCACACACCAACCGCCCGACCCTGAGTGAGCAGCGTGGCGAGCGCCTTGTTGATCCGGTCCCGGAGCTTGTTGTCGCCCGCGTACGCGGTGAGGAACGCCATCTCGTCCACCACGACCACCAGCAGCGGCTCCGAGGATGAGGCCTCGTGGCGGCGGTGGTGGCCGGCGTAGCGACCGGCCCGTTCCCGCATGGCCCTCACTGCGTCGTCGAGGAGCTCGGCCATCTCGTCGAGCTCGCCGGCCGCGAACCGGGCGAACAGCGGTCGACCGGGCGCCAGCTCCATCCCGCCCTTCGGGTCGATGCCCCAGAGTTGGACCGTGCCACGGGCCACGGTCGGGGCGAGGGCTCGCACCACCGACCACACGACCGAAGACTTGCCCGCGCCGGTGACACCGGCGATGAGGAGGTGGGTGCCGGCCACACGAACCGTCCACGGGCCGCCGTCCTCCCGTACTCCGACCGGCAGTGCCTCGAGGTCGACGTCAGCCGGATGGGCCGGGATCGGCAACGCACGCACGACGGCGGCCAGTGGATCGGCCCGCTGTACGTGGAGCCGGATGAGGCCGGGCCGCTCGATGGCGACCCGACACTCCCGGGACCCGATGGCCATGGCCAAGGCGTCGATCTGCCGCTCCCAGTCCTCGATCGACTGGCCGATCAGGGGCCGCACCCACAGCCGGTCCGACCACGGGTTGCACACGATCCGCCGCCGGAGGCGCGGGACGGTGATGGTCACCTTTCCCTCCCGGCGGCGTTCATGGCCCAGGCCGTGGCCGACCATGAGCCGCGCCCAGTGCTGGCGGTACCAGAGCCGACGCTTCCCGAACCAGATCCAGCGGATCACCACCAGACGTCGGAAGCTCACCGGCAGCAGCAGCCGCCATGACAGCAGGGCGACGCCGGTGCCCGCCGAAACCGCAGTGGCGACGCCCCCGCCGAACTGGCGCGCCGTGAGCCAGAGGACCAGAGCCGCGAACAGGAGCTGGTGACGCCACCAGCTCCCGATCGCCACCAGTGCCCACACGCCGACGGCGGCCGCGCCGAGCACGATGAACCACACTGCGTTGCTGTTGGCCAGGCTCACGCCGTCGCCCTCGGGTGTCGCGCCCGACGAGCGCGAGCCCGGCGAAGCCGGCGGCGTTCCCGTTCGCTGGTGCCGCCCCAGATGCCGTGCTTCTGCCCGGTGACGAGTGCGAACTCCAGGCATTCGCGGCGCACGACGCATCCGCCGCACACCGCCTTGGCCGCCGCCGACGGTTCGCCGAGCTCCGGAAAAAACAGGTCCGGATCGCAGCCCAGGCAGTTCGCCAGGTCCATCCACGCCAGGTCGAGACCGACCGCGGACCGGTAGCGGCGAGGTGAGCGGCCGCACCCATCAGCGGAGCCGGACATGACCTCGGTGACCGGCATTACGACGCTGCCTTGACGCCGCCCGCCGAGGTGATCGACTCGCCCCGGAACGCCAGCCCGTGCCGCTCGTTCATCTCCCAGTAGTTGGCCACCAGGCCGGCGACCTTGACCGGCACTCCCTGGGCCAGGCCCTGGGGTTCGCCGGCGACCTTGACCCGCCACACCTGGGGCTGGTCGTCGCCCTCGGCGAACACGATCAGGTTCACCGAGAACCACGTCTTGTTGGTCACGGGATCGGTTGCCAGCTCGCCGGTCGACCGGTCCTTGACCACCGGTGAGCCAGGCCCACCCGCGATCAGGGTCAGCTTGCTCACATCCACCGGCAGTCGCATCGTTCGTCTCCTTCCATCTGGTGCGGGCGCCCGGTTGGGGCCTCACCGAACGATGCAACGGTCCGAAGGGACGTCGATACCCAAATGATGGACTTGTCCGGACGTCCTCTGTACCATCAGACGTCCCAAGACGTCCCAGCCCTAGGGAGGGTCGTGGCGAACGAACGGTTGCGAGCGGCGTTGCTGTCCAACGGGTTCGGCATTCAGGAGGCGTCGGCGAACCTCGGCGTCGACCGCAAGACGGTCGAGCGGTGGATCAGCGGCCGAGTCCCCTATCGCAAGCACCAGTACGCCCTGGCCGCCATGCTCGGCGTCGACCTGAGCTACCTGTGGCCAGACTCGCGATCGGGCGATGAGATCAACGCCCTGGGCCAGGCCGAGGTCGTCGCCTTCTACGCCCACCGCAGCGTCGTACCGGTCGACGAGTGGATGACCATGTTCGATCAGGCCCGCTCGAATCTCGACGTGCTCGTCTTCTCGGCGTTCTGGCTCTCCGAACTCAGCGCCTTTCACCGACTGCTACGTGACAAGGCCAAGGCCGGCCTCGCCATCCGCATCATGCTCGGCGAGCCCTCCTGCTCCGAGGTAACCCAGCGGGGCACCGACGAGGGCATCGGCGCGGCCATGGCCAACAAGGTCCGCAACGCGATCGTGAACTACGGCGACCTGCCCACCCTCGACGGCATCGAGTTCCGGCTGCACGGCACGACCCTCTACAACTCGCTATACCGGGCCGACGACGAGATGCTCGTCAACACGCACATCTACGGCGTCGGGGCTTACCTGGCGCCGGTGTTGCATCTGCAACGGGTGCCCGGCGCCGACCTGTTCACCACCTACCTCGACTGCTTCGAACGGGTGTGGTCATCGGCCCGGCCCCTCACCGAGGCCGATCGCACCCTGGTCGCCTGATGGCCAGGCGCGACTACTTCGACGATCCCAACGCTCCGAAGCCGAACTCCGTCGTGCCCTCCGTGACCGCCGTCGTCCGCAACGGCAACGGCGAGCTCCTCCTGATCCACAAGTCCGACAACAACCTCTGGGCACTGCCCGGCGGCGGCCACGACGCCGGCGAATCCATTACCGACACCGTGGTCCGTGAGGTCAAGGAAGAAACCGGGATCGACGTCGAGGTCATAGACCTCGTGGGCATCTACACCGATCCCCGACACGTCATGGCCTACGACGACGGCGAAGTCCGCCAGCAATTCTCCCTCTGCTTTCACGCCCGACCCATCGGCGGCTCGATACACACCAGCGCCGAATCCAAGGAAGTGCGGTGGGTGCGCATCGAGGAGCTCGACCAGCTTGACATCCACCCCTCGATGCGACTCCGCATCGACCACGGCCTCGACGGCTCGAGGACCAAGCCCTACATCGGCTGAACGCCGGCGGCGTTGAGCATCGCCTCAATCCGAGCCGTCGCCGCCCGCAGCTCGTCGCCGGCACGAAGGATGAACTCCCGAATCTCCGCCTGCTCGTCGGCCCGCTCCAGGATCTCCGCCAGCCGAGACTCGACATCCGTCGGCTGCCCGTCCGGATCGGTCGTCATGTCGCAGTAGATCAGCGCATCCGTCAACAGCGGATCGGCCGGCTCGAACTCGCTCAGCTCGTCGACCAGCCCACGAACCTCGGCTTCAACCGCGGCGCACGAGTGATGGGCCACGAGCCTGACGACCGTTTCGTCGACCTCGCGCTGCCGGAGGTAGCGGCCGCCATCCAATGGATGGAATCCCGTCACCGAGACGCCCGGCGCATAGCCGACATCGTGAAGCAGCGCCGCCGACACGAGCACGGGTAGATCCGTGTCAACGACAGAAGCAAGCTCGATGGCTCGTTTGCGAACGCCGGTCGAATGCTCCCACCGTTTCGGCATCGCTGCCTCGAGAACCGAGGACCCCAGACGCCATGCCCATTCGCTCCCTGGGACGGCGCTGACGTCAGACGAGACCGCCGCTTCACCTGCCTCCACGACCAGCAGAGTACGATGCTCGTCGCAAAATCTCGCGACGATGCTGGCAACGATCGGCTGATCAGTGCGGTCGGTTCGGGCGCTCGGTGCGCTCCAGTCGTGCGGCGGTGGCCGGCAGAGCCGAGTTGGGTTCACTTTCAGCTAGAGCAACTACCCAGCGGGACCGCCGATGGAACTTCCGCGGCGCTATTGGGGCTCTTCGCGTTGAAGTGGGGAGTGTGAGGTAGCGGGGGATCCACCACTGGGGCCAGGGGTCCCGCCATCTTCGTGGCTGTTCTACGGCTGCGAGGACGGGAGACCCCTGGCGATGAACG
>JBOGGX010000067.1:0-15332 GCA_050744245.1 Acidimicrobiales bacterium
CTGCTGACCCGGAGTCGCGAACGGCGGCGGGGGCGGGGGCGGAGGGGCGGCACCAGCGCCCGCCGGACCGAACGCACCGGTGGGCGCGCGGCCGCCGGGTTCGCCCGAGGCTCGCAGGGTGCGGCCACAACTCACGCAGACATCGGAACCCTCGGGGCTGGTCGCCCCGCAGGACTCGCACTTCATGGCGCCCCTTTCGCCTCCCTCCGCTGGTTGGGGCACCCTACGTCATCCGCGCGCGTCCGGCGGACGGAGGTCGACCCGCAAGACGAGGAACCCATCCTCGATGGTGCCGGCGGCGTCGCCGATCATGGCGAAGTCCTGGAAGTCGATCTGCGCCTGGCGCACGAACTGCACGCGCTCCTCCCCCGCCACCGGCGGGAGCGGCCGGTTCTTCACGGCGCTGGCCCGCTCCCTGAACCGTCGGATCATGGCGTCGACATCGAGCTGCGCGGCCATGCCGGTCAAGCTATCCCTCAGGCGGTGTCGGCGGGATACCGACGACGCTCCGCCCGCTCGCCCCGATCCGGCTTCGGCGGCCTCGGCGGCTTGGCCGGCTTGACCGGTCGGGTCTTGCGCCAGTACCGGATCGTGAGCAGCGCCAACGCCAAGGCCACCAGCAGGAGGCCGCCGATGGCGATGGCGACCGTGCGTCCCGTCTCGTCGGCGACCAGCTCGCGGAAGTCCTGCCGCAGCCCCTCGACCAACCCGGCGTCGGCCTCTGTCGTGGTCGTCTCGACCGTCGTCGTCGTCTCGACCGACGGGCCGGGCACGAGGATCTCCGGCCGGGTGGTGGTCGTGCTCTCCTGTTGTCGGGGCGCCGCCGCCGCCCCGATCGGGCGACCGGCCGGGCCCGCGAACGACCCGGCCGCCAAGGCGCCGAGGACGCCGACCCCGCCGACGAACAGGAGCAGCGTCAGCGGACGGCCCGGGCGGCCCGCGCCGCGGGCGCGGCGGGCGGAAAGGGTGTGGCGGGACGGCGCGCGGGAGCGGGATCGGACTGGGGCCAGAACGCGGGATCCTAGATGGTCCCGGCCCGGTCAGACCTGGTGCTCCGGGCACGAATACGTGGCCCGGCCGCCGACGATGCGGCGCTGGATCGGTGCGCCGTCGCGGGGACAGGTGGCGCCGGCGACGCGGGCGACCTGGAAGTCGCCGGTGTGCGAACCGCCCCGCTCGGTGAGCTGGGCGAGCGTCCTCCTGATGACCCGGTGCAGCCGCCTGCGCTCGGTGTCGGTGAGCGAACCGGCCGGGCGAGCAGGGTCGAGGCCCGCCCTGAACAGGATCTCGTCGCTCAGGAGGTTGCCCAACCCGGCCAGCCGGGTTTGGTCCATGAGCCTGGCCTTGAGGGGAGCGACTGACGAGCCGATGACCCTGGCCAACTGCCCGGCGGTCACCGTGCTCGCCTCGAAGCCCATCCGGTCGACGTCCGGGTCGAGGAACACGCCGCCCAGCCGCCGAGGATCACGCATCCGCAGATCGCCACCAACGGCGAACCGCAGTCGGAACCGGTCCCACGCGTCGACCTGGCGTCCGCTCGAGTACTCGAGACGTTCGATCGCCGCCAACCCGTCGACGAGGAGCCGGCCGGTCATCCCGAAGCGCAGCCCCAGCGTGTGGTCGTCGTCGAGTTCGAGCAGCAGCAGCTTGCCGATGCGGCGATCGCCGACGACCGTCCTGCCCACCAACGCGTCGGAGATCGCGGTGTCGGTCAGGCCGCCCTTGAGATACCAGGCGTCCGGCGCCTCGACGCCGGTCACCCGCCGCCCGACGACCTCGTCGGCCAGCTTCCGGTACGCCTCGATCTCGATGAGCTCCGGCATCAGCCGACCTCGGCCCGGTTCGATCCGGCGAGAGCCTCGACCGGCACCTCGACCTCGCAGCTCTCGCCCGCGCCGATGTCGCCGGACGGCCTGGGCCGCTCGGCCGACACGACGACGGCGACGCCGAGCACGATGACGGCGCCGCCGGCGACGATGGCGCCGGTGATGGGTTCGGACAGCAGGAGCCAGCCGAGGAACACGGCGACGACCGGGTTGACGTAGGCATAGGTCGCCACCAACGACAGCGGGGCATGGCCGAGCAACCACACGTAGGCGCTGAACGCGACCATCGAGCCGACGACGACGAGATAGATCCAGGCCGCGGCCGACGAACCGCCCACCTCGGCGAGCACGAGATCACCGGCCTCGCCGATCACGAGACCGGAGACCAGCATGATGAGACCACCGGCGAGCATCTCGTAGACCGCGGTGACGAACGGGTTGGCCGGCAGCGCCAGGCGCGGCTGGAGCCACGATCCCGTGGCCCAGCCCATGGTGGCGATCACGATGAGCACGACACCGGTGACCCGGACGGAGCCAGAGTCCGCGGTCGGCAGCACGAGCAGGGCGAGGCCGGCGAAGCCGACGGCGACACCGAGCCAGGTGGCCAGGCGGGGCCGGTCGCCCGACAGCGAGCGCAGGAGGACGACCCACAGCGGGACGACGGCCACGAGCAGCGCCGCGATGCCGGACGGCACGGTCTGCTCGCCCACGGTCACGAGCCCGTTGCCGAACGCCGGGAGCAGCAGGCCGAGAACGGCGGCGCCGACGAGCTGCCGTCGGGTGACCCGGAGCGAGCCGGGACCGAGCCGCAGCCGTAAGACCAGGGCGAGCAGGACACCGGCCACGACGAACCGGGCGCCCGCGGCCAGCAGCGGCGGCAGGTCCCTGACCATGACCCGGATGGCCAGGTAGGTCGAGCCCCACACCAGGTAGACGACGGACAGCGCCAGCCAGATCAGGCCGGTGGCGGGTCGCGCCGCCGACGCAGCCGCCCCGGCCGGCAGGGTCGCCGACTGCTTCAAGGCGACAGGTCGAAGGATCCCGACCCGACGACCACGACGTCGCCACCGACCTCGACCCGCTCGATGCCGTCGTCTGACCCCTGAGCCATGGCCAGCAGCCGCGACGGGCGGTTGATGGCCTGGCCCTGGTGGATCTCGACCTCGTCGCCCCACGGCACCAGCGAGTACCGGCACAGGTGGGCGGCGATCGGCCCGGCCGCCGATCCGGTGGCGGGGTCCTCGTTGACGCCGAGACCGGGAGCAAACGCCCGGCTCGTCCACCGGCGACCCGATCCCGCGACCACGCTGGTGCCCGAACGGCCGGCCGCCGAGGCCAGCGCCCCGAAGTTCGGGACCAGGCCCAGCACCGAGCCGACCTCTTCGGCGCCGCCGACCACGACGACCAGGTGCTCGACCCCGTTGTCGTAGCGGGCGACGGGGATGACGGGTTCGACACCTCCGAGCGCGGCCAGCAACGCGTCCAGCTCGGCCGTCTCGACCGGAGCGACGGTGGGCACCGGTTGGACCATGACGCCGGAACGCCCGGTGATGCTCACCGGAACGACGCCGGCACCGCACGCCAGCCTGACCTCGGTCAGCCCGAGCCGCTCGCCGAGGACGACCGCGGTGCCCAACACCGGATGACCGGCAAACGGCAGCTCGGCCGCCGGCGTGAAGATGCGGACCCTGGCGTCGGCCACGGCCGGGTCGTCGGGTGGGTAGATGAACGTCGTCTCGGAGAAGTTGATCTCGCGTGCCAGCGCCTGCAGCAGGTCGTCGGCGATGTCGCCTGCGTCGGTGAACACGGCCAGCTGGTTCCCCGTGAACGGGCGATCGGTGAAGACGTCGCATACGACGTAGTCGAGGCTCATGGCCGAGCCTTTGTACCAAGCGCCCGGTCGAAATCGGCGACGAGATCGTCGACGTGCTCCAGCCCGACCGACACCCGGATCATGCCGTCGCCGATGCCCATGGCGGCCCGCTCCTCCGGTCGCAGCGTGGCCGCGGTCATCGTGGGTGGATGGGTGACGAGGGTCTCCGGCCCGCCGAGCGACGGCGCCACCTGGGCGATCTCGACCGTCTCGACGAACCGCTTCCCCGCGGCCAGTCCGCCGCCCAGCTCGAACGTGAGCATGGTGCCGCCGCTCGTCATCTGCCGTTCGGCCAGGTCATGCTGCGGATGTGAGTCGAGCCCCGGGTAGCGCACGCCGGCCACCGCCGGATGCTCCTCGAGGAACGCAGCCAGCCGGAGGGCGGTGGCGGCCTGGCGGGTCAGCCGCACCGGCAGCGTCCTGATGCCCCGCAGGCCGTTCCACGCGTCGTACGGCGAGGCGACGGCACCGTGGATCAGGTGGTACCCCCACACCGCGTCGATCAGGTCCCTGGCCCCGGCCACCACGCCGAGCATGGCGTCGTTGTGCCCGGCGATGCCCTTGGTGGCGGCGTGGACCACGAGGTCGATGCCGAACTCGAGGGGCCGTTGCACCGGAGGCGGCGCGAAGGTGCCGTCGACCACGGTGAACGGGCCCCGGATGGCGCCAACGCTCGCCAGATCGACGAGGTCGAGGCCGGGGTTGGCCGGGGACTCGACCAGCACCAGCACCGTGCGCCCGGGCCGCACGGCCGCCGTGATCCCGTCGCGGTCGGCCCCGTCGACGAAGGTGACCTCGATGCCGAACCTCGGGCACACGGAGGTGAACAGCTGGTTGGTCACCGAGAACGTGTTGCGCTGGGCGACGACGTGGTCGCCCTGCGAGCACAGGGCGAGCACGACCGAGGTGATCGCCCCCATGCCCGACCCGAAGGCCAGCGCCGCTTCGGCCCCCTCGAGTTCGGCCACCGCCGCCTCGAACTGGACGACCGTCGGGCTGCCGTTGCGGGCGTAGAACATGGCCGGGTGGGCGGTGGTGGCCAGCGCCAGCTGTTCGTCGACCGAAGGGTAGAAGTAGGTGGTCGACGGCCACAGCACCGACGCCAGCGAGCTCTGGCTGTGCTGGCGCCCGGCCCTGATCGCCGTCGTCTCCGGGCGCCACTCCCTGTCGCGGCTGTCGTCGGCCACTCAGGCCTCCTCCTTCTCGATCCTGCGCAGGAACTCGGCGACGGCCGGGCCGACCTGGTCGACATCGATCAGGAAGCCGTCGTGGCCGTGGGGGCTGTCGACCTCGACGTACTCGGCCCGGCCGCCGGTCGCCGCGACCAGGTCGCGGATCTCGCGTTGCTGGTAGGTCGGGTAGAGCACGTCGGAACCGATGCCGACCGCGAGCACCGGGGCCTCGATGCGGCCGATGGCGGCCTCGAGCCCGCCCCGACCCCTGGCGAGGTCGTGGAGATCCATCGCCTTGGACAGGGCGAGGTACGAGTTGGCGTCGAACCGGCGCACGAGCTTGTCGCCGTGGTATTCGAGGTAGCGCTCGACCTCGAAGCGCTGCCAGAGCTCGAAGCCGTTGAGCGGCTCGACCACCTCCCGACCGAACCGGTCGTTGAACACGTCGTCGCTGCGGAAGGTGATCTGGCTGATCATGCGGGCGATGGCCAGGCTCTCGTGGGGGCCGTCGCCGGGGGCGGCGTCGTAGTAGTCGCCGCCCCGCCATCTCGGGTCCATCCGGATAACCCGCCGGCCGGTCGAGAACCACCCGATCTGCTGGGCGCTGGCCGCCGCGCAGCTGCCCAGCGCCACCAGGGACCGGACCCGGTCGGGGTACATGACCCCCCACTCCAGCGCCTGCATCCCGCCCATCGACCCGCCGATCACCGACAGCCAGCGGCCGATCCCGAGGTGGTTGGCCAGGGCGGCCTGGGTGCGGACCATGTCGCGCACCGTGACCACAGGGAAGCGAGACCCGTAGCGCCGGCCGTCGGCCGGATGGTCGGACGCCGGTCCGGTGGTGCCCTGGCAGCCGCCGAGGACGTTGGCGCACACGACGAGATAGCGGTCGATGTCGATCGGCGTCCCGGCGCCGACCATCCGGCCCCACCACCCCGGCGTCGGGTGGCCGTCGCCCGCCGGGCCGGCCACGTGCGAGTCGCCGGTCAGGGCGTGACAGACCAGCACCGCATTGTCGCCCGAGGCGTCGAGCGTGCCCCAGGTCTCGTAGGCGATGGTCAGGGGCCCGAGGGTCCCGCCCCCTTCGAGCACGAAGGGATGACCGGTGGCGATGGTGACGAACTGGCGCCGTCCGGGCGGGTCACCCGGCCGCCAGGCGCCCGAGGCCGGCTGGGCGCTGGGGTGGGCCCGGCGTGGGCTCGTCGCCCCTTGGACCCTCGGTGTTGGCGTCGACTCGTCGGACACTCGGTTGCCTCTCCTGAGAGACCACATCCCCGCCGTCGTTCGGCGGGTAGGCACCTTGCCGGTCCGTGCTGTTGGCAGGTTGCCGGACCCTCGCGGGCCGCTCTTGATGACCACCGGAGTGAACCATCGGCCGGCGGGGCCGGTCAAGCCGGAAGCCCCCCAATACTCACCTCTGTGTCGACTCGGGGGGATAGCCCGCGGAAGTCGCCCCAGAATCAAGCCGGAAGCCGGGCCGCCCACCAGTCGACGACGTCGGCCCCGGCCGGCCCCAGGCGGAAGGCGGCGCACATGCGCTCGCCGGCCTCGAGCAGCAGGGCCCGGCGCGACGCCGGCTCGACCGCAGCCGGGAGCTCGGCGACGAGCCTGGCCGCGGCGTCCCAGTCCGGTCCGTCCGCCGGGAGCGGCACCTCGAGCACCTGCCGGGCGGCGAGCTTCACCGCATCGGCGGCCAGGGCCGCGCCGGCGAAGCGGCGCATGGCCCAGGCCGTGACCGGCGGGGCCAGGAGCACCGCGGCCACGTGATCGAGCCGGTCGGCCGGGCCGACCACCGAGATGACCGGGGTGGACGGCACCCAGATCCCGTCCCTGTCGACCGCGGCCTCGACCACCCGGCTCTGGGTGGCCACGACCACCTTGGGCACCAGCCGCTCGTCGACCCACCTGGCCACCGCCGGGTCGCCGCCGGCGCGGAGCGCTCGCAGGTCGACCCTCGGCGCCCGCCAGCGCCGTCCGGCGAACCGCACCGGGCGCTCGCCCCATGCCACCCGGCCGGGCTCGATGATGCCGCTGGTGACGAGCCGCGGCCGGGCGGCATCGTCGTCCCTGTCGTCGCCGTCGCCGTCGATGACGAAGTCGGCCAGGCCGTAGAACTGGTCGCGGAAGCCGGCGGTGGCGGTCACGACGTCGCCCAGGCGCGGCCCCTCCCCCAGGTCGACGGGCGGAACGCCGAGGATGCCTGCGGCCAACGGCGCCCACCGATCCCCATCGGCGGGATGGTCGACCGGCGCCAGCTCCTCGACCTCGTTCCCTCGCCACCGTCTCACCGTCCGATGTGGAGGATCGTCGGCGACGCGGATGACAGGAGCGCAGACGCGGACCGCGGCGTCGAACACCGGGCGGTCCGTGAGCCAGAGCCCTTCCAACGTGCTTCGGCGGCGGACGACCGACGCGTCCCGTGCCGCGAGCAGCGACTGAGGTTGGACCAGGACGACGCGCCCGCCCGGGCGGACCGACTCGACCGCCGCGGCCAGGAACAGCCAGGCGGTGTCGGTGTACTGGCCCACGGCCTCGCCGAACCGGAGCCGCAACCGGTGGACGTCTGCGGGCGGGCGGGTCGTCGAGCGGCCGAGCTGGTTCTGGAAGGGCGGGTTGCCGACGACGACGCTCACGCCGGCGACAGGCCACGGGTCGGCAAGCGCGTCGCCGACCACGAGGTGACCGGCGGGGGTCGTGCCCGACCAGAGGTAGAGGGCGGCCTCGGTCACGGCGACCGCGAGGGGGTCGAGGTCGACTCCGAACAGGCGGGACTCGACGATGGCCCGACGCGACCCGCCCTCCTCCGCCAGCACTCGCCCCGCGGCCAGCAGGAAGACGCCGCCGCCGCAGGCCGGATCGCACACGGTCGGCGACCCGTCGATCATCCCGTCGAGGGCAATCTCCGACAGCCGGCGGGCGAGCGCCGGCGGCGTGAAGTGGGCGCCGGCCCGGCGCCGGTGCCCACGATCGAGACACGATTCGTACGCGAGGCCGAGGAGCTCGGGCCCTGACCCCGCAGGCGCCGGGGGCACGGCGACCCGATCGGTGCGACGGAGCCGCAGCCCGCGCTCGGGGAAGGCGCGATCGAGCTCGACGGCGACGGCGGACACGACGTCGGCCGGGGCCGCGCCGGCCTCGGCGATGCCCCCGACCTCCCGGAGCCACGCCCGCCGCTCGGCCTCAGCCCTCGGCATCGACCGCGATCTCATCGACGGGATGACGCTCGGTCGCACCGCCCGGCGGCGCCCGCCACGCCGCCAGCTCGGGGATGAGCCGGGCGATGATCCCGGCGCCGACCACGCAGGCAACCCCGCCCGAGACGACCGAGACGCGGGGCGAGGTCACCGCCGCCACGGCGCCGGCTTCCAGATCGCCCAGCCGGGGACCACCCGCGACGACCGCGATGTTCACCGCGTTGAGCCGGCCCCTGAGCCGGTCGGGCACCTGGAGCTGGAGGATCGTCGTACGGAATACGGCGGACACCACGTCGGCCGCTCCGGCCAGGGCCAGCAGCGCGACGCCGAGCCAGAGCACGGTCACCAGCCCGAACACGGCGATGGCTGCGCCCCATGCGACAACGGCCAGGATCACGGCCCGACCCTGCCGTCGAACGTGCGTGACCCAGCCGGTGGTGACCGCGGCGAGCAGCGCCCCGATGCCGGGCGCGGCGTAGAGCAGGCCGACCGTCTGCGCGTCGCCGCCGAACTGGGTCAGGCCCAGCTCAGGGAAGAGCGCGCGGGGCATCCCGAACAGCATGGCGTTGATGTCGATCAGGAACGAGCCCTGGATGGCCCGCTGACGCCGGAGGTAGCCGAGCCCTTCCCGCAGCGAACGAAGCCCCGCCTTGGTGCCGCCACCCTCAGGCAGCAGCGGCCGGACCACCAGCACCGACAGCAGGGCGATGGCGAAGGTGCCGACGTCGATCCAGTACGCGGCGCTCAGGCTCACCCTGGCGATGGCGAGCCCGGCCAGCGAAGGGCCGATGATGAGGGCGATGTGGAACCCGGTCTGGTTCAGTGCCGCCGCGGCCGGGATCTGGTCCAGCCCGACCAGGCTCGGGATGGCGGCCGACCGGGTCGGGGCGTCGATGCCGGACAGCCCGGCCGCCACCGCGGTGCAGACGAAGACCGGCCAGAGCGCGGGCGAGGCGACCGATGCGTTGACCGCCAGGCCCACGCTGGTGACGGCCATCCCGAGCTGGGTCCAGATCAACACCGTGCGCCGGTCGTAGGCGTCGGCGATCGTCCCGCCCACGAGGGAGCCCACGACGAGCGGTCCGAGCTGGACAGCGCTCAACAGCCCGACGGCGAGCGACGAGTCGGTGAGCAGGAACACCTGGAGCGACGAGGCGACGATCGTGAGCTGGCGCCCGACGACCGACACCAGCTGACCGAGATAGATGGCGCGGTAGTCGCGGCTGTCCCGGAGCGGGCTGACGTCGACGAGCAGCCGCCGGATCACGGCCGTCGTCGCACCCGGCCGTCCCGCACCTCGACCCCTTCGGCTCGGAGCCGGCGGGCATGCTCGGCCTCGTGTCCCGGGACCAGCCGACCGGTCGAGGTGACCACCCGCCACCAGTGGTGGTCGCCCTCGCCATGGACGAGGAAGGCGCCGATGGCCCGGGCCGCACCGGGGTAACCGGCCTCGGCCGCCACCTCGCCGTAGGTGACGACGTCACCCGGGCCGAGGACGTCGAGCACATCGGCCACCGCCCGCTCGAACGCCGTCAGCTCCCCACGGTCCCCTGGTTCCACAGACCGGACACGATACGGCGACCTACGCTGGGCCTCGACTCGTTCGCCGAGGCGTTCGCCGCGGCCTGGTTCGGCGCCCTGGTGTTCGACAACCGCAACTTCGGGGCGAGCGACGGTGAGCCCCGACAGGAGATCGACCCGTGGGTCCAGGTCCGCGACTACCGGCACGCCATCACCTACGCCCAGACCCGGCCGGAAGTCGACCCGGAGCGCATCGGCATCTGGGGGTCGAGCTACTCGGGAGGCCCCGTTCTCGTCGTCGGCGCCATCGACCGCCGGGTGAAGTGCGTGGTGGCCCAGGTGCCGCTCGTGAGCGGCTGGGAAAACGTGCGGGCGCTGGTGCGGGCCGACTTCATCGCCGGGTTCCAGTCGATGTTCGCCGAGGACCGGGCCGCCCGGTTCCAGGGCAAGCAGCCGTCCATGGTGCCGGTGGTGGCCGAGGACCCGCTGGCGCGGTCGGCGCTGCCGACACCCGACTCGTGGTCGTGGCTCACGACCACCGGACGGGAGCGAGCGCCGGCCTGGCGCAACGAGGTGACCCTGCGCACGGTCGAGATGTTGAGCGAGTACGAGCCGGGGGTCTACATCTCCCGGATCAGCCCGACACCGGTCTGCCCAGGACCACCTCACCCCGGCCGTCTTCGCCATCGCCGCGTACGAACGGGCCCTCGAACCGAAGCGGCTGGTGCTGCTCGACGGTGGCCACTTCGACGGCGCCGCCACCGACTGGTTCACCGAGCACCTGCGCTGACCGGCGGGATGCTCCCGCGCTCAGGTACATCAGACGTACCTGAGCGCGGAAGGAACGAGTCGTGAGCGCGCTCGACACGGTTGCGGGATGGCCGGTCGAGCGCGCCGCGGTCGGCGTGACCCGACCCGATGCGATCGTCGAGGCCGTGGGCGAGCCCGACGAGCCGTTCGCCCTGGCTTCGGTGACCAAGCTGTTCTCCGCCTATGCCGTGCTGGTCGCGATCGAGGAGGGCACGGTCGGCCTCGACGAACCGGCCGGACCCGATGGATCGACCGTCCGCCACCTGCTGGCCCACGCATCGGGACTGCCGCCGGAGGCGGGTGGGCCGGTCGGCCGGGTCGGGGTCAGGCGGATCTACTCGAATCTTGGCTTCGAGGTGCTCGGGGCGACAGTTGAGGAGCGGTCGGGGATGTCGTTCGCCGACTATCTGCACGAGGCGGTGTCCGGCCCGCTCGCGCTGACCTCGTTCGAGCTCGCCGGCTCGCCGGCGTCGGGCGGGTCGTGTTCGCTCGCCGACCTGCTGGCGTTCGCCCGGGAGCTTCTCGACCCGGCCATCCTGTCGCCGGCGACGGTGGCCGAGGCGACCACGGTCGCGTTCCCCGGTCTGAGCGGCGTGCTGCCCGGGTTCGGCCGGCAGGACCCGAACGACTGGGGCCTCGGCTTCGAGCTGCGCGACCACAAGTCGCCCCACTGGACCGGGTCGCGGAACTCGCCGGCGGCCTTCGGACACTTTGGACGGTCGGGCACGTTCCTCTGGGTCGATCCCGAAATCGAGATCGCGTGTGCCGCGCTCACCAACCGGGACTTCGGGCCGTGGGCCGTCGAAGTGTGGCCGGCCCTCTCGAACGCGGTCGTGGCCGAATTTTCCGTCAGGTGAGCTCGTCGAGGTAGCCGGGCAGCATCGTCCGCCACAGCGGCCAGTCGTGGGCCCACTCTTCGCCCCAGGGGTCGACCCGGTTCGGGACGCCGGCCTCGCCGAGCACGCGACCCACGAGCCACGACTCGCCGATGTCCTCGTTTGCCCCTTGACCGGAGGCGATCACGATGAACCGGCGGCGGGTCGCGTCGAGCGCCTCGCCGGCGAGCGTGGGGACGAAGTCGATCGGCGACGCCCAGTAGAAGTCGTCGGTGACCTCACCGTCGATGAACCGCCGCAGGTCGTAAGTGCCGCTCATGCAGACGGCGCTGCGGAACACGTCGGGATAGCGACCGACACAGGCGAGGGCGTTGTAGGCGCCGATCGACGGGCCGGCGGCGATCACCTCGATCTCCGGGTCGCGGCAGTCGGCGCGGATGGCGGGCACCACCTCGTGCCTGACGAACTCGAGGAACTGGCGCAGCAGCCAGCACCGGTGGCCGGCGGTGCCCTCGTGGGTGAGGAGGGCCCGGCCGTTGATGCTGTCGCAGGAGTAGAGCTTTACCCGGCCCGACTCGAGCAGCGGGCCGCAGGCCTCGACGAGGTGGAACCGCTCGACCTCCTCGGCATCCCCGCCCGCGGTCGGGAACACCAGCACGGGGGTGCCGGTGTCGCCCCAGCGCACCACCTCGACCTCCCGTTCGAGCCTCGACGAGTGCCAGCGGGCGGGCAGCTTCGACACGGCGGGCGGTCACCGCTCCTGGCCGGTGGCGGGACGCGGTTTCGTCTCGTCCCTCCACCGCTGGATGCGTTCCCAGAACAGCTCGGTGAACTGATCGACCTCGTGGACGGGGAACAGCGCGGCGACCTTCTGGCGCACCGCATCGCGGGCAACGTCGGAGCCGAAGAAGTTCCACACCACCTCGTCGAGATCCTGGAGGTGGGTGGCGCAGAACGCCTCGAAGTCGTCGGTCTGGAATCGCTCGCAGGCAATGGCGGCGTAGGCCGTCAGCTTCTCGCGGTAGGTCAGGTCACGGTCGGCGATCTCGAAGTAGGGCGACCAGTCGAGCGATGCCCGCATCGGCCTGCGGGTGGCGGCGCAGAAGATCGACCAGCGCAGGTTGGCCGCCACCAACCAGGGGAAGTGGTAGTGCAGCGACGTCACCTGCGAGTCCGGGCAGGCGTTGGCGAAGTCGATCGGGTGCCACACCCCGTTCTGGCGCAGCGTCTCGCACGAGTTGAACTCCCAGCCGAAGAACGAGTTGATCGTCAGCGCGGTGTCGGTGAGCATGGCTCGTTCCTCGTCGGACACCGCGCCGTCGTCGAGCGTGTAGCGATCGTGCAAGGGGGCCGAGGGGTCGTACCGGACGAGCCGCGTCTGCGGGCCGAAGCCGATGCACCGCACGAAGAGGTCGTGGGGCTCGACCGCCCGCTGGGCATGCAGCAGGTAGGTCGCGCTCTGGTCGTAGGCCCGCCGCAGCGTCGCCTCGTCGTCGACCCGGCTCACCCCGGCCCAGCCACCGCCGTCGTATGGCTTCAGGAACAACGGGTAGCCGACCGCCCGGCCGACGTCGCCCAGGTCGAACATGCGGGCGTAGCGCTCGAGGGTCACCGCCAGGTCCGGCTGCGGCTCGTAGCTCTTGGGTGGGACCATCCACGTGTCGGGGATGGGCATCCCGAGCCGCATCATGGCGCAGTACGACGTGTGCTTCTCCATCGACTGGATGGCCCACGGGTTGTTGAACACGTACATGCCGTCCATGACAACGGCCTTCTTGATCCACTCCCTGCTGGTGCCGTACCAGTGGGTGACCCGGTCGACGACGAGGTCGTAGCGGGCCGGCTGGCGCAGGTCGAACGGCTCGATCGTGATCCGTTCGACCTCGAAGCGGACGGTGTCGCCGTCGACCGGCAGGGCCAGGTCGAGCCGGCGCATCACCTCCTCGTAGCAGATCGGCCAGCACAGATCGGCGCCGAGCGAGAGCCCGATCCGACGGACGACATCGGCCACGGCGCCGACCGTAGCTGAGCACTGAGTACCACGTCGGGGCTGCGCCCCGAACCCATCGTCGCCCGGCTCGCTGGCGCTCGCACGGTCGACCTGCTCATCGCCCTCCGGGCGCCGGTCAGGAGGTGCCGTCGAAGAGCCAGGGCAAGGCGTCGCCCAGCCGGTCGCGCCAGCTCTCCCAGTTGTGCCCGTCGAGCGCCTCGACGAATCGGACCTCCATCCCGGTGGCCTCGAGGGCGGGCAGCAGCGCCCGGTTCTCACAGATCAGCGACTCGTACACGCCGCAGGTCACGAAGACCCGGTCGCTCACGCGCGCCGGCGACGAGGCATAACGGTCGACGAACTCCTTGATCGGCTGCCAGATGACCTCCCGCCGGCTGCTGCACCCGTTGCTGGACCACGCGAACGATCCGGACTGGAGGAGGAGGCGCCCGTAGCGACCGGGCGAGTGCGCCGCGGCGGCGAGCGAGGCGACGGCCCCGAAGCTGGCACCCATGAGGCACCGGCCGGCCGGCGTGCGAACGAGCGGCAGCTGCGACTCGAGGTCGGGGATGAGCTCCTCGTTCAGGAAGCGGGCGTGCCGCTCGTCGTCGGCGTACTCGACGAGCCGCTCGCCCGGGTGGAGGCAGGCGGCGACCAGCGGCGGTACCAGTCGTCGGTGCACGAGGTTGTCGAGCACGGTCGTGAGCGAGGCGTAGTGCAGGTAGTCGCCGCCGTCGTGGACCACGAGCAGCCGGTACGGATGCTCGGGACGCTCCTCGAAGCCGGCCGGGAGGTAGAGCGTGACGCCGGCGGTCCGCCCGAGCGCCCGGCTCTCGACGGGCCGGTCCTCGAGCCTCCCCCCCCGGGCCTCGGGGTCTCGCATGGCCCAGTCGGGCACGGTGTAGCCGTCGGCCTGGCACACAGAGTTGCCGCCGAACGGGTTGCTGGCCCGCTGCTGGTTGAGCGGATCCTCGACCAGCCGGACGCCGCCGTGCTCGGCGACCTCGAACTTGTACTCGACCCGCGACCCCCGTGGCAGCTCGAGCACGAGGACCCAGAGGTCGGACCCGGCGACGCGCTCGAACCCGAGATCCGGCGGCAGCCCGACGCCCCAGTGGCGCAGGCGCACGGCGTCGGCCTCGCCGCGGTAGACGAAGGTGCACGCCATGGGCGTGACGATCGGCAGCTCGCGTCCGGCGATGAGGGTCTCGACGGCATCGGCGGTGAGCTCGGGCGGGACGTCGAGGCGGCGGGCGATCATTGGTGCGCCACTCTCGTACTCCGCCAACTCACATCAGTACCGAGACCGGAGGCACCAATGATCGCTTCGCCGCTTCGCGGCGATGAAGAGCTGTGCCGATGGTTCGCTCGCCCTCCGGGCTCGCTCACCCGGCGAACACCTTGACCGTCCGGCCGACGTCGTCGAGCATGCTGCGCAGCTCGTCATAGTCCGGGTGCCGCATGCGCACCCAGGCATTCGCCATGTAGCCGGCCTCGACCGGCTGGGTCGGCGTGCCCGCCGGCGGCAGGTGCGCGTCGATGACCCACTCGCCGTAGCGCTGCTGGATCGCGTCGACGCCGTCGTAGCCCGAGACGTGACCGTCGCGGTCGGGCCTGAGGGCGATCATCCCCGCCGAGTGCCGTCGCGACAGCTCCTGGCCCGGTCGCCCGTGGACGACGGCCATCGCCCACTCGCGGTAGATGTCGATGTCGTTGGCCGCGGCGTACAGGTCCCAGCACCGAACGCCGGGCGGCCGGCACCCGATCTCGGAGAAGAGGAGGCCCTTGGGCCCGGCGAACCACTCCATGTGCGTCGCCGATGTGCCGATGTCGAGCGCGTCGATGACCTTCCTCCCGAACTCCTTGAGCTCGGCGTAGGCGGGGGCGTCGTCGACCCGGTTGGTCGTCACCAGCTGGGGCGAGATCCAGCGCGTCCTCATCGCCTCGAGCACGTTCGGGTAGTAGTGGGTGACGAACTCGTGGACCACCCGGCCGTCGATCGTGATCGTGTCGAAGAACCCCTCGTGGCCCTCCACGAACTCCTCGACGGCCACCGCCGCCCCCTGATCGACATGGCTCCTGGCGATCGCCTCCTCGAGCTCGTCGACGC
>JBOGGX010000068.1:0-7380 GCA_050744245.1 Acidimicrobiales bacterium
ATGCGCCGCCAACCACCACAAACCTGGCTGTCGTGGACGCTCCCGGATGTGTGCTGGAGCCCATCTGTTGGGTTGGCTGTAACACCGAGCCGGCAGGCGTCGCCGGCCCGCAGGCCGGTCGAGCAGCTCCCCTTCGAGCCGGACGCGCCCACCTCCGACGCCGAGAAACGCAGCCCGGGGGCGCGTTGGCCGTGGTGGACGGTGGGCAGCACGATGGCCTGGAGCGTGGTGGCGTCGGGGACGCCGGGGGCGCCCTCGCCGAGGGCTTCGAGGAACCGGGTGTTGACGGCCTCGCCGACCCGGAGTAGGGCCCGCCAGTTGTCGGCGTTGAGGGTCTTGCGCAGCTCGAAATGTTCGGGGTTGTTGATGGTGGTCTCCACCCGCAGGGCCCGGCCTTCTTTGAGATAGGCCCTGGCGCCGGAGGTCTTGTAGCGGATCTCGATGCGGGCCCGGGTGCCGGGGGTGATGACCTGGGTGGTGAATGACCCGGGGGTCTGGTTTTTGCCACGCAGCTTGAGTTGTCGGCCGAATATGACTTTGACCCGGTCGGGACGCCCGAGATCGACATGATCGCGAATTGGCGCGGTCGGGTCGGCGGCGGTCAGGGCGCCGGGGCTGGTCCGATGACGGTGACCGCGGCCAGCGAGCCTGGGCGGTCGATGATCGCCTCGGCGACGTTGTCTGGTTGGAAGAGGCTCAGGCCGTTCTGCCGCCCCATGATGAGCCACCGCCCGTCGGGCGACCAGGTGACGCTGGCCGACGGCGGGGGTGAGCCCGCGGTCGCCAGAACGTGCTCATGGCGGCGGCCGGTGGTGAAGTCGACGATCACCAAGCGCCAGCCGTGGTCGCGGTCGTGGCCGATGCTCGCCGACGCCGTCCCGTCGGGTGACAGGTGCGTCTCCCACCACGTCAGCTCCGCGTCGATCTCGAGCTCACGTTCGACTCCCGAGCGCAGGTCGAGCAGGCGATGGCCACAGCGGAGCTGCTCGTCGCACGCCCTCAGCAACACGGTCGTCCCCGCCGCGTCGATCACCGAACCGTGGGTGATGCGGCGGACCGCGCCGTCGCGGCCGACGAGGTAGCCACCGTCGGGGCCTCGGACGAGGAGGCCGCCATCGACCCCGGCCACGGGCCAGGCGTCGAGCGGGAGCGCGACCGGATCGGTGGCGCGGCCTGCGACGACGTCGATCTCCCGGACCGCCGGCGGCTGGTCTGCCGTGCCCGCCTCCGTGACCAGCCAGATGCTCGTCGCCCGGTCGGAAGCCAACGCCCGGTCGGCCGGTCCGAGGTCGACGGCACCCCCGGCGCCGGGCAGCTCCGGGTGGTACACGGCCCGGCCGGCGGCCACGATGACCGCACCGTCGAGACGGGGGACGATGCCGGCGATCGGGCCTCGATCGGCGAGCTGGATGTCGGTGGCCACGGCGCCGAGGGGGTCGATGAGCTCGCCCGGCCCGCTCTGGGCCCAGCGCAGCAGCCGCAGCTCGCCTAGGTCGGGCCACGAGCCGCCGAGCGGCTCGACCACGAGCGCAGTGCCCGGTGGGGGTGGGTCGACGCCCGACGGATCGGCCGCCGACGCCGGCCGGGTGGTGGTCGACGGCGTGCGGTCGTCGGACGGGACACTCGCCACGGACCGGCCGGCCGTTTCGTCGTCGGCATCGGTGCCGGGCCGACCGGTGGCGGCCAGCCCGGCGACCACGACAGCCATCCCCGCGGCGACCGCCAGTCCGATCCATCGGCCGGGTCGGCCTTGACCTCGATGGGCCACGACCACGGGCTCGCCCAGCTCATGGCCGCACGACGGGCACCGGGCGGCGGCGACCGGGAGCCGCACCCCACACGAGACGCACCGCGGCCGGTCGCTCACCACCCCATTAGAGCGCACCCACCGCCACGACTCGCGGCGCATCCGGAGCGGAGCTGAGTGCCCTTTAAGGACGCTGGGGGTCGCTCTACGGACCTGAGCGCGCGCAAACGCAGATGCGAGCCCGCTCAGCGGCCCTCAGGGAATCTTGGCTGCGAGCACCTCGGCCGGATTGATCTCCGGCGCGGCCGCCAGCAGCCGGTCCGCGTTGGCCATGAGGGCGGCGGCGATCGGTCCATTGAGGTGCGCCTGGCGCTCAACGTCGCTCGGGAAGGCGTCGACGATCCAGAACGTCGTTGGGTCGGTCCGCAGCGCGAACCACACGGGCGTCCCCGCCTCGGCGATGGCCAGCTCGAGTGCGCCGGCGAGGAAGTCGGCGACCTCGTCCTGGGTCTCGGGCCTGGCCGTCAGCTTCACGACGAGAGCAGTGGTGGTGGTGGTGGTCATCATCGAACGGTACGTCCGCAGGTCCGCGCCGTCGACCGTAGGATCGGGCATGGATCTGGCGGCGGTGGCCACCGCGTTCGGCGACCTCCTGCACCGGGCCGGTGTGCCGATGTCGGCCGACCGGCTGGGCCGGTTCATCCGGGCCTCGTCGATCACGACGCCAACCACCCTCGACGACCTCTATTGGATCGGCCGGGTGACGCTGGTGGGCGACCGCACCCATCTCGCCGCCTACGACGCCGTGTTCAACCAGGTGTTCCGCGGCCTCCACGACTGGGCCGACACCCGGGGGGACGGCTCCGCCCCACCGCCGACCCGCGCGCACCCGGCGCCGGACCGGTCCCGCGCCGCCACCCGGCCGAGCGCCAACCTCGACCAGGGCGGACCGGATCTCGCCGCGGAAGCGGAACGGCAGAACGAACCGACCGAGTCCGAGCGCGAGATCGACGTCGACGTTGCCGTCGCCAGTCGGGAGGAGCGATTGGCGACCACCGACTTCGCCGCCCTCACCGACGAGGAGCTGCGCGCGCTGCGCGCGCTCATGCAGGAGATCCGGCTGACTGCGCCATTGCGTCCGGCCCGCCGGCACCACCGGCACCGCCACGGCGACCGGCTCGACCTGCGGGCCACGCTCCGCCGCAGCCGCCGCACCGGCGGCGACCCCATCGAGCACCTCACCCGTCGGGCCCGGCGGCGTCCCCGCAAGGTCGTGGTGCTGTGCGACATCTCCGGGTCGATGGCGCCCTACTCGCGAGCGTGCATCCAACTCCTCCATGCCGCAGCCGGAGGTTCGCACGCCGAGGTCTTCTCGTTCGCCACCCGGCTGACCCGGCTCACGCGGGCGTTGTCGGTGGCCGACGCCGACGCCGCCCTGGCCCTGGCCGCCGAGACCGCGCCCGACTGGAAGGGCGGCACCCGCATCGGCACCGCCTTGAAGGAGTTCCTCGACGCTTTCGGACGGCGGGGTCTGGCCCGCGGCGCGGTCGTGGTCTTCGTGTCCGACGGGTGGGATCGCGACGATCCCGGCCTCATCGGCGAGCAGATGGCCCGGCTGCGGCGGCTGGCCCACCGGATCGTGTGGATCAACCCCAGGCGGGCCGCGCCGGCTTCGTCCCGCTGGTCGGCGGCATGGCCGCGGCGCTGCCCCCACTGCGACGCCCTCGTCAGCGGCCACACCCTCGACTCCCTGCGGGCCGCGATGGGCGCCATCACCGACGACGTCTCCTGAGACGGATCGGTTACGCGCCGACGACCCAGGCCAGGCCGCGCTGCCTGGCCTGGCAGCAGCGGTCGGGCGATGAGGTGGTCCGGCCCGAACAGGTCGTCCTCGATGATCGAGGCTCCCGCCGCCTCCGCCAGTCGGATGCTGAGCTGCCTCGGATAGTTCCACTCGTACAGGGCCTCGGCCGCGTCGATGCCCTCGTCGAACTGGAGCCGGAGCAGCGGCGTGTCGAGCACCTGGGCCAGCGCCTTGCCCGCCTCGGTCTTGCCGACGCCGGCCTCGCCCTCGAGCAGGATCGGCTGGGGCAGCTCACTGGCCAGGAACAGCGCCGTCGCCAGCCCCCGATCGGCGAGGTAGTCGACGTCGTCGGGCTGGCGCTGCAAGCCGTCCGCGTCGGCCGCCATCACGGTCGCACGAATGCGTCCGGGTCGGCGCGGAACGCCTCCTCGCAGCCGGAGCCGCAGAACCAGTGGCGCACGCCGGCGTGATCGACGTGGCGCCCGCCCTCAACCGCGGCCACGGTCATGCCGCACACCGGATCGGTGACCAACGGCGCGTCCCGTGCCGGTGCCGGCTCGTCCTCGGCCAGCCGAGGTCGGGTGGGACGGGGGCGCACCGACACGATCTCGGCCAGCACCGACAGCGCCACCTCCTCCGGCCGGCGCGATCCGATGCCGATGCCTGCGGGGGTGTGGACCCGCGCCCGTTCTTCCGGGGCCAGGCCAAGCCCTTCGAGGACGGCCTGCCCCCGTCGATGGGAGGCGATGAGTCCCGATGTACGGGACACCGACGCGCACCGCGGCTTGGATCACGGCGTGCTCGGCGCCGCGACGAGCGAGGTGGCCGAGTCGGTGGCGCCGGCGCTGATCGCCGCGTTCACGGCCAAGGCGAAGGCGGTCGACGTGTCGCTCGGCGTGGGCTCGACCGACGACATGGCCGCGGTGTTGCAGGAGCGGCTGGCCGACGTGGCCATCGGCCCGTCGCTCACGAGCGACGGGTTCCCGCGGCTCGAGTGCAGCCCGCTGTTCCGTTCCGGTTGATCTTCGTGGCCGCCCCCCGACCATCACCTGGCGGCGGCGAGCGCGATTGAACCTCGGTCGCTCGTCGACGCGAGCTGGCTGGTCGGTCCGGACGCGGGCGACGAACGCTCGCATGTGCGGGGGTTGTTGCTGCGGCTCAACGTGCCCGAGGCCCGCATCCGGATGTTCCCGAGCCATGCTGCGGCGCTCACCGCGGCCGAGCATCGCCAGGGCATCGCCCCGGCGGTGGCCCAGGTCGCGCTCGACGACCCCGAACGCAAGAGCCTGGTGCCGCTGGCGGTGCGGGGCACCCCGGTCGAGCTGTTGTGGCACGTCACGATGCTGGCGCCCGACCGGCGCAGCTCGGCCACTGCCGCGTTCCACCGCTTCGTCGGCACCCCGTCGGCGACGCATGCCATGCAGGGCCGCTGCGGGGGGTGCCCCCGAGCCAGTTCCGGCCGCCGGTCTACGTCACCATCTGGAACTGACGGGCGGTCGACGCCGACCGCCGCCGCCGGTGCTCGTGCGGGCTGATACCGCGCACGCGCTTGAAGGCGGTGCTGAGGGCGAACGGGCTGCCGTAGCCGACCTGGCCGGCCACCGAGCCGATGGTGGCGTCGGGCTCGAGCAGGAGGTCGGCGGCGAGGGTCAGCCGCCAGTCCGTGAGGAAGGTCATCGGTGGTTCGCCGACCAGGTCGGTGAAGCGGCGGGCCAGCGCCGCCCGCGAGATGCCGATCTCGGCGGCCAGCGTGGCGACGGTCCATGGGTGGGCCGGGTTGTTGTAGAGCGTCCGCAGCGCCCGGCCGACCACGGGGTCGGTCTGGGCGCGGTACCACGCGGGCACGTCGGCATCGGCTCGGGCGAACCAGGCCCGGAGCACGCCGATGAGCAGCAGGTCGAGCAGCCGGTCGAGCACCGCCTCCTGGCCGGGCTCGTCCCTGGCGATCTCGTCGCCCAGCAAGGCGACGAGCGGTGACTCCCAGGCGTCGGCGGGTAGCACCAGCAGGGTCGGCAGCGCGCCAAGCAGCCGCTGGCCGATCTCGCCCCGCAGCTGGTAGCTGCCGATGAGCATCACCGTCGAGCCGTTCGGATCGTTGCCCCAGGTGCGGACGCCGAGGTCCATCGCCTGGGTCATGGGCCTGCCGTCCTGGGTCGTGCAGTGCTGCCCCGGGTGGATGACGACCTGGGGTGGCGTGCCCGGATCGTCCGCGAACAGGTAGGCATCGGGTCCGGCCATGACGGCGACGTCGCCTGGTCCGAGCCGGTCCGCCTCGCCCCGGTCGGGAACCACCCACGCCTCGCCCCGTACCAGGGCCGCCAGCGACAACGGCGCCTCGTCCTGGACGCGAACCGACCAGGGCGGGCTCATGAGCGAGCGCAGGAGGAACGCACCACGGGCCCGTGGTCCGTCCAGCAGGCCGTCCAACGCGTCCATGCCCGGCACCTTAGACGCCGAGACATGGATCGGAGTGGCTCGACTATGGCTCGTCTCAGCCGTCGGGTCTTCACTGACGACATGAGCGACAACGAACAAGCGATGACGACGCTGGTGCTGGGCAGCACGGGCAAGACCGGGCGCCGGGTGGCCGACCGGCTAACCGCGCTCGGTTGGCCGGTGCGCCATGGTTCGCGGTCCGGTCGGCCGCCCTTCGACTGGGAGGACCGGGCGACCTGGGGCCCGGCCGTGCAGGGTGTCGACCGCGTGTACGTGTCGTACTACCCCGACCTGGCCGTTCCCGGGGCGGTCGAGACGATCGCGTCGTTCGCCGCGCTTGCGGTCGAGTCCGGGGTCGAGCGGCTGGTGTTGCTGTCGGGCCGGGGCGAGGAGAGCGCCGAACAGGCCGAGCAGGCGGTGCAGGCCTCGGGCGCCGAGTGGACGATCCTGCGGTCGACGTGGTTCAACCAGAACTTCAGCGAGAATTTCCTCGTCGACGCGGTCATCACCGGCGTGGTCGCGCTCCCGGTCGGCGACGTGGGTGAGCCGTTCGTCGACGCCGACGACATCGCCGACGCGGCGGTGGCCGCGTTGACCGAGGACGGCCACGCGGGCCAGCGCTACGAGCTGACCGGTCCGAGGCTGCTGACCTTCGGTGCTGCGGTGGCCGAGATCGGCGCCGCGGTCGGCCGCGACATCCGCTACGTGTCGGTGTCGGTCGACGAGTACGCGGCCGCGCTCGGCGAGCTCGACCTCCCGGCCGAGTACACCTCGCTGCTGATCTATCTGTTCACCGAGGTCCTCGACGGCCGCAACGCCCACCTGGCCGACGGCGTCCAGCGGGCGCTGGGCCGTGAGCCCCGAGACTTCGCCGACTTTGCCAGGGCGGCGGCGGCCGCAGGCGTTTGGGATGCCGGCCGCTCAGGCCCGGTGAGGGGCGAACATGATCACGCCGACGCCGACGAGACAGATGGCCGCCCCCCAGAGGTCGTAGCGGTCGGGCCTGAACCCGTCGACCGCCATGCCCCACGCCAGCGAGCCGACCACGAAGACGCCGCCATAGGCGGCCAGCACCCGACCGAAGTGTGGGTCGGACTGCAGCGTGGCGACAAAGCCGTAGGCGCCGAGGGCGAGGACCCCGGCGCCGATACAGGCGACGCCGCGGTGTTCGCGCACGCCCTGCCAGACCAGCCACGCCCCGCCGATCTCGGCCAGGGCGGCGAGCACGAACAGGATGATCGAACGGACCACGGCCATGGACGAGACCCTAGTGTCCTGGAAGCTTGTTTCGGCGAAAAATGTTGGGTGATCGGGAATTTCTGTGTCTGAGGCGCGTTCTGCCAGGTAGAACCCCTGACAGAAGGAGCCTGGCATGGCCCGTCTTGGACGACCC
>JBOGGX010000069.1:0-4657 GCA_050744245.1 Acidimicrobiales bacterium
GGCTCGGGCGCAGCCGGCTCGGGCGCAGCCGCGTCGGGCGCGGCGGTCCCGGTCTCGCCGTTCGACGTGCGATGGCCCTCTGCGTCAGAAGCCAACCGTCGCCGCCTCTCTGTGCCGGCCTGCCCCCGCGGCCGGAGGCCGGAGCTCCGAACGTGAAGTCTGTCCCAACGGCAAGGCCCGTTGCCATCACTTGTCGCGCTAAACCGGGCGCCGTGACGGTGCCGGCGCGTCTCGATCCGATGAAGGCCGTCCTCGCCGAACTGCCCGACATCGAGGACGGCTGGGCCTTCGAGATCAAGTGGGACGGCATGCGGGCCATCGCCTTCGTCGATGGTGACCGGCTCCGTCTGCAGAGCAGCCGGCTGGCCGATGTGACGGTCAGCTTCCCCGAGCTGGCGGAACTGCCCGCGGCGCTCGGTGTGCAGAACGCGGTGCTCGACGGCGAGCTGGTCGCCTTCGACGAGCACGGCCGGCCCAGCTTCGGTCATCTGCAACAGCGCATGCACGTGACCAACGCGGCCGACGCCTGGCGCCGAGCCGCGATCGTGCCCGTCACCTACGTGGTGTTCGATCTCGTGGCCCTCGACGGCAACGACCTCACCGGAGAGCCATTGACCGAGCGGCGGCGGCTACTGGAGGCGCTGCTGCCGCCGAGCCCGCGATGGAGGGTCGCGACCTATCAGGTCGGCGACGGGGCCGCGCTGCTGGCCGCGGCCGACGAGCTCGGGCTCGAGGGGGTGATGGCCAAGCGGCTCGACAGCCGCTACGAGGTCGGCCGGCGCTCGCCCGCCTGGCTCAAGGTGAAGGTCCGCCGCCGCCAGGAGTTCGTCGTCGGCGGCTGGCGCCCGGGCCAGGCGGCCCGGGCCGGGCTGCTCGGCAGTCTCCATGTCGGCTACTACGCGAACGGGTCGCTGCGCTATGCCGGTCGGGTCGGCAGCGGGTTCACGGGGGCGGAGCTGACCAGGGTGGGGAAGCTGCTGGCCCACCTGGCCACCGACGCCTGCCCGTTCGACCCACCGCCGCCGCCGCTGATCAGCCGCCAGGCCCGGTGGGTGCGTCCCGAACTGGTGGCCGAGGTCGCGTTCGGCTCGTGGACGACCGACCTCGTACTCCGCCACCCGGTCTACATCGGGCTGCGATCCGACAAGGCGCCGACCGACGTGGTGCGCGAGGGTTGACCGAGCATGGCCGACCAGATCCGTCTCACCCTGCCTGATCGGCAGGCGTTCGCGGACGTGGCCGCGGAGACGGCAGCGACCATCGCCCTCCGGGTGGGCTTCGCCGGGTCAGAGGTCGACCGCCTCCGCCGAGCGGTGGCCGAGGCCTTCGCCGGCGCGGCGGCCGACGCCGGCGACGGAAGCCGACCGGGAGGAGCTGTGCTCGTCGAGTTCGTCGTCGAGCCCGACGGCCTTGCCGTCCACATCGCCGACGACCGCACCCCGGTCATCCAGCTCCGCCATGCCCCCAGGCGGTGAGGCGGCGCAGCTCCGACCGATGTTGGCCGGGTGAAAGCCGTAGGGGAGCTCGAGGCGGTTGGCCTTGAGGAGGTCCTCGTCGGCGAGGAGATCGGCGGTCGGCCCGTCGGCCACGATGACCCCGTCGTTCATGATCACCGAGCGCGGGCACAGCTCGAGCGCATACGGCAGGTCGTGGGTGACCATGAGCAGGGTGAGGTCGAGCCCGAGGACGATGTCGGCCAACTCGCGACGGCTGGCGGGGTCGAGGTTCGACGACGGTTCGTCGAGCACGAGCAGGTCGGGATCCATCGACAGCACCGTGGCCACCGCCACCCGCCGGCGTTGACCGAAGCTCAGATGATGAGGCGGGCGGTCGGCGTGCTCGGCCATCCCCACCGCCTCGAGCGCTCCGGTCACCCGGGTACCGATCTCGCCCGGGTCGAGCCCGAGGTTGGCCGGGCCGAAGGCGACGTCGTCCCGAACCGTCGGCATGAACAGCTGATCGTCCGGGTCCTGGAACACGATGCCCACCCGGCGCCGGATCTCCCGCAGGTGTTGCCTGGCCACGGGAAGGTCGCCGACGACCACCGTTCCGTGCTGGGCCAGATGGACCCCGTTGAGGTGAAGGACGAGCGTCGTCTTGCCCGCCCCGTTCGGTCCGAGCAGAGCCACCCGTTCGCCCGGCGCCAAGGCCAGGTCGACGCCGAACAGCGCCTGATGGCCGTCCGGGTAGGCGAAGGCCAGGCGCTCGACCGAGACGGCCGGCGGGCCGGGGGTCACCGGCTCCACGCCACGATGCAGACGACGGTGGCGAACGCAGGCAGGGCCAGGCCCACCAGCCACTGGCTCGGCGCGGCCGGCGTCCCGTACCGGGGCAGCGAGCCGTCGTACCCTCGGGCCAACATCGCCGCGTGGATGCGCTCGCCGCGCTCGTAGGACCGGATAAAGAGGGCGCCGGCCGAACTGGCCACGGCCCGGGCCTGCCATATCCAGCGCGGATCATGGGCGCGGGAGATGCGGGCGATGCGCATGCGGCGCATGTCGCCGGCCACGACATCGGCGTAGCGCACCATGAACCCGGCGATGCCGGTGAAGGCCCGCGGCACGTGCAGCCGGTCCATCCCGGCGAGCAGGCCGGGCATTGAGGTCGTCGCGGTGAGGACGAGCGTCGTCATCAAGCCGAGCGTCGCCTTGACGAGGATGTTCCACGCCCCCCACAGCCCCTCGACCGCCAGGCTGACCCCGAGCACCTCAACCCTCGGCCCTTGGGCGATGATCGGCATGAGCACGGCGAACACGACGAACGGAACCTCGATCGCGAGCCGGCGCACGAGCAGTCCCAGGGGCACGCGGGCCGCGGCCATGAGCCCCAGCAGCACGACGGCGTAGACGGCGAACGCCCAGAAGGCCTCCCGTGGCGTGGCCACCACCGCGAGCACGAACAGCAGCGCGGCCACGATCTTGACCGCGGCCGGCAGCCGGTGGATCGGACTCTCGACCTCGACCAGCAGGGCGTGGACGTGGCCGCCATGGTTGCCGGCCACCGGGTCAGCCGGACGTCCGCGCTTCTGAGGACCGGCGGCGCAAGAGGAAGAACAGGCCGTAGCCCACGGCGAAGGTGACCGTGATGCCGACCAGGCCGGCCAGCCCGGTGGACAGCCGGTCGTTGTCGACGCCACGCACGGCGTAGTCGGCCACCGGGGACTCGCCCAGATCGTGATCCTCCGCCTCCTCGAGGAAGCCCTGGTCGCCGGCTACCCTCTCGAGACCGTCAGGGGAACTGCTGGCGAACCCGCTCACCACCGCGGCCAGGACGGCCGTGACCGCCAGGCCGACGAGCACGAAGCCGACGACGCTCGTCCGCTTCATGACGCGCCTCCGGCCACCGCCGGCGCCGCCGTCCGAAGTTCGAGGGGCGGCAGGAGATCAGCGGCGCCGTACACCAGGTCCGGACGGGTCGCCAGCACGGCGCCGACCGTGAGCGTGGTGATGATCGCCTCGCCGATGCCGATGAGCGCGTGGACGCCCACCATGGCGCCGAAGACCGTGCTCGCCGAGACCCCGCCGCTGCCGCCGACGGCGTACTCGATGCTGAACGCGATCGACGCCAGCACGACCGAGAGCCATGATGCGACGGCGGTGGCGATCAGCACGCCCGCCCTCGTCTTCGGGAGAACCCGCCGCAGGGCGACGAAGACGGCGTAGCCGCCGATAGCGCCGACGATCCCCATGTTCAGGATGTTCAGCCCGAGTGCGGTCAGGCCGCCGTCGGCGAACAGCGCCTGCACCACGAGCACGACGGAGATGCAGAGGCACCCGACCCATGGGCCGACGAGAACGGCGGCGAGCACGCCGCCGAGCAGGTGACCGCTGGTGCCTCCGGCCACCGGGAAGTTGAGCATCTGGACGGCGAAGACGAACGCCGCGGTCAGTCCGGCCAGCGGCACCTGCTTCTCGGCGAGGGTGTCCCGCGACCTCCGGATGCAGACGGCGAGGCCGCCGACGCTGGCGGCACCGGCCCCGAGCGATGTGCCGGCGTTGATGAACCCGTCGGGTATGTGCATCGATCTCCTCCCCGCGACATGCGATCAGGTCGCATCTGGAAACTGGTCCCGAAACTACGCCGGACGGGTTCTATTCGCAACGACCGGCCCTCTGGATGTACCGGCCGGGTGGGGCTCAGCGACCGGAGTGCCCGAAGCCGCCGACGCCGCGCTCCGACGTCGCCAGCTCGTCGACCGGCACGAACCGGACGTGCTCCACCCGCTGGATCACGAGCTGCGCGATCCGGTCACCCCGCTCGACCTCGTAGCGCTCGGTTGGGTCGTGGTTGACGAGGAGGCACTTGATCTCGTCTCGGTACCCGGCGTCGATCAGACCGGGGGCGTTGAGGCAGGTGATCCCGTGCCGCAGGGCCAGGCCGCTGCGGGGCAACACGAAGCCGGCGTAGCCCTCCGGTATGGCGAGGGCGATGCCGGTGCGGATCAGGGCCCGCCCGCCGCCCGGGGCGACCACCGCCCCCTCGCGGGCGACGAGGTCGGCTCCGGCGTCGCCCAACCGGGCATAGGAGGGCAGGACCAGGGTCGGATCGAGCCGGCGGACCATGACCTCGAGCACCCCAGCACACTAGGCAGCGCCCGTGCCGATCGAGGACCGCGGGCCACGGCGGTGTCGCCTCACCCACCTGTTCTTCGGGTGGT
>JBOGGX010000070.1:0-5621 GCA_050744245.1 Acidimicrobiales bacterium
TGTGCCGCGCTCCAGTCGGGCCATTTGCGGGGAGCGGGGCTGGACGTCTTCGAGATCGAGCCGCTGCCGACCGACAGCCCGCTGCTCGAGTGCGACAACGTGCTGCTGGCCGGTCACGTCGCCGGACTGGACATGGAGTCACACGATGATACGTTCACACTGGCGGCCCAGACGATCATCGCGCTGCGGGACGGCGGCTGGCCGGGCGAGTGCATCGTCAACTGCCGCGGCGTGACGGGGTGGACATGGGAGCAGTGAACGAGTGATGACAGCTTGCCGTTTCGCGCGAATGATCGTCCGGGCGAAACGCAAGCGAGGGCCGCACAATCGTGAAACGCGGCACAATCGCTACAGTCGGCCCGCTTGTGTGACCGATACTCTCCGACAGTCCTCATAGTGGAGGGTGTTGGAGTTCGAGCGCTAAGCCGCAAGCGACGCGCGATGCGAACGCTCTGGGTCTGATGGCTGCTTGAACTCCAACATCCAGCAGAGGTGGTCCCAAGTCGGCACGAGTCAAGGACACGACTGATGCGGCTGAAGCACTGGATGGCCCCGGCCTTGAGTCTGGCCTTGTGGACGTTGGGGGGCGGCACGGCCTGGCCGCAGTGGGGGCCGCCGTTCGGCCCCGCCGCGCCGAGCGACCGCAGCCAATACCTCTCCGCCGCCGAAGCCGTCGCCCCGCCGATCGGTCCCGGCTACGCGCCGCCGGGCTACCCGCCGCCGGGCTACCCGCCGCCTGGCTATCCGCCCCCCGCCCCGCCGGCACCTCCGGGACCGCCTCCGGCCGCGCCCGCCCAGGATCCCCACGGCATCGGCCCGGCCACGACCCGGCTCGAGAATCACTCGAAGCGGGCGGGCGAGCACGCGTTCAGCATCCTCGGCGTCGTGCTGCGCGAGGGCGAACGGGTGGAGGGGCTGGCCCAGGGCCGGTTCAATGATGCCAACGGCGTCATCGCCCTCACCAACCAGCGGCTCATCGCCGTCAACGACAAGGGCTGGAAGCCGGACGTGGTCGAGATCGCCATCGACCCCGGCCTCGATGTCCAGGGCTGGCAGGAAGATCGCACCGCCACCCTCCTGCTGCGCCGCCCAGAGCGGACCGTGATGATCGACCGCATTCTCGACGGACAGGTGGCCGCCGAGCTCGCCAACAACATCCGCGGCCGCATCAGCCGTTGAGCCCGTCGGCGGAAGCGGCTGCCACCCCCGACCGCTTGCCCGCCCCGCCCGAGGTGTTGGTAGGGTGTAGGACTCACGCGGACGTGGCTCAGCTGGTAGAGCATCACCTTGCCAAGGTGAGGGTCGCGGGTTCGAATCCCGTCGTCCGCTCCAGCTCAGCGGCACTTTTCGGGCCGTCGGCCCGCCTCTTGGCCATGGCTGGGCCATCGTTGTCCACGACCTTCGTAGCGTCCGGGCATGACTGGTTCACTCCGCAACCGCGGCCACGTCGGCGGCCCGGCCGGTACCGCCGTGTGGCAGGCGGTGGCCTGGATCGGCGGGTTGGTCGCCGCCGCCGCTTCCTTGGCCTCGCTGCGCTACCGGCGTGCCACCCGCGCATGAACACCCGGCCCCGCAACCCCCCGGGTGAAATGGGCAGCCAGCCCTGCGCCGCCTCGACCGGTCGTCGCCACTGTCAGCCGGTGTGTCTCACCGGCACACATCGGCTGCCGCTGCGGCGGCCACAGCCTCTCGCCGGCTACCCGCACCAGCGGCGACCCGAGCCGACAGCCTGCGCAGCCCCGATACAGGAGGAACCATGTCAGCCATCATGTCCAGCATCGAAGTCGACCGCCCGCCATCGGAGGTGTTCGCCTATGCCACCGACCCGTCGCGGTTCGCCGAATGGCAGCACGACGTCGTAAGCGTGCGAGTGGCCGAAGACGGCCCGCCCCGGGCCGGCTTGATGTTCACCACGACACGCAGGATGGGTGGTGTCGACCGCACAATGACACAGGAGCTAACCCAGGTCGATACCCCCAACATGTGGGCCGCTCGAGGTATCGATGGGCCGATCAGGCCTCACGTGACCATCGCCGTCGAACCCCTCGACGGCGACGCACGGTCCCGAGTGACCTTCGCGCTCGACTTCGAAGGGCACGGGATCGGTGTGCCACTCGTGCCGATCGTCCGCCGGATGGCTGCCAAGGCGGCACCCGCGAGCTGTCGGAACCTCAGGGAACGGCTTGAGGGCGGCGAACCCGACCGCCGCCTCGCCCCACGCCCGATCCGACTCCCTGGTCGCTGATGCCGGCGCCTGCCGTGCAACGAACCTTCGAGGTGGACGCACCGCCGCTGCACGCCTGGGAGCGGTTGATCGCCGTGCGCAGGTGGCCGGACTGGGCGCCTCACATCCTCGCCGTCACCGTGTTGGCCGACGGTCCCATCGGTCCGACCACCCGCGGGGCGTTGCGCATCAAGGGGTTCGGCCGCACCACATTCCGCATGTCGGAGCGGGACCCACCACATCGATGGGAATGGGTGGGCGGTCCTCTCGGGCTGCGCATCCGCTATGACCATCGATTCGAAGAGATCAGGTCGGCGCGTACCCGCCTCGTGTGGCAGGTGTATCTCGAGGGACCCCTCGGCGTGCTTGTTCGACCAACGTTCAAGCGGCTCTATGGCCACAACGTCGACCGTGCCATCCCACACCTGAAGGAATGGATCACCCGCTGATCCCGAACCATTCGCCAGAGACTTCCCAAACGATGCCGAGCCGGCACGGGCCGAGCCGACGTGCGCGCCCGATAGCTCCCAGTCGAGACGAATCGCGACAGTCGTCAGTGCCGGCCATCTGCCGTGCGGTAACCAACCCGAATCGAACCCACATCGCTCGGCACCACACGCCGCCATCATGCGCGCACGAACTCGTGTCTTGCGTCTGAGTTCGCCGCGGAGGGTCCACCTGGAAACGACCCAACGTTGACAGTCTTCGGGGACTATCCGAGAGGAGCTGTCCGTGAGCGAGCATGGTGCCCGTCGACGGCCGCGTGTGCTGTCGCCGGAGATGAAGTGGGAGATCTTCTTGGAGGTCACCTCGCGCGAGATCACCCAGGCCGAGGCGGCGCGCAGGTGGCACGTCGACGTGTCCACGATCATCGGCATCCGCCGCACCGTCAAGGACGCGGCGATGGCCGCGTTGGCGGCCCGCCCGGGTCGTCCGGTGGCGGAGCGCAACTGGGAGTTGGAGAAGGCTCGCCACGAGCTCGGCGAGTTGACCGAGGCGGTCAAGTCACAGGCGATCGAGCTGGCGTTGCTGCGGGGAAAAGCGAGCTGGACCTGACCGGCCCGCTGCCGGCACGGGTGCCGGGCGAGACGAAGGAACAGGTCCTCAAGCTGATCGACGGCGCGGTCGCCGCCGGCGCCCCGCACGCATGGGCGTGCCGGCTGCTCGGCGTCCCCGACGACCGGGTGCACCGCTGGCGACTGCGGCTGCGGGAGGTCGGCACCCTTGAGGACCGGGCCCCCGGCGGCGTCGCCCTGCACGCCCTCACCCCGGCCGAGATCGACGCCGTGCTGGCGGTCGCCGAGGAGTGGGGGGAGGTCGACCGGTCGCACCGCAAGCTCGCCCACCGCGGCTCCTACATCGGGCGGGTGTGGGTGTCGCCGTCCACGTTCCGACGCGTCCTGGCTGCTCACGGACTCGTGCTGCCCGAACCAGTGACCCGCGACCCGACCCCCCGGCCGGTGTGGCCGGACTGGCTGCAGTGGGCCCCGAACCGCATCTGGTGCTGGGACGCGACCCACTTCCCCAGAGCGCGGCGGGTGGCGTTCGCCATCATCGACGTCGTCTCCCGCCGCTGGATCGACACCCTCGTGTCGGTCGAAGAGACCTCCACCCAGGTGCAGGTGCTGTTCGACCAGGCCCTCGTCGCCGAAGGTCTCGCCGACTTGATCACCCCGGAACGCCTCGAGCTGCCCGCCGATGATCCAGCCCGGCCGATCCTGCTCGCCTGCTCCGACAACGGACCCCAGATGACCTCGAACGCGACCCGCCACTTCCTCGCCGGCCTGGCCGTCGCCCAACGCCTCGGCCGACCGCACACCCACCGACCAGGCCTGGATCGAATCGCTGTGGAGCCACATCAAGATCGAGTGGCCGCACCTCAACCGGATCACCGACCCTGCGGTGCTCGCCGCCGAACTGGAACGGGCCCGCCGGCACTACAACTCGGTCCGCCTGCATGAGGGCATCGGCTACTTCACCCCCGACGACGAACACGAAGGCCGCGGTGACAAGATCCGCGCCGCCCGCCGCGACGGACTCGCCGCCGCCGACGCCGCCCGCCGCGCCCACCACCGAGCCGAACGAGGGCAGCCGTCGTGAGCGAGCCGCGAAACCGGGCTCTACGATCGCCTCAGAGCCACGCAACGAGGCTCGGAGGCACCACGGGTGCGGGCAATCCCGCCCTCACCCACCCGAACCCGGCACCGCCGACCTGTGGTCTGAAAACCACCGCCACCTGTCGCGCGAAGTCAGACACGCCTCAGAACCTCGGCCGCATCGGGGGGATGAACGCCAGCCCCACCAGCACCACCACGCTGATCAGCGCGAACCGGAGGGTGACGATCTGGACCGCGTCGATGGTCGTCAGCAGTTGGTGCACGCCGACGAAGACGAGCCCCCACGACGCCGTGCACGCGATGAGGGCGAGATGGACGAGCAGCGAGGGCCGCACAGATGAGGCACAATAATCGACCAAACGACCGTTAGGCAGTTCGACGGATCCCGGCCACGCGAGAACTCTGGAGATCTGCGTCTGTGAGCTCAACGAGCCCTTCGACGTCGCCGGGCCCATCGTACCCCATCACCTCAAGGTCCTCCGACAAGTCGTCCTCATCCAAGGCGATCGGCTGGGTACCTGGATCTACTACCGGATCGTGCCCGACGCCCTCGCTCGGCTGTCGACCCTGCTCGACGCCACCACCGCCAGTATCCCGATGGCGCCGGTGGCGGGCTGAGCAGCCCGGCTCGACAGCGGCCGACTCGCGCCCCCTGATCTGGCGTCAGCAGCAGCCGGCGGTCGTGGTGTCCTGGTCGCCGGCGCAGCACTGGGACGGGGCGTGCTCGGCGGCGGGATCGGGATCATCGTCGGTGACCGCGTAGTACTCCCACCAGCCGTGAGCCGTTGGGAACGTCGGGAGCGTTGACGAACACCTTGTCCTGAACGGCGTGGCAACAGGTCCTGGGTCCGGCCCAGGTCACGTCAGTGGGTCTGGGGAAACGACCTGGGATCGTCGGTGACGACCTGGACGTGTCCTGGAAGGTAGAAGCGGGGTGAAATGTTGTGGTGGGTCATCGGTCGGTTCCTTGGTTGATGGCGGCGCAGTAACCGGCGAGGCGTTCGAGGATGTCGCCGGCGCTCTTGTGCCACACGTAGGGGGTGGGGTTCTGGTTCCAGTTGGCGGCCCACGCCTGGATGTCGGCGGTGAGGTGTTTGACGCTGTGGTGGGCGGATCGCTGCAGCTTGTTGGTGGTCAGGGCGCTGAACCAGCGCTCGATTAACCGGCCCTCAGGGGTGTGTCAAGCAAGAGTTCTGTGATCAGGCGTGATTCTTGAGCCGGCGGAGGTGGCCTTCGATGCTGTGGATCACGCGGTCGTGGCGGGCGACCTCGGACTCCCA
>JBOGGX010000071.1:0-10729 GCA_050744245.1 Acidimicrobiales bacterium
CCCGACCACCGACGAGCTCGTCGTGCGCGGGACGTCGACCACGCCGTACGTGAGGACCACGATCGCCCACGAGCTGGTGCATGCCCTCGACGACCAGCACTTCGAGCTCGACCGGCCGGAGATCGACGAATCTGACGGCGAGGAGAGCTTCGGCTTCGACGCCGTGGTCGAGGGCAACGCGGTGCGCATCGAGGAGCGCTACCTCGCGTCGCTGTCGGACCGCGAGCTGGAGGAGTACGGCGCCGAGGAGGCCGAGCTGGCCTCGTCGTTCCCCGCCTTCTCCATCCCGGCGATCGTGGTCGACCTGCTGGTGGCGCCGTATGTCCTCGGCCCGGTCCTGGTCGAACTCGTGCTCGACGAGGGTGGCCAGTCGGCGCTCGACGCCGCCTTCGGCGACCCGCCGGTGACCAGCGAGCAGGTGATGGTCCCCGAGAAGTTCATCGAGGGCGAAGGCCCGGTGCCGGTGGCGGCCCCGGCATCGGACGGCGAGATCAGCAGCGAAGGGGCGTTCGGCGCGTTCCTGCTCGGGCTCCTGCTCGAGCGCGAGCTCGACCCGTCCGACGTCGACCGGGCCGTCACCGGCTGGGGGGGCGACGCCTACGTGGCCTGGGCCGACGGGGACGGCGCCTGTGTCCGACTGGCCGTGGTCGGCGACACCGCCGAGGAGACGGCCGAGTTGGCCGACGGGGTCGCCGAGTGGTCGGCGGAGGACGGGGTGGCGCAGTCGGCCGACGGCGGGGACGGCGCCCCGGTCACCCTGCAGCGCTGCGCCTGAGCGCCCTCTCGACGGCGTCGGCCGGATCGGTCGCCCGCTCGATCGACGGGTCGGGACGGCCCTCCAGCCCGAGCTCCCAGGAGCCGAGGGCGACGACCGGGGTGCCGGCCAGAAGGGCGAAGGCGATCTCGGACAGCGTGCCGTACCGGCCGGTCAACGCGATCACCGCGTCGGCGCCCATCACCACCAGGGCGTTGCGGGTGTCGCCCAGGCCGGTCGGCACCGCCACCTGCACCCACGGGTTGGCCTCGGCCCGGTCCCGTCCGGGAAGGATCCCGATGGTTAGCCCCCCGGCCCCGGCTGCGCCCCGGCTGGCCGCCTCGGCCACGCCGTGGCGCCCTCCGGTGACCACCACCGCGCCGGCGGTGGCCAGCCGCCGACCGACCTCCTCGGCTGACGCCAGGGTGTCGGCGTCGACCTTGTAGCCCCCGACCACGGCGACATGGGGCCGTTCCCTCACGCCCGCAGGGCGGCCGGCAGGGCCGTGAGCAGGAGGTACAGGAACCAGATGCAGACGGCGACCAGGGCGACGAACGGGACGCCGGCCCACGGCTGGTCGGCCAGCACGGCGCCGATGCCGTCGACCCGGGTGACGGCCGCGGCCCCGGCGACGACGCTGGCCACGATGTCGACGACGAGATGGATCCGCGTCGGCGCCAGGTCGTCGGTGCCGAAGCAGCCGCAGGACTGGATCGGGGCGCCGCGCCGCAGCGCGACCCACACGAACCCGGCGAACGCGGCATAGGCCACCGCCACCAGCGCGGCCAGCGGTGGCCAGCCGGTGACCACGGCGCCGACGCCGACCACGGGCTCGCCCAGCCCCATCACCCGCACGAGTGCGGGCGAACCGGGCAGGCCGACCGCCCGCAACGCACCGACGGTCGCCTGGGGACGGAGGGCCTTGAACCCACCGGCCACCGCGAGCAGCAGGGCCACGGCGTAGAACGGTCCGGCCAGGGCGTCCACGCCAGGAGCCTACGAGTTCGCCCCAGGCGTCAGCGGGTGCCGACCCGCGTCAGGCTCGGCGCCACGTGTCGCGGCCGGCCGTGCCGTAGTTCTTGAGGAACACGACCCGATCGGGCTCGACGGCGACGAAACAGACGCCGGGGGTCTCGGGTCCACCGGGGGAGAAGGCGTCGAGGTCGTAGTCGAACACACCCTTCCAGAGACCCGTTTGGTCTCGACGTCGGTGTGCACCGTGGCCCGGCCCCACATCTCGATGCCGTCGCCGCTCTCGCCCACCTGCCAGTGCATGGCGACGTCTGGGTTGGCCGCGATGTTCCTGACCTTGACGCTCTTCCCGTCGGAGAGGAACCACAGGGTGTCATCCACCCATGCCGGGTGGACCGGCACGACGTCGGGCCTGCCGTCGGCGCCGACGGTGGCGATGTGGGCCCACGGCGACAGCCGGGCCGACTCGGTCTTCACTTCATCGAGTTGCATCGGTCATCTCCTTGGTTCGCTAGAGGGCGTGGTGCCCCACCACCTCGGCGAGGCGGTGACGGAGGAAGTCGCGCTCAGTGTCGGTCGTCGCCAGGGCGATCGCCTCACGGTAGGCCTCGGCCGCCTCGTTCCAACGGGACAGCCGCCGGAGCAGGTCGGCCCGGGTCGCGGGCAGCAGGTGCGACCGGTCGAGCTCGCCGCTCGCGGCCGGCCGGTCGACGATGGCCAGACCGGCGGCCGGACCGTCGGCCATGGCCACGGCGACGGCCCGGTTGAGCTCGACCACGGGCGTGGGCGACCGCCGCAGCAGCTCGGCATAGAGGGCTGCGATCTGGGTCCAGTCGGTGGCCTCGGCCGTCGGGGCCTGGCCGTGAAGGGCGGCGATCGCGGCCTGGAGTTGATAGGGGCCGGGTTGCCTCCGGCGCATGGCCCGCTCGACCAGCGCCGTGCCCTCGGCGATCTGGTCACGGTCCCAGCGCGACCGGTCCTGCTCCGGCAGCAGGACGAGCCGGCCGTCGTCGTCGATGCGGGCGTCCCGTCGGGCGTCCGCCAGCAGCATCAGGGCGAGCAGCCCGACCGCCTCCGCCTCGTCCGGCATGAGCTCGACGAGCACCCGCCCCAGTCCGATGGCCTCGGTGCACAGCTCACGGCGGATGAGGTCGGCCCCGGCCGTTGCCGAGTAGCCCTCGTTGAAGATGAGGTACACGACCCGCAGCACGGCCTGGAGCCGGTCGGGGAGCTGATGGCCCGCCGGCACCCGGTAGGGGATGCCGGCCAGCTTGATCTTGCGCTTGGCCCGGACCAGCCGCTGGGCCATCGTCGGCTCGGGCACGAGAAACGAGCGGGCCACCTCGGGGGTCGTCAACCCGCCCAGGGTCCGGAGGGTCAGGGCGACCTGGGCATCGAGGGCGAGGGCCGGGTGGCAACAGGTGAAGAGGAGCCGCAGGCGATCGTCGGGAATGGGGGAGTCGCGGTCGATGAACATGTCGTCGGTGCCCTCCGCGGGCATGGAGCGAACGGCGGCCTCCTGCTTGCCTGCTCGCTTGGCCTCGCGCCGGGCCCGGTCCGTGGCCCGGTTCCGAGCGGTGGTCGTGAGCCAGCCGGCCGGGTTGGCGGGGACGCCGTCGCGGGGCCACCGCTCGAGCGCGCGCACGAACGCTTCCTGGAGCGCCTCCTCGGCCAATTCGAAGTCGCCCAGGACCCGGATGAGATGGGCGAGCACCCGCCCCGACTCGCGTCGGAACAGGTGCTCCGCCGTCTCTGTCGCGCCGGCGGCGGCCGGTTTCAGGAGCCTCCGTCCCCCTCGTCCCTCGAGAACTCCATGACCGGGCGGACCTCGACCCTGCCGTTGCCCACCGCCGCGTCGGGGATCTTGGCCGCGATCTCGATGGCCCGTTCAAGGTCGGGGACGTCGACCAGGTAGTAGCCGCCCAAGACCTCCTTGGTCTCGGCGAACGGGCCGTCGGTGGTCAGCGTGTCGCCCGCCTTGCGCTGCACCGTGGTCGCGGTCTCGGTGCCCTGGAGCGCCTCGCCTCCCTGCATCTCGCCGGACTTGGCGATCTCGTCGGTGAAGGCCCAGTAGTCGTCCATGAGCCGCTTGCCGTCCTCCTCGGACAGGTCGGCGTAGGCCTTGGGGTCGCTGTAGATCAGCAGCAGGTAGCGCACGTCATCCTCCTTGGCTGGACCGGCCCCGCTGGCCGATCTCGTCACTACGACGAACGGAAGCACCCTCGATCGACACCAACATGACGAGCCCGGCGCCGATCATCAACACTCCCACGATCACGGCCGGCCCGGGGCGCTCGCCCAGGACGAGGATCCCGAGCGTTGCGGCCGTCGCCGGCTCGGCCAGGGTGAGGGTGCCGGCGGTGCCGACGCCGACGGCGGTCAGACCCCGGCCGAAGAGGAGGTACGCGACCGCGACGGTCAGGACGCCGAGGTGGGCCACCATGGCGATGCCGTCGACCGAGGCGAGCGGCCCGACCCCGGCCATCGCCGCGACCGGCACCAGCAGCCCACCGGCCAGGATGAACGTGACGGCGACGACCGGGCTCGACGGGTGGCCGGCGTCGAGGAGCAGCTTGGTGGCCAGCACGTAGACCGCGTAGCTGGCGCCGGCACCGAGCGCCAGGGCCACGCCCAACGGTTCGACGTCGGTCCGGTCGCCGGTTCCGACCAGGAGGACGGTGCCCGCGACGGCCAGCGCGGTCGAGAGCAGCCAGCGCCGCCCCGGTCGTTCGCCCCGCACCGCGATGCCGAGCAGGCCGGCGAACACCGGCGCGCTCCCGATCCCGACGACGGTGCCAACGGCCACGCCGATGCGGGCCACGCCGCCGAAGAAGAACGGCTGGTACGCGGCCATGGCCGCCCCGGCCACGAGGGTGGGGCCGAGCGCCCAGCCGCGGATGCCGCCCCGGAGCCAGCCGCGGGCGACGGCGACGATCCCGAGCAGCACGCCGCCGACGACGAGCCGGGCCGCGCCGACCGCAGTCGGGGACGCGTCGTCCGGTCCGAGGGCCTGGGCCGTGCCGGTCGTCCCCCACAGGATGGCCGCGGCCACCACCAGCAGCCTGGGGTCGATATTCGGGGTGTGAACCGGGCCGGTCCCTGGCACCATGACCCGCCATGTTGCAGGCGCGCGGCCTCGCTGTCGAAGTCGGCGGCGCGATCCTCGTCGAGGACGTGTCGGTCTCGGTGCGCGCCCGCGAGAAGGTCGGGCTGGTCGGGCGGAACGGGGCGGGCAAGACCAGCCTGCTCCGGGTGCTCGGCGGCCAGGCCCGGGCGTTCGCCGGCGTGGTGTCCCGCAGCGGCGGCGTCGGCTACATGCCGCAGGACCCCCGCATCACCGGCGTGCCCGACAGCACCATCTCGCTGTCCTATGTCCTGTCCGGCCGGGGCCTCGACGAGGCCGTGGTCCGGCTGGAGAAGCTGCGGCTGCGGCTCGAAGAGCACCCGTCCGACGACAACGTCGCCCGCTACTCGCGGGCCGAGGACGCCTTCCGAGACGCCGGCGGGTACTCGGCCGAGGCCGAGGTGCGGCAGCTGGCCGCCGGGCTCGGGCTGGGCGAGGGCCGGCTCGACCTCCCCATCGGCGTGCTGTCGGGCGGTGAGCGGCGACGGGTCGAGCTGACGCGCATCCTGTTCGCGGGCAGCGACCTGCTCCTGCTCGACGAGCCGACCAACCACCTCGACAACGACGCCCGCGACTGGCTGCTGCGCTACATGCGCGGCTACCGGGGCGCGCTCATCGTCGTCTCGCACGACATCGACCTGCTCGACGACGCCATCACCCGGGTCCTGCACCTCGATCGGCCGGGCGAGGGGGCGGCGGGCACGCTGGTCGAGTACAAGGGCTCGTACTCGCAGTACCTCGTGTCCCGGCGGCTCGACGAGGCCCGCCAGGCCCGCCTGGCCGCCCGCCAGCAGGCCGAGATCCAACGACTGTCGACCCTGGCCGACTCGATGCGCCACCAGACCGAGAAGCGGGCCAGGACGGCCAAGGCCATCGACACCCGGGTGCGGCGGATGCGGGCCGACGCCATCGACGCGCCCAAGGCCAAGAAGGCGATGCGGGTCCGGCTGCCGAAGCCCCCGCCGGCCGGTCGCACCGTGCTCACCGTCGAGGGGCTGGCCAAGTCGTACGGCGACCTCGAGGTGTTCGACGAGATCGAGTTCGACGTGGGCCGGGGCGAGCGGCTGCTGATCCTCGGGCTCAACGGCGCGGGGAAGACCAGCCTGCTCCGCATCCTGGCCGGGCGGACCAGGCGGACGACGGGACCGTCAGCTTCGGCCACAACGTCTCGGTCGGCTATTACGCCCAGGAGCACGAGGGCATCCGGTCGGGCCGGTCGGTGCTCGACCACGTGCGCGAGCAGGCGCCCGATCTGGCCGACGGCGAGATGCGCCGGCTGCTGGGCATGTTCGGGCTGAGCGGCGACAAGGTCAGGCAGGACGCGGGCACCCTCTCGGGGGGCGAGAAGACCAAGCTGGCGCTGGCCCAGCTGTGCGCCGGCCGGCACAACCTGCTGCTGCTCGACGAGCCGACCAACAACCTCGACCCCGACGCCCGGGCGGCGACGGCTTCGGCGCTCGAGGCGTGGGCGGGGAGCATCGTGCTCGTCAGCCACGACAGCCCGTTCGTGCGCGACCTCGAACCCGACCGGGTCCTGTTCATGCCGGAGGGCGGCGTCGACTACTGGCGCGACGAGCTCGCCGACCTGGTCGAGCTGGCCTGAACCGCGCATTTCACTCGGGTGGGGCCGAGCCGCAGGCCGCGAGGCCATGGTCGTCGAAGCGGGTGTCGACCGCGGCAAAGGGGTCGTCCTCGGTGACGAACCGGGCCGGGTCGGCGGCGACGGCCTCGACCACGGCCCGGTAGTCGGCGAACAGCCCGGCCAGCTCGTCCTCGTCGTCCGGCGGGAGCTCGAGCGCCTCCAGCCGGTCGAGACGATCACGCAGCTGCGTCGCCAGCGGGCCGGACAGGAACCCCGCGATCTGTTCCGGCGTCGCGTCCGATCCGAGCTGGGCGTTGAACGCCACCTCGACGTCGCGCTTCGACGCCTCACAGATGGCCGTGGCCTCGGCGATGAAGCGCTCCCTCGGCGTCTCCCGTCGGCTCAGGACGAACACCACGGCGGCGCTGACGCTCAGCGAGACGAGGACGAGACCGATGAGCGGCAGGCGACGCGACACGAATGGGTGCTCGGGAACGGGGCGCTACGTTTCGCCACCATGGCACAGGCACCCGAGGGCTACCGCATCGAGCACGACACCATGGGGGAGGTGCTCGTGCCGGCCGACGCCAAGTGGCAGGCCCAGACCCAGCGGGCGGTCGAGAACTTCCCGATCTCGGGCGGCACGATCGATCCCGGCCTGATCCACGCCCTGGCCGCGATCAAGGGGGCGGTGGCGGCCGAGAACGCCAGGCGCCGGGCGCAGCCGAAGGCCAGGGCCGATGCCATCCAGGCCGCGGCGGCCGAGGTCGCGGCCGGGGAGTGGGACGACCACTTCCCGATCGACGTGTTCCAGACCGGCTCGGGGACGTCGAGCAACATGAACATGAACGAGGTGCTGGCCACGCTGGCCGGTGAGCGGCTCGGCGAGCCGGTCCATCCCAACGACGACGTCAACGCCCCGCTCTCGTCGAACGACATGTTCCCCTCGGCCATCCACATCGCCGCGGCCCGGGCCATCACGACCGACCTGATCCCGGCGCTCGCGCACCTGGCCGGAGCCCTGCGCGAGAAGTCGAGGGCGTTCGCCAAGGTGGTGAAGTCGGGGCGCACGCATCTCATGGACGCCACGCCGGTCACCCTCGGGCAGGAGTTCGGCGGGTACGCAACCCAGATCGAGCAGAGCGTCGAGCGGCTGGAAGCGGCCCTGCCTCGCGTCGGCGAGCTGCCCCTGGGCGGCAGCGCGGTCGGCACCGGCATCAACGTGCCCAAGGGTTTCGCCAGGAACGTGATCGCCAGGCTGGCGGCCGACCTCGACCTGCCGCTCACCGAGGCCCGCGACCACTTCGCGGCGCAGTCGGCCCGCGACGCCCTGGTCGACGTGTCCGGCCACCTGCGGACGACGGTTGGGGCCATGATCAAGATCGCCAACGACCTGCGGTGGATGGGGTCCGGGCCGCGGACGGGCCTGAGCGAGATCCTCCTGCCCGACCTGCAGCCCGGCTCGTCGATCATGCCGGGCAAGGTCAACCCGGTCATTCCCGAGGCCGTGACCCAGGTGGCGGCGCAGGTCATCGGCAACGACACCGTCGTGGCCTTCGCCGGCTCGCAGGGCGCCTTCGAGCTCAACGTCTACCTGCCGGTCATGGCCAGGAACCTGCTCGAGTCGATCCGGCTGCTGGCCAACGTCGCCCGGGTGTTCGCCGACGGGTGCGTCGCCGGGATCGAGGCCAACGTCGAGCGGTGCAAGGCCTACGCCGAGTCGTCGCCGTCGATCGGCACGTCGCTCATCCCGTACATCGGCTACGAGCAGGCGGCCGAGATCATCAAGGAGTCGGTCACGACGGGGCGCTCGATCCGCGAGATCGTGGTCGGACGGGGCCTCATGTCCGACGACGAGGTCGACGGGGCGCTCGACGTCCTGGCCATGACGAAGGGCGGGATCGTCAAGTAGGCGGGTCGCTCGGTGAACCGGGTGCCCGGTTGCGGCAGTATCCCCACCCGTGACCGTGCGAACCGCGGACGACGCCGGCGCGCTCCAACGGGCCCCATGGCAGGCGACCATGCTCGGCGTCGGCTTCGAGGTCGCCCCGCTCACCGCCGACCTGGTGACCGGGTCGGTGAGCGGCGCGGCCATCGCCGCCGGTGTCACGCAAGGCCTCGTGTTCTCGCTGGTGCTGTGTCTCAGCCTGGTCGTGGGGGTGCGCCGGGCCGCCAAGCTGGGCCTCATCGGGCTGATCGCAGGGCCCGTCGCCTGGTTCCTCGGCGTCGCCCTGCACGAGGTGGTCGACGAGCTGCTGGTGGCGTCGGCCACCGCCTCGGGCGGCCCCAACCCGATCGTGACCCTCGTCCGCGGCCTGGAGTACGGGCTGCTGGGCGTGCTCCTGGGGTGGGTCCGCCACCGACCGAGCCGGGCGTGGGTCGGCAGCGGGCTGGCCGTCGGGGTGCTGGCGGGCACGATCGTCGTCCCGGTCGTGGCCCAGGCGACGAGCGGGCTGGGCACCGCCGATCTCGTCGCCCAGGGCGTGAACGAGATCCTCTTCCCGGCCGGCTGCGCCCTGGTGGTCCGCTCGGCCGCCACCCGCTACGGCGTCGCCGCCCCGGCCCCGTCGTAGGTCTCCCGCCAGTTCGACGAGAGCTGCCCGGCGGGCTCGTCGGCCGTCTCCTGGTGGCCGAGCTTCAGGGCGCACAGCGCCTTGTAGAGGGTGATGTCCTCGGTGACGCCGGCCTTCCAGGCCTCGTCGGCGTCGACCTCCTGGAGCCAGGCCCAGGCGTTGGTGTAGTCGCCCTGTTCGTACGGCTTGTATGCATGTGCTCGGCCAGGTCGGGGGACGCCAGCGCCGCCTTGTAGCGGGTGATCGCCGTCTGGTAGTCGGCCTGGGCCAGGGCCTCGTGCGCCCGTACGAAGTTCGGCCTGGATGCCGCCGAGGATGTGATCCCGCATGTCGTCGAACCTGGCCCGGCGGGTGGTCAACCGGGCGGCGTGGGCGTCGGCCTGATCGGGCTGGCCCAGCTGCAGGTACGCCAGGGCGATGTTGTAGGTCAACGCGTCGAGCCGGTCGGCGGCCACCCCTCCTGCTGCATCGCGAGCTCGAACTCGGCGATGGCGGCGGCGTGGTCAGCCGAGGCGTAGGCGGTCCTGCCCCGTTCGTAGGCGTCGTCGGCGACGGTCACCGGCGACCATGAGCCTCAGTGGGTGCACCGGTGACCGGTCATGGGCGAGCATCCTCGCGCGTCGCCCGCTCAGCTGCCGGCGGCCGGGGCGCCCTCGTAGGGTGCCGGGTCGCCGGCGACGGGGATCAGGGGACGGCTCCAGCTCATGAGGCGCGACAGCCGGTCGGTCACCTTGCGCCACGCGTCGGGGCTCCATCCCTCGGCCGCCCCCTCGAGCCGGCCGGCGGTGTTGAAGTGGAGCAGCGCGGGCAGGGTGTCGACGGCGCAGGCCGTGCTGAGGGTGCGGTCGGGATCGGCGAAGGTGAGCAGCCGTTCCGACCATGGGCCGAGGAACTCGCGGGCCTGGTCGGCCGTGCCGGCGACCACCCAGCCGACCCGGCAGTCGGCCGCGGAGTACTGGGTGAGGATCCGCCCCGCCGTCTCGATCAGCCAGGCGCTCTCGTAGGTGAACGGGTCGAGGACGACGACGACGAGGTGGAACTGGGTCACCCAGTCGGCCAGCGGCCGGGGCTCGCCGGCCAGCGGCGTCAGCGTCAGCGAGGCGGGTGGGTCGGTCGCCATGTATCGGGCGGGAACGGTACCCGGTCCCGGGCGATCGCTCGGTATCGTCCGCGGGCGATGCACCCGATCGAGCGGCTCCGCCTCGTCGCCCGGGCCGGGGCCGGCGCCGGCGGCGACGCCAGCCTCGTCCACGAGGCGGCGTTGGCGGTGGCCGGGTTGGGCGACGACCACGCCGGGTTGGTGACCGCCTGCCGGCGCATGCTCGACCGGCACCCCGCCTCGGGTGCGCTGTGGTGGATGGCCGCCCGGGTGCTGACGTCGTCGGAGCCGGACGGGGAGGCCCGGCGGGTGGCGGCCGAGCTCGACGACGACCCGACCGCCAACCGGCTGGCCCCGGCCCTGCCCGACGACGCCACGGTCTGCCTCATCGGCTGGCCCGGACGGGCGGGCACCGCGCTGGTGCGCCGACCGGACGTCGAGGTCCTGGTGGTCGATGTCGACGACCAGCTGGCCCGGCGGGCCCGGCGCCACGAGCGGGAGGTCGGCCGGGTCGAGATCGTCCCCGGTCGCGGGCTCGGTACCGCGGTGGCGTCGTCCGACCTCGTGCTGGTCGAGGCGTCGGCGGTCGGTCCGGACGGGCTGGCCGGTCCGGCCGGCTCGTTGG
>JBOGGX010000072.1:0-36206 GCA_050744245.1 Acidimicrobiales bacterium
CGGGACCGTGGGCGCGGCCCGCCGCCTCCTCGAGGGTCGCGGCCCGCTCGTCGATGCTGGCCTCGAGCACGGCGAGGAACAGGTCGACCTTGCTCCCGAACTGCGAGTACACGACGCCCTCGGAGAAACCGGCGTCCTCGGCGATCCGGGCGAGCGCGGCGCCGTGGTACCCGCGCTGCTCGAACTCGCGACGGGCCGAGGCCAGCACCGCGGCGCGGTTCGCCGTGGTGCTCTCGGCGCGGGTCCGCCTCGGTGACATAGTGATACTATCCACATAGTCACACTAGCTGTCAAGCTCGACAGGTTGCGCGACCAAGCCGCGTCGGCCCTCCTCCCGAGCGCGGGCGCGCAGGACCACAGCGAAGAAGGGTGGAACCGGCCCGATCACCCAGCGAGTGTCACCCAGGTACCGGAACCACTGTCACGCCAGGTACCGGAACCGCGTCCCGAAAAGTGTCGCCCTACCGGAGCCAAGATGTCCAGCATCACCGAGCTCGCACAGGCGCTGCACTCCCGCTGGTCCGCACACACGCTGCACTCCCGTGTCACTCCCGCTGTCAGTCCCGCCGCTTGTGACCAACTCGTGACCACGAGGTGGATCGACAGCCCGACTGCCGCTCGAAGCCACCCCGTGACCAGCAACATCACCGTCACGATGCGGTGGGCGAGGGGGGACTTGAACCCCCACGTCCTTTCGGACACAGGAACCTGAATCCTGCGCGTCTGCCAAATTCCGCCACTCGCCCGAGTGGAGCGACCAGGCTAGCAGCCGTCCCTGTCGGCCTCCGGTGGTCGGAAACGGCCGGAACCGGCCACCTACAGTGTCCGCCAATGGGACTCAAGGGCTTCGAGCGTCGGCTCGAGCGCATGGTGGAGGGTGTGTTCGCCCGCGCCTTTCGCAGCGGTCTGCGGCCCATCGAGGTCGGTCGGCGGATGGTGCGCGAGATCGACGACAACCGGTCGGTCGACGTGCGGGGACGGACGGTGGTGCCCAACCAGTTCACCGTGCGCCTCTCGGCCGACGACAAGGCCCGGTTCGCCGACATCCAGGAGACCCTCGGCCGGGAGCTGGCCGACGCCGCCCGTGAGCACGCCCGCGACGAGGGCTACACCTTCCTCGGTCCGGTCGAGGTCGAGCTGGTCGAGGACGGCGCCATGCGCACCGGCGCCTTCCAGATCGACACTCGCATGAAGGAGTCACCCGGGGGCGCGGGCGCGGGCTCGCTCGTCCTGCCCACCGGCGAGCGGGTCGTGCTCTCCGAGCACGTCCTCAGCATCGGTCGGCTTCCCGAGTGCAACATCGTGCTGGCCGACCCCAACGTGAGCCGCACCCACGCGGAGATCCGGCCGCGAGGTCACGGCTTCGTCGTCGTGGATCTGGGATCGACCAACGGCACACGGGTCAACGGGGTCAGGGTGGGCGAGCACCCGCTGGAGGACGGCGACGAGATCGCCTTCGGCAACACCCGCATGCGCTTCGAAGAGAGTTAGCCGGCATCGTGTCCGAGCCGCTCCTCAACATCCTCAAGCTGTGCCTCCTCGCCCTGCTCTACCTGTTCTTCTTCCGCGTGCTCCGGGCGGTCTGGGCCGAGGTCGCGACCGCCCGACCGGCAGAGGCCAAGGCCAAGCCACGGGGCCGGGGGAACCGCCGCTCCGACACGACCGCGACCAAGCTGCCCGGTGGACGCCGCAAGCGGGGTTCGGCGCCGACCGACGTGATCGTGGTCGAGCCGCCGGAACAGGCCGGCCGGCGTTACCCGCTGGGCGACGAGGTCACCGTCGGCCGAGCGGCCGGCTGCCAGATCATCATCGACGACAACTACGTCTCCCAGCTCCACGCCCGGCTGTTCCTGCGCGACGGCCAGCTGTTCGTCGAGGACCTCGGTTCCACGAACGGCACCTATCTCAACCGGGGCAAGGTGTCGGGCCCCATGGTGATGCAGCGGGGTGACCGGCTCCAGGTGGGCAACACCGTGATGGAGGTTGCGTGAGCGACCGCGACACCGGCGAGCACGGGCACCCGCGGCTCCGATGGGGCGTCGCCACCGACGTGGGTCGCGTCCGCACCAACAACGAGGACTCGATGCTCGTCCTCGACCGACTGTTCGCCGTGGCCGACGGCATGGGCGGGCACCGGGCGGGCGAGGTGGCGTCGCAGCTGGCCGTGCAGGCCCTCGAGCAGACGTTCGGCGGCACCGAACACAACCCGACCGTCGAGCAGCTGATCGAGGCCGTGCGCCGGGCCAACATCGCCATCATCGAGGAGTCGCTCACCAACCCGGAGCACAGGGGCATGGGCACCACCATCACCGCCCTGGCCCCGATCGACATGAACGGCGAGGAGACCCTCGCCGTCATCAACGTGGGCGACTCCAGGACCTACCGGTTCCACGACGGCGAGCTCGAACAGCTCACCGAGGATCACAGCCTGGTGCAGGAGATGGTGCGCGACGGCCGGCTGTCGCCCGAGGAGGCGGCCACCCACCCGCAGCGCAACATCGTCACCCGCGCCCTCGGGGTCGAGCCCGACCTCGATGTCGACTGGCTGACGGTCACGCCCTACGCCGGCGACCGCTACGTGCTGGCATCCGACGGTCTGTTCGACGAGATCGACGACGCCAAGATCGCCGGAGTGATGCGGCGGTTCCCCGACCCGTACGTGGCGGCCGAGGAACTCGTGCGGCTGGCCAACGAGGCCGGGGGACGCGACAACGTCACCGTCGTGGTGGTCGACGTCGTGGACGACGGCGGCCGGGCCGTGGCGGCATCGGAGGCGCTCGACGGCGACGAGACCCAGGCCGTCCCCATCGTCGGGACCTCGTTCGCCCGGACCGGGGCCGCAGGTCCCACCGAGGGGGACGACGGGCCGGCCACCCCGGCGCCCGACGAGACCGGCCCGACCGACGACGACAAGCCCGGCGGCCGCGACCAGGGCCGCGGCCGCGGGTCCCGCCTCTCCTGGCGGGTGCTCGCGTTCGCCGCCGTCGTGCTGCTGATCGTGGTCGTCGCCGTCGGGGCGGTCTGGTGGCAGGCCCGCAACGTGTACTTCGTGGCCTTCAGCGACGACGACGTCACGATCTTCCGGGGCCAGCCCGACGGGCTCCTCTGGTTCGAGCCGACGGTCGAGGAGAGGACCGGCATCACCCGGCGTGAGGTGCCCCCCAGATCCCGACGGGCGCTCGAGGAAGGCGTCGAGCATCCGACCAGGTCCGAGGCCGCGGCCTACGTCGGGAACCTCCAGGAGGAGATCGACGAGCGGGCGACGACCACGACGACCCGCACCACGACGACAACGACAACCGTGCCTGCGGCACCGACGACCACCGCTCCGACCACCCCGCTGCTGCCACCGCCCGTGACCCCCTGAGCCGGGCCGAGGGCCGACCGCACCCATGCCATCGTCGACGCGACGCAACACCGAGCTCGGGCTGATCATCCTCGCCTTGCTCATCACGGTGGCCGCCTACGCCCTGGCCGGCATCGGCCGCACGTCGAGCATCCCGGCCAACATCTGGCCCTTCCTCGGCATCGTGCTCGGCCTGCTCGTCGCGGCCCACCTGTTCAACCGGCGGCTGGTGCCGCGGGCCGACGGCATCCTGCTGCCGCTGGCCGCCCTGCTCAACGGCATCGGCTATGTCTTCATCGCCCGGCTCAACCAGAACCTGGCCGACAACCAGGCGGCGTGGACCGGCCTCGGCATCGTCGCCTACGTCGCGACCCTGCTCGTCGTCCGCCGGGCCCGCGACCTCCAGCGCTACCGCTACACGTTCATGGTGATCGGCCTCGGGCTGCTGCTCCTGCCGCTGGTGCCGTTCGTCGGCCGCGAGATCAACGGCGCGCAGATCTGGGTGAGCGTCGGGCCGATCAACTTCCAACCGGGCGAGTTCGCCAAGATCGCGCTGGCCGTCTTCTTCGCCGGCTACCTGGTCGACAAGCGCGAGCTGCTCGGCATGGCCACCTGGCCTGGCTTCCGGCCTATGCTGCCCGACCCGAAGCACCTGGGCCCGGTGCTCGTGGCCTGGGGCGTGTCGTTGTTGGTCATGGTGACCCAGAAGGACCTGGGCTCCTCGCTGCTGTTCTTCGCCCTGTTCATCCTGATGGTGTGGATCTCGACCGAGCGCAGCGCCTACCTGGCCGTCGGCACCGCGCTCTTCGCCGCCGGTGCGTACTTCGCGTGGAGCACGTTCGGCCACGTCGAGGACCGCATCGTGACCTGGCTCAACCCGTGGCCCGACGGGCAGCGTGAGGGATTCCAGGTCATCCAGAGCTGGTTCGCGTTGGCGTGGGGCGGCATGTCGGGCACGGGCATCGGCCTGGGCGAGCCCGACCGGATCCCCGTGGTCGAGACCGACTTCATCTTCTCGGCCATCGGCGAGGAGCTCGGGCTGTTCGGAGCGGCCGCGGTGATCACCACATTCCTGCTGATCATCGGCGCCGGCCTCCGCATCGCGGTCCGGTCCACCGAACCCTTCGAGAAGCTGCTGGCCGCCGGGCTCACCGTCCTCATCGGCATACAGGCGTTCATCATCATGGCCGGGGTGACCCGGCTCCTCCCGCTCACCGGCGTCACCCTGCCGTTCGTTTCGTACGGGGGATCGTCGCTGCTGGCCAACTACGTGTTGCTGGCCCTGCTCATGCGGATCTCCGACGACGGCGCCGCTCGGGTCGAGCTGGCCGAGGCCAGGGCCGCCCCGCTCGTCGAGGCCGACCGTGAATAGGCAGCTCCGTCGGCTCGGAGCCGGCCTGATGGCGTGCTACGTCGCCCTGTTCGCCATGGTGAGCTGGATCCAGGTCGTGCGGGCCGACGAGCTGAACGAGCTCACCTGGGCCTGCCGCGAGGTCGACCAACCCCGATCCGAGCCACCGGGCGGGTTCTGCGCCAACAACCGGGCCATCTTCCGAGACTTCGACAGGGAGCGGGGCCAGATCGTGGCCGCCGACGGCACCGTGCTGGCCGAGACGGTGGAGGCCGGGGGCGACAGCCGGTTCGAGTTCCAGCGCCAGTACCCGACGGGCGACCTGTTCGGCCACGTCACGGGGTACTTCAACTTCAACTTCGGGGCCACCGGCGTCGAGCGGTCCTACAACGACGAGCTCGCCGGCGAGACGGCCGAGCAGGAGTGGCGGTCGCTGTCCGACCTGTTCGTCGAGCGCTCGAACATCGGCGACGTGGTGCTGACGCTGCGGGCCGACGTGCAGCAGATCGCCCGCGACGCGCTCGGCGAGCAGCGGGGGTCGGTCGTCGCCCTCGACCCGCGGGACGGCTCGATCCTCGCCCTGTGGAGCTTCGCCGCCTACGACCCGAATCCATTGTCGAGCCATGACCTGGCCGCGGCCCAGCAGGCCAGGGACCAGCTCGAGGCCGACCCGGGCCGACCCCTGCGGGCCCGCACCTACCAGGAGCGGTTCCCGCCCGGCTCGACCTTCAAGGTGGTGACCGGGTCGACCGGCGTCGAGCTGGGGGTCGTGACCCCGGACGCCCCCGACTATCCGGTCAGCTCGGCCTACGACATCGACTTCACCGACGACGATCTCAACAACTTCGGCGGCTCGTCTTGCGGCGGCACCCTGTTCCGCATCCTGGCGGTGTCGTGCAACACCGCCTTCGCCGAGATGGGCGCCGAGACCATCGGCGAACAGGGCATGGTCCAGGGCGCCGAGGCCTTCGGCTTCAACGACCGGCCGCCGCTCGACCTGCCCGCGGGCGCAGCGTCGGTGTTCAACACCGACTTCCCGGCCGATCAGGGCAACGGCCCGCTGGCCCGCAAGTCGATCGGGCAGGGCGACGTGGCCGCCACCCCGCTCGAGATGGCCCTGGTGGCGGCGGCGGTGGCGAACGACGGGGTGATCATGACGCCCCACGTCATGGCCGAGGTGCGCGACGAGGACGGCGAGCTGGTGACGGAGTACGGGCCGAGCGAGTGGCGCCGGGCCATCAGCACCGACACCGCCGCGACGATGCGGCAGGCCATGGTCGGCGTCGTCGAGAACGGCACCGCCACCCGGCTCGCCATCGACGGCCTCGAGGTCGGCGGCAAGACGGGCACGGCCAGCCTCGAACCCCGGCCCGGTTCGCACGCGTGGACCATCGGGTTCGCCGGCCCGCCGGGCGAGCAGGCGACCGTCGCCGTCGCGGTGATCGTCGAGTCGCAGGAGGGACTCGACGAGGCCACCGGCGGACGCGTCGCCGCGCCGATCGCCCGGGCCGTCATGGAACGGATCCTGCAGGTCCAGGGCGTCCTCCCCGAGGGCGGCTGACCTCCAACCGCAACCGCCCCAAAACCGCCTCTGTGTCGGTTTGCGCGGGCTCTGCCTGCGGAACTCGACAGATTTGGGCCAGGATCACGGGCGGCCCGAGGGCGGCGGGTGTCTGTACGCTTGACCCGCCATGTCAGATCCGACGCAGAAACCGGTCTTCAACGAGCGCTACGAGCTCCACCGCCGGATCGCTCGGGGCGGCATGGCCGAGGTCTACCTCGCCCGCGATCAGCTGCTCGACCGGCCGGTGGCGGTCAAGGTGCTGTTCCCAGACTTCGCCACCGACCCCGCGTTCGTAGCCCGGTTCCGGCGGGAGGCCCAGTCGGCGGCCAACCTCAACCACCCCAACATTGTCGCCGTCTACGACTGGGGCAAGCAGGACTCCACCTACTTCATCGTGATGGAGTTCGTCGACGGGCGCAGCCTGGCCGACCTCATCCGCACCGACGGCCCGCTCCACCCCGACCGGGCCGCCGACATCGCCATCGACATCGCCGCCGCCCTCGGCTTCGCCCACCGCAACGGGGTGATCCATCGGGATGTGAAGCCGGCGAACGTGCTCGTCACCTCCACCGGGCAGCTCAAGGTGGCCGACTTCGGCATCGCCCGGGCCAAGGGGGCCGGCACCGACGACCCGCTCACCCAGGCGGGCACGGTCATGGGCACCGCCACCTATTTCTCCCCGGAGCAGGCCCAGGGGCTGCCCCTCGACCCCCGCAGCGACCTGTACTCGCTCGGCGTCGTCATGTACGAGATGGTCACCGGCCGGCCCCCGTTCTCCGGTGACAACCCGGTGTCGATCGCCTACCGCCACGTCCAGGACCAGCCCGAGGCGACCCGATCGATCAACCCGGACGTGCCCGCAGACTTCGAGGCCATCGTCAACAAGCTGCTGGCCAAGATGCCGGCCGACCGCTATGCCTCGGCCGAGGACCTGAGGGCCGACCTCCGCCGCTTCCGCGAGGGCGAGCCGGTGCTGGCGGCCCAGGGGCTCGGCGCGGCGACCGCCGGCATGGCCGCGGTGGCCGCGACCCAGGCCGTGCGGACCACCGGCGCGTCGGCCACCACCGCGATCCCGGCGACGCCGACGACCGCGGCGCCGACGACCACCACCGAGGACGACGTCGAGTACTACGGGCCGAAGCGGGGCGGATGGTTCGTCGTGCTCGTCATCCTGCTGCTCGCCGCCTTGGGTGGTCTGATCTGGCTGCTGTGGCGCACCGTCTTCACCGACGACGAGGAGCCTCCGCCCACGCTGATCGAGGTGCCGTCGGTGGTGGAGCTCCCGGTCGACGAGGCCACCAACACGTTGCGGACGGCCGGCTTCGAGGTCACCCCCCGCACCCAGGACAACGACCAGTTCGCCGAGGGCATCGTGTTCGAACAGGACCCGCCGGCCGGCACCCGGCTCGAAGAGGGCGAGACGGTCACCATCACGGTGTCGTCCGGCGCGGCCAGCAACGCCATCCCCGAGGTGCGGGGCGGGACCGAGCAACAGGCCAGGGATCTGCTGGCCGGGGCGTGCTTCACCAACGTCACCAGCGCCCAGCAACCCAACGACGAGGCCGAGGCCGGAACCGTGTTCGACGTCTCGCCGGCCGTCGGCACCGACGTGGCCTGCTCGACGGCGATCAACCTCGTCGTCTCCCATGGCCAGCGCACGATCCCCGACGTCACCGGCCTGTCGGTGGGCGAGGCCACCAACATCCTGGGCCAGAACGGTTACAGCTACGCCGGGAGCCAGGACGAGGCCTCGACCACGGTGCCCGCGGGCCGGGTCATCCGCTCCGATCCCCCGCAGGGCACGGCGGCCACCCAGGGCACGTCGGTCACCCTCGTCGTGTCGACCGGTCCGCCGACGACGGCCGTCCCCGACGTTGTCGACAACCCCGAGGATCAGGCCCGCCAGACCCTCACCACCGCCGGGTTCCAGGTCGCGATCGACCCTCAGTGCCAGGAGCCACAACAGGGCAACGACGAGCCCGGCACCGTGGCCGAGCAGAACCCGTCCGCCAACGCTCAGGCCGCGCCGGGATCGACGGTGACGGTCACGCTGTTCTGCCCGTCGAGCGACTGAGCCAGTTCTTCAACAGGTCACCACCCGACCCGGTGAGGATCGACTCCGGGTGGAACTGCACGCCCTCCACGTCGTGGTCGCGGTGGCGCAGCCCCATGACCGTGCCGTCGGCGGTCTCGGCGGTCACCTCGAGGACGTCGGGCAGCCCCGCACGATCGACGACGAGCGAGTGGTACCGGGTGGCCTCGATCGGGTTGGGTAGGCCGGTGAAGACGCCATCGCCCGTATGGCGGATCACCGAGGTCTTCCCGTGCATGACCTGGGCGGCCCGCACCACGTCGGCCCCGTACACCTGGCCGATGCACTGGTGCCCGAGGCACACGCCGAGCACGGGCCTGCGGCGCCGACCGCCGGCGAAGGTGCGGATGACCTCGTTGGACAGCCCGGCGTCCTCGGGTCGACCGGGGCCGGGCGACACCAGCACGGCGTCGGGGTCGATGGCGAGCGCGTCGTCGATCGTGATGGCGTCGTGGCGGTGGACGACGGGTTCGGCGCCCAGCTCACCGAGGTACTGGACGAGGTTGTAGACGAACGAGTCGTAGTTGTCGACAACCAGCACCCGCGCCCCCATGGCCGCATGAGGCTACCGGAGCGGCTGCGGTAACCTCGACGGTCATGGCCAAGCCGGTGAAGCGCAAGGTCGAAGGCGGCCGGGTCACGAAGAAGCAGGGCTCGTCGGGTTCGTCCGGCTCGTCGGGTTCGTCGGGCTCGTCGGGTTCGTCGGGCTCGTCGGGCTCGTCTGGCCGGCCGGGCGCCGACGGCGGCGGGCGGACCACGTCGTCGACCTCGGGGCGCTACACCGCGCCGGTCCCCCAGGAGTTCAAGGTCAGCCCCCGCTGGGTGCCGGTGCTGATGTTCGTCCTCCTCGGTCTCGGCATCCTCGTCATCCTGCTCAACTACGTCGGGATCGTGCCCGCCATCGGGCCGCTCCCCGACGACACGAGCAACTGGTACCTGCTCATCGGGCTGGCGATGATCCTCGGCGGGATCATCACCGCCACGCAGTGGCACTGAGCCGCCCCGGAGCCGAACCCACGGTGACCGGGAGGTTTCCGTCGAGTTACACGCGTGTGACTCTCCCCAGCCTTGTCCACAGGTTGTGGGAAACCTCGTGAACGTGGGTAAGGAGCGGCCCCCGCCCCTACAGCCCGGCGACCGGGTGGCGGTCGTCGCCCCGAGCGGACCGTGCGAACCCGAGTGGTTGGCCGCCGGGTGCAAGCGGCTCGCCGACTTCGGCCTCGACGTGGTGGTCGGCGACCACGTCACCGACCGGAGCCGCTACCTGGCCGGCGCCGACACCGAGCGAGCGGCCGACCTGGTCTCGGCGTGGGTCGACCCGGAGGTGCGGGCCGTCATCTGCGCCCGCGGCGGCTACGGGGCCGCCCGCATCCTGCCCCTGCTCGACTGGGAGGCGCTGGCCGCGGCCGCGGCCGGGCCGAAACTGCTGCACGGGTCGAGCGACGTGACCGCCCTGCACACCGCATTCGGCGCCCGGCTCGGCGTGGTGACCAGCTTCGGGCCGATGCCGGCGAACCACCTGCTCGGCGGCGACCAGGCCGATGAGGCGTCGCTCGAACACCTGCGCCGGTCGTTGATGGACCCGGCGTCGGTCGGGCCCCTCGCCGGCACCCACGCCCTCCGCCCCGGCCGGGCCACGGGCCCGCTCGTCGGCGGCAACCTGTCGCTGTTGGCGGCGGCGGCCGGGACGCCGTGGGCCGCGCCGCCGGCCGATGGCTGCATCGTCCTGCTGGAGGACGTGGGCGAGGCGCCCTACCGCGTCGACCGGCTGCTCACCCAGCTGGCGCAGTCTGGCTGGTTCGCCGGGGTGGCCGGGATCGCCCTCGGATCGTGGGACGGCTGCGGCGACGACGTCGAGGAGACCCTGGCCGAGCGGCTCGTTCCGCTCGGCGTGCCCATCCTCGCCGGGCTGGCCGTCGGCCACGGCCGGCCCCAGCTCACCGTCCCCCTCGGCGTCGAGGTCACCGTCGACGCCGATCCGGCCAGCCCCGGCACGCCGTCCCTCGACCTCCCCGCCCCAACGTGACACGCGTCCAAATTGTCCTTTAAGGACGCTGGGGGCCGGATAACGGACCTGAGCGCGCGCAAACGGTCGCGGCCAACTACTATTAGACATCCGGCCGTGGGCGGGCTGCGCATCCATGTCCTCGGCCCCTTGGAGGTCGACGGCGTCGACCCAACCGGACTCGGCAGCCGGAGGGCGAGGACCGTGCTCAGGCTGCTCGCCCTCGGACGGGGCCACCGGGTGTCGGTCGACCGGATCGCAGAGGTGCTGTGGGTCGACGCGCCGCCGGCCCGGCCGGGCGACCAGGTGGCGGTGCTGGTCAGCCGGCTGCGCCGAGTCCTCGGCTCGGATCGGCTCCCGCGAACCGATGCGGGCTACTCGCTGGCCGTCGATTGGTTCGACGTCGACGAACTCGGGGCCCGTGTGAATGAGGCCGCCGACCACCTGGCCGCCGGACGCCTGGCCGCGGCGACCACGGTGAGCCGGGCCGCCCTCGCCCTGCTGCGGGGGGACTTCCTGGCTGACGAGCCCGACCCGTGGTGGGCCGGGCAGAGCGGGGCGGCGGTGGCTCGGCTGGTGGCGAGGTCCGGGATGGTCGGCGCCGAGGTCGCCCTCGACAGCGGCGATCCGCTCGGAGCGGCCGACCGGGCGGGGGCCGCCCTCGACCACGACCCCTTCGACGAGGCCGCCCTCCGCCTGCTCATGCGGGCCCACGCCGCCGCCGGGCGACCGGCCTCGGCGCTGGCGGCGTACGCCGACACGAGGCTCGGCTCGCCGACGAGCTCGGGGTGAGCCCGACGCCCGAGACCGAGGCCCTGCACACGGCGCTGCTCCGGGACGAGCTCGTCGACCATCCTCATGGCGCAGGCGAATCCCGCCTCGCGGTTCTGGGGCTTCGACTACCACGCCGGGTCGATCGAGGCGGCCCGCGAGGCCGCGGCCGAGGCCGGTGTCGGCGACCGGGTCGCGTTCGAGGTGGCCGGGGCGAACGACTTCCCCGGCGACCGGTACGACCTGTTGTGCATCTTCGACGCCCTGCACGACATGGGCGACCCGGTCGGGGCGGCGCGGCACATCCTGAGGGTGCTCGCCGACGACGGGGCCCGGCTGCTGGTCGAGCCGCAGGCGGGCGACCGGCTGGAGGACAACCTCAACCCGTGGGCCCGATCTTCTACTCGGCGTCGACGTGCATCTGCGCCCCCAACGCCCTGACCCAGAACGGCGGCGGCCACCGGCCGCTCGGCGCCCAGGCCGGCCCGGGCCGGCTGCGGAACGTGGTGGAGGCGGCCGGCTTCACCCGGTTCCGCTGGGCTGCCGAGACACCGTTCAACGTGGTGCTCGACATCCGCCCCTGAGCCGTCGCCCCTCCTCCGAATGTGCGATGGCACATCGCGAACTGCGCGAGCTTCCACCGCAGGTTCGAGTCAGTCGTCGATCGGGGCGTCCAGCTCCATGTCTTCGAGACAGTGCCGAGGCGGCTCGGGGATCTCGTCGTTGGCCCTGGTCATCCGGACCTCAGTGCCGCAGATCGGGCAGCGGTAGGTGATGCGGACCCGGCGCAGCTCGCCGGGGGGCGGCGGCTCGGGCACCGGCCGGGCGAACGACCGCAGAACGATCAGCCCGATCCGCAGGATCAGGAGCCCGAGCCCGATGGCCAGGATGATCTTCACGATTCCCATGACGCCCGATCAGGCTACGCCGATCGTTCTGTGGAGAGTTGCGCGCGCTAGTCGAGCCAAAACCGACACAGAGGCCGTTTTGGGTGGGGGCCGGGCGGGTCAGCCCAGGCGTTCGATGATGAAGGCGTTGGCCAGGCCGCCGCCCTCGCACATCGTCTGCAGGCCGTACCGGCCGCCCGTGCGCTCGAGCTCGTTGAGCAGCGTCGTGGCCAGGCGGGCGCCCGACGCACCGAGCGGGTGCCCGAGGGCGATGGCGCCGCCGTTCACGTTGACCCGGTCGAGGTCGGCGTCGACCTCCTTCTCCCACGCCAGCACGACCGCGGCGAACGCCTCGTTGATCTCGACCAGGTCGATCCGGTCGAGGTCGAGCTTGGCCCGCTCGAGCACCTTCTTCGTCGCCGGGATCGGTGCGGTGAGCATCAGTACCGGGTCGGCCCCGGCCACGGTGAACTCGACGAATCGCGCCCGCGGCGGGAGCCCCAACGCGTTCGCCTTCTCCTCGCTCATGATCAGCAGGGCGGCGGCGCCGTCGGTGATCTGCGACGAGTTGCCCGCGGTGACCCGTCCGTCGGCCTTGAACGCCGGCTTCAGGTTGGCCAGCGCCTCGAGCGACGTCTCCCGGATGCCCTCGTCGGTGCTCACCAGCTCGCCGGTGTCGACCACGGCGCCCGACTCGCGGTCGAGCCGGATCTGGCGCACGGGCACGATCTCGTTGTCGTACCGGCCCTCGTCGCGGGCCCGGGCCGCGAACTGCTGGCTGCGCAGCCCGTACTCGTCGAGTTGCTCACGGGACAGATCCCACCGCTCGGCGATGATCTCGGCCGAGATGCCCTGGGGGACAAGGCCCTTGTAGCCCGGGAGGTACTCGGTCTCGGCGTAGCGCTCGACCATCGCCTTCCCGAACGGCATGCCGTACTTGCCTTCGGCCAGCGATGCGCCCATCGGCACTCTGGTCATCGACTCGATCCCGCCCGCGATGGCCACGTCGTAGGCGCCGGCGATCACGCCCTGGGCCGCGAAGTGGGTGGCCTGCTGGGACGAGCCGCACTGCCGGTCGACGGAAGTGGCGGGCACGGACTCTGGGAACCCGGCGCCAAGCACGGCGTTGCGGGCGACGTTCAGCGCCTGCTCGCCCACCTGCATGACCGACCCCAGGATGACGTCGTCGACGATGGCCGGGTCGAGGTCGTTGCGCTCCACCAACGCCTTCAGCGGCTGGGCCGCCAGGTCGACGGGATGCCACCCGGAGAAGTTGCCGTTGCGCCGACCCATCGGCGTGCGCACGGCATCGACGATCACTGCGGTTGCCATCGAGCGGCTCCTTCCAGAAGCGTCCTGCGACGTCCTCGTACAACCCGAACTTGACTGGTCGGTCAAGAGTGTGCCCGCGGGGCTCGGCCGAGCGCAACCTGCCATCATGGGCGGCCATGACGACATGGGTGACGAGCGAAGAGTTGGCCCAGGACGTCGAGGGCCAGACCCTCACGACCCTGTTCCTGGCCACGGTCGAGCAGCACCGCGACGTGGTCGCGCTGCGCTGGCGCAACGACGACGGAAGCTGGGGCGAGTGGACCTACGGCGACTACGCCGACCGGGTCGCCCGCGCCACCACCGGCCTGCGCGAGCTGGGCGTTTCGCCCGGCGACCGCATCGTGTTGATGTTCAGGAACGTGGCCGAGTTCCACGTGCTCGACCTGGCCACCGTCTTCTGCGGGGCGACCCCGGTGTCGATCTACAACTCGTCCTCGCCCGAGCAGATCACCTACCTGGCCGGGCACTGCCAGGCCAAGGGTGCGTTCGTAGAGAACATCGACTTCCTCGAGCGCTTCCTGAAGGTCAAGGAGGAGATCCCGAAGCTGGAGTGGCTCGGCATCCTCGACGACCCCGGCGGGCTGGCCGGCCCCGACGTCGTCACCTACGACGCCCTGCTCGACCACGGGCCGACCGATCTCGTCACCGCGGCCCAGCTCGTCGTTCCCGACACGCTGGCCACCATCATCTACACGTCGGGGACGACCGGGCCGCCGAAGGGTGTGATGATCAACCACTTCAACGTGGTCTTCACCGCCGAGAGCCTGATCCGGACGATCGACAAGCCGCGTGAGCAGCTCGCGGGCTTCCGCCTGATCTCGTACCTGCCGATGGCCCACATCGCGGAGCGGATGACGAGCCACTACGCGGGTATCAGCGCGGGCTACGAGGTCACCTGCTGTCCCGACCTGACCCAGCTGGCCGAGTTCCTGCGGGAGACAGGGCCCAACCTCGTGTTCGGCGTGCCTCGCGTGTGGGAGAAGCTCTACGCCGGCGTGCAGGCGGCGCTGGCCGCCGACCCCGAGAAGAAGCAGAAGTTCGACGAGGGCGTCGAGGCGGCCAAGCCCATCGCCCTGGCTCGATCCCGGGGCGAGGCCACCGACGAGCAGAACGAGATGTGGGACTTCCTCCAGGCCGTCGCGTTCGGTCCGGTGCGCGAGCTCATCGGGCTGGACCAGACCGAGTACGCCATCACCGGCGCAGCCCCGATCCCCTCGATGCTCATCGAGTGGTTCAACGCCCTGGGTGTGCCCCTGTCAGAGGTCTACGGGTTGTCGGAGACGACGGGCCCAATGACCTTGACGGTGCGCAGGATCAAGCCGGGCTCGGTCGGCCCCGCCATTCCCGGCTGCGAGGTGGCCCTGGCCGACGACGGCGAGATCATCTGCCGCGGCGGCAACGTCTTCGCCGGCTACCTCGACGACCCGGCCCGCACGGCCGAGGCCATCGACGCCGAGGGCTGGTTCCATTCGGGCGACATCGGCCAGGTCGACGACGACGGCTACTACACGGTCGTCGACCGCAAGAAGGAGCTCATCATCACCGCCGGGGGCAAGAACATCAGCCCGGCCAACCTCGAGGCCGCGCTGAAGACGATCCCGATCGTGGCCCAGGCCTGCGCCATCGGCGACAGCAAGCCGTTCGTCGCCGCCCTGCTCGTGCTCGATCCGGAGGTGGCCCCGGCGTGGGCCCGCCAGCACGGCATCGAGTTCGGCACGCTCGACGACCTGGCCGACCATCCAGAGGTTTTGGCCGAGATCGAGCGGGGCCTGGAGGAGTCGATGAAGCCGTTCAACCGGGCCGAGCAGGTCAAGCGGTTCACCATCCTGCCCGGCGAGTGGCTGCCCGACTCCGAGGAGCTCACGCCGACGATGAAGCTCAAGCGGCGCGGCGTCCACTCGAAGTACGCGGCCGAGATCGACGCGCTCTACGGCTGAGCGACCGTCGCTGGCCGGCGCCCTGCTGGCCGCCACCGCAGGGGTGTCGTACGGCGTCACCGTGATCATGGGGAAGGTGTTGGCCGACCGCGGGGTCGACAGCGCCACGGCCCTCGGCATCCGGTTCCTGCTCGCCGCCGCGCTGCTGGCCCTGTTGCAGCTCGGTCGGCGGGAACCGATGACGCCGCTGCGAACAGAGTGGCTGGCGATCATCCTGCTCGGGGCGGTCCTGTACAGCATCCAGGCCACGTCGTTCTACTTTGGACTACAGCACATGGGCGCGGCCGCCGTCAGCCTGATTGCCTACTGCTATCCGGCGCTGGTGGTGGTGGTCGAGCTGCTCAGGGGCGACCTGCGCCTGTCGACCAGGCTGGTCACCGCGATCGTCCTGTCGACGGCCGGTGTGGCTGCGGTGGCCACCGCAGGGGGCGACACCCGGATCACGACGCTCGGCGTGCTCGGCGCCTTGGGTGCCGCGGTCGGGTTCGCGGCCTATGTGCTCATCAGCCACCGGTTCGTGTCCACGAGCGACCCATGGGCCATCGCCATATGGATCGCGCTGTCGGCCGGCGCAGCCACCCTTGGGCGAGGAGTGGCCGCCGGCGTCGTCGAGTGGCCGGCCTGGTCGACGGTACTGCCCTTCCTGGGCTACGGCCTCGCTACCGGTGTCGCGTTCGCCTCGCTGTACGCCGGCCTGCGCCGACTCGGCCCGACCCGCACGTCGATCTGGCTCAACCTGGAGGCGGTCACCGCGGTCGTCCTCGCCGGCGTCTTACTCGGCGAGCGGTTGCTGGCGCTGCAGCTCGTCGGGGGGATGGCCGTTGCCACGGGCGCGGTCCTGGCCACCCTGGCATCGGCCCGGGCCGCCCCCGACATGGCCGAGGCACCACCCGGCTGAGGGCTGCGCCGCATCGCCGACGCCCGCCCGCAGGGTGCACGTCGTGGCGACACCTGCACCCACCTCGACGCGTCCACCGACCCGGCGCCGACGCCTCGCCCGCCCGCCGGCTGCTCTGAGTGCGAGGCAACGGGGATCCAGTGGGTCCACCTCCGGCTGTGCCTCGAGTGCGGACACGTCGGGTGTTGCGACAGTTCCCCGGGTCGCAACGCCACCGGCCACTTCAGGGCCGAGGGCCATCCGCTCGTCCGGTCGTTCGAGCCGGGTGAGGACTGGTGGTGGTGCTACGCCGACGACCTGTTCTTCGAGGTGGCGGGGGCGCCGCCGGCGCCGTCACATCCGTAGAGGTCAGCCAACGGGGGAGAACGACGGGGACCCGCCGGGGAACGTCACCCGCAGCACGTGGAGCCGCCGGCGGTTCGGGTAGCCGACCTGGCCCTCCTGCCAGGCGTGGAACGCGACCATCAGCTCGCCGGAGACGTCGGTGAAGAACTCCTGGCCGCCGGGACCGATCATCCCCGGTTGCGATCCGAAGAACGGCCCACCGGTCGTGACCCGGGTGCACGGCCCCAACGGGCCGGAGCAGGTGGCGTAGCCCATGGCGTACTGGGCCGAGTTCCACGAGCGGGCCGAGTAGAAGAGGTAGTAACCGGCGCCGGCCCGCACCATCGCCGGCCCTTCGATCACGCCGAGCTCCCACCGCTGATCCGACACGAGCATCGGGGCTGCGGCGCCGGTCAACGCCGTGCCGTCCGGCGTCAGCGCCTGGGCCCACAAACGGGCCGGCACCGCGTCCGACCGCCAGAGGAGGTAGGGCTGGCCGCTGGCGTCGACGAACGGGCTCGGGTCGATGGAGCCGTTCATGTCGGCCTGGCAGACGAGCGGTCCCGCCGAGCGGTCGACGAACGGGCCGGCCGGCGATGACGACGTCGCCACCGAGATGCACTGCCGGCCCGAGGCCGTGTCCCTGACCGTGTAGTAGAGGACGTAGCCCCCGGCGACGGCCAGGACCGACGGCGCCCACGTGCGGTTGGGCGACGCCCACGCGGGCAGCTCGGGCAGCGCGTTCCCGACCCAGCGCCAGGCGCCGAGGCCGTCGGCCTCGATGAGCTGGACGTTGCCGCCGCCGGCGTTGGTGGCGTAGCCGTAGTAACGGTCGCCCGCCCTGAGCACGAACGGGTCGGCGAAGTCGAAGGGGAACTGCGACTCGGCCGAGCCGGTGATGGCCTCGGCCGCCCGACAGGCCTCGCCCACCTGACGCAGGGCGGCCACGCTGGCCGCGGTGTCGTCGACCGACGATGCGTTCAGCGCCCGATCCACGCCGCCCAGGCAGGTGCGCAGGATCTCGATGTGCTGGCCCTGGGTGTGGATCTGCCCTGAAGCGTCGACCACCGCCAGCTGGGCGTGGTCGAGCTCGGCCAGCGTGCCGGCGAGGGCGGCGCGGAACTGGTCGCGCTCGACGCTGCGGAACTGAAGGTCGGTCGTCGTGGCCAACAGCGACGCCGTCCGGTGGACGAGCACTTCCTTGGTGACCGCGACTCCGAGCCGGCCCGCCGCCGCCTGTTGGCGAGCCTCGTCCAGCTCCGACCGGGTGACGACGAGCGCGGCCGACGCGGCCACGGCCACCACCAGGGCGACGACGGCCAGCGGCGACAGCTGGCGGCGCACCCGTGCCGCCCCGATCAGACCCCGACCGACGCGGGCTGGGTCCGGCCGCGCCGGCCGAGGTGGCCGTCCAGCCAATGGGCGGCGGACGCGAGCACGACGAACGTGGCGGCGATGAGGGCGAGGTTGATCGCGACCCGCACGTAGCCGAGCTCGAATGGGTCCATGAACGGGTAGGGGTACCAGTCGATGATCTCACCGCGAATCAGGGTGAAGACCCCCCACGCCACCGGGAAGACCAACGTCAGGGCCACGACCGGTGGCGGGGTCTGACCCCTGGGGCCGAACACGAGCCAGCCCACCACGCACACGATGGGCGACGCGGTGTGGAGCAGGAAGTCGGCCACCGCCGCCTGCCCGGTCAGATCCTGCAACTCACCCAACGCGAGGTGGAACACGATGAACGTGAGCGAGATCGCGATCACACCCGTGAGGCGGAACACCCGGAACAGCGTCGAGGTCGGCACCCGGCCCAGGGCGAGCACGAGCGACGTCACGCCGACGATGATGTTCGACTGGATCGTGAAGAACGCCAACACGTTGAGCGCCCTGTCGAGCCGGCCGCTGAAGAAGCTCTGCTCGTAGTCCATGGCGACCGGAACCTGGATGACGAGCCCGATCAGCACGACCAGCGCGGTGACCGCGAACCAGGTCCGGGCGGTCACGCTCGACGTCACGCCGTCAAAGGTACTCAGACGGGCTCGTGACCAGCGACTTCAGTGGTGGAGGCGATGGGACTCGAACCCACGACCTACGGCTTGCAAAGCCGTTCAACGCCAGTCGACCGCCTGCTCTTGGGTCGGGGAATGGCCTCCGACCTGCGGGTCTTGTGCTGGCCAATGACCACCGGTGCTCATTCTTTCTCGCTGTCTTGTGTCCCCGGTGTGTCCGTGGCGGCCGGTGCCAGGACGGATGGCCTTCGCCTTGGATTGGGAAGGTCACCGGGTTCGACACCGGTCCCGACCACCGCTCCTGACCAGGCAAGCTAGCTGGTCATCGGTCGTTTCTCGGGTGGGGTGGCGAGGGGCGGCGCGCTCAGTTCCGCCGTGGATTGACCGGTGGGTGAGAATAGGCGGTGCCGACCTGGACGCAGGCGCATTGACGGCCGACACTTGGTCAGCCGATGCCACTTGTTTCATCGCCCGCGCCAGCTTACTCTGAATCCTGGGTGGGGTGAGAGGGTTGTGATGACATGTCAAAGCGCGTGGCGATGATCTTTGCTGTGGCAGTGTTAGGAGTTCTTTCGTTAGTGGTGCCCCGCTTCTCCCGCCGCAGCGGATTATCCATCGTGGGAACCATCATTTCCCGGACAGGTGGCAGCGGTCGCGGGGCCAGATGGAGTTGAGTGCTGGGTCGCTGTTTTCTTCGAGTATCTTGAAGGCTTGGACTGGGTTCCGACTGATTGTCCAGGAGCAGATCAGGACAATGAAAGTCATAGTGTCGCGAGCGTTGCCTGGGCGGGTTACTCGGCTGTCGTCGTCGGCAGGATCGAGACTTTTGGGGGACCCGACCGCGTCTCATCAGGAGCAGACGTCCACACAAGATTCAACCAGCCACCGGGCTGGCTAGCGAGTTACTCATATACATACATGTGGAACGGCTCCTACTGGACCCTAATTGGCAATACTGGTTGGAGATACAACAGCTCGTGGACAGATGACTTCGCGCCAACATATCGCTGGGGAGTACGGACACCGACCTACTGGTATGGTAGCTGGTCATCGGGATACCGATGGACTGGAGGCTTCTGGCTTGGCGGCTGGTGGTGGTCCGGCGCTACGTACCTCTGTGGTGCTCATTGCGCGGCAGGAGAGCCGCCAGTCCCGGTCCCATCAGTTACTCAGTCGTTGCCTGAGGTCCCGAGTTGAGTCCTGGCGTCGTGGGTTGCGCTGATGGATGAAGGAGGCGTATCTCGCAGATAATAAGTGGAGAGTTGGTAACGATACCGTTAGCACTGGTGCAGGATGCAATTGCGGCGGCCGCGAAGTATGATGCGCAACCCTTATCGGAGGCGCATCTTGTGTACGCTGCTCTTGGGTCGGCGAGCTTGAGCGAGGTGTTGGGGGAACTCAGTATCTCAGCTGAAGCCCTCACGTCCGCGATCACTCCGATGTTACGGATCGATGCTCCGCCGAGCATCCGAATCGCAACGGTTTCGTCGGATCGGACTGAAATTTATCGGTATGGTGCCTCGGACCAGATTCAGGGCCGAGCGGAAGTCCTCGCCGCTGTGCCGAGAGAACACAAGGTTGATGCACTCGACATTTTCGTGGCCGCCCTCTTGGATCCGCGATCATTGACTTCGCGAATCGTTGCGATCGACGCTCACATTGACCGGGATGACCTTCTCGTGAAGATTGCGAGGTTTCAGGCCGATACAACGGAGTCAGGTTTCCGCGGACAGTGGTCATTGCATTGCAGGATCCTCTTCGAGCGCCCTGGGATCGCCGCGATGATGTGCTTGTGGTCATTCGTGACTCTTTGTCCGATGAAGTTTATTGGACCTACGTTCGGCGGGACGACGAGATACATGTGTTGGTGCAAGAGGGTGTTGATATATCATCGGTCGCCGCCGCGATTGTCCGCCGCTTAACTTGAAGGGGTCGGGTCCGGTGTGGGCCAACTGCTGCACGTCGGTCTTTGAGATGGTGACGCGGTGCGTGTAGCCCGGCCGAGGACGGCGCGTCAAGCGCCGCCCGCAGGCCGGTGGCGCCGGCTTCGCCGGCGCCCTTGACCCTGTAGAGGCAGATTCGGCAGCGCTGAGTGGACGTAGTCGATCTGGCGTCTGGCATGGAACCGGTTGCCGCCGACGTGGCGCTCAACAGCGCCGGGGGAGCGGTCGGGAGCATGACGATCTCGTGTGATCAGTCAGCGATGGTTTCGCTCAAGACCCAGTCGCGGTAGACGGGGTTCACGCCGACGACCGGGACGGCGATCACCTGAGGCGTGTCGTACGGGTGCTCCTTGTCGGCGCGGTCGATGATCTTGGGGACGAGGGAGCGGCGGGTGTGAAGCACAACCAGCGCCTCGGTTTCATCCTCGATCGTTCCCTCCCACCGGTAGATCGAGCGAATGCGGGGGATGATGTTCCCGCAGGCGGCCAATCGGTCGTTGACGAGCTGGCGGGTGAATTCGGCGAGCCATTCGGGGTCGGCGGCGGTGATGCTTACGTCAACGATCTCGTCCACTTGAGGCTCCTTGGTTGTCGCTCAAGTCCTGCATGACTCGTTGCACTTCGTCCTCGGTACGGGCCATGGCTCCCCATCCGGTGACCACGAGGCCGTCATAGCTCATTCCGACCCACCGTCCTGAGGCGATGCTGGATTTCGCGGTTGCGGACAACCGGTTGGCACGGAACCCGGCCGTCGGGGTGCGGCTCCCCCGGCTGGGGAAGACTGAGCAGCGGTACCTGACTCACGGCCAGGTCGCGGAGCTGGCGGACGCCTGCGGCGGCTACAAGGCGTTGATCCTCACGTTGGCGTACTGCGGCCTTCGATGGGGCGAGGTGGCGGGCCTGCGGGTCCGGAGGGTCGATCTCCTGCGGGGAAGATTGATCGTGGCCGAGACCATGGTTGAGGTTCACGGCAAGGCCGTGTTCGGGCCACCCAAGACTCATCAGGAACGGTCCGTGCCGGTGCCGAGGTTCCTCCGCGAGCTGCTGGCCTCGGAGGTCGTTGGCAAGGGACCGGATGACCTGGTGTTCACGTCACCTCGCGCCGGCGTTCTGCGGGTTGGGAATTTCCGTCGAGGATGTTGGGACCGGGCGTGCGTTGCGGTCGGTCTCGGGAAGCTGGTTGAGGCCGAGGACACGGAGCGGCCACGGTACGTCGGGTTGCATCCGCACGAGCTGCGACACACGGCTGCGTCGCTGGCGATCGCGGCCGGCGCTTCCATCAAGAGCGTCCAGAGAATGCTGGGGCATGCCTCGGCGGCGATGACGCTCGACCGGTACGGGCACCTGTTCGATGACGAGCTGGATGGCGTGGCCGATCGCCTCGATACGGCGGCTCGTGTGTCACAGCCGTGTCACGGCGACGGGGTCGTGGAGCTGCGGCCTGGGGCGGCAACGGCGTGACCTGCGACTTCAGTGGTGGAGGCGATGGGACTCGAACCCACGACCTACGGCTTGCAAAGCCGTCGCTCTCGCCAACTGAGCTACGCCCCCGGGCCGTCCAACGCTAGCGGTGAAGGCGACACTGAGGTCGCTCCTGTGCTGAGGTTTTCGCGCCCGACCACCGCCACGGTGGTCAAGCGCAAAAACAAGGGATCAACCGGCCGACCGAGCTACGGCGGGCCGTCGGTGACGGCGAAGAAACGGCCCGATCTGGTGCCGACGTAGATGCCGCCCCGCCACACCGCCGGGGTCGACTCGATGCACCCCCCGAGCTCGAGCTGCCAGATCTCGGGAGGGTCGACGGCGGTGTTCGACAGGTCGAAGGCATGGAGGACGCCGGCACAGTCGCCCTGGACGAGGACATCGTCGACGACAACCGGGGACTGCCACGTCGGACCGGGCAACGACTTGCGCCAGCGGACGGCGCCGGTGGCCCGATCGACCCCCAGCACCTCGCCTCGATTGGTGGCCGCGATCACCACGTCCTCGTAGATGGCGGGCGTGGCCCACATGCCACCGGGGCGGACGTCGTTGTCGAACACCGACCAGACCAGCGGGTTGGCCGGGTTGCGCGGGTCGAGCTTCATGAGCTGGCCGAGCTCCTGCGAGCGGGCATTCCCCCGCTCGTACTCTGAGGCCACGTACAGGAAGCCCTCGTCGTCGATCACGATCGACGCGTCGGTGTCGTCGCCGCTCCAGAACCGGAACACCTGGGTCGGCGGCTGGCCGCCCTCGACGCCGCTGAGGTCCCAGCCCTGCACCAGGCCGCCGGAGTTGGTGAAGTACACGGTGTTGCCCGAGATGGCGACCGAGTTCTCGATCGAGACCATCCGGTCGCCGACGGCGCCCAGCAGCTCCTGGTCCCAGCCGGGCGTGTTGAAGACGAGCTCAGGGTTCACCTGCACCAGGCCGTCGGCACCGTACGACCGGTTCAGCTTGATGATGTGGAACTGGCTGTTCTCGCCCCCCTCGAACAGGTAGTCGCCGATCATCAACGGCGAACCATCCCAGTCGTCGTTCCACATCGTCGGCGACACGGCGTCGGCCGAGATCCGCCACAGCTCGGTCGGCACCGGCCGGTCGAAGGCGATCACCCTCAGGTAGTTGTCACGTGAACCCGTGTAGACCAGGGGGAAGGCGTCGGCATCGACGGTGACCGAGCCCTTGATGATGTCGCCCGTCGGGAAGTCCTCGATGATCCGCTGTCCGGTGGCGGCATCGACGAAGTGGACGTTGCGGTCGTAGGCGCCGAAGACCACCCACGTCCGACCGTCGCGCTCGAAGACCGACGGCTGTCCGGTCCAGCCCGTGCCGCACCAGGTCCGGGTCTCGCTGCCCTCGCTCGACTGGGCGCACATGGCCGAGTCGGGGAACGTCCACGCCACCTGCGGGGCCCGGGGCACCGGTCCCTCGCCGTAGTACGACCGGGTCGGGTTGCCCCGGAACGTGATGATGCCCTGCACCTGATCGCCGTAGGGCTGGCCCGACGACGCCGGGTCGACCCAGCCGTCGAAGGGAGGCGTCGTCGTGGTGGTCTCCTCGGCCGTCGTGGTCGCCTCGTCGTCCTCATCAACCTGCGGGCTGGCACCGGGATTCACGTCGGTGGCCCGATCGCCATCGCCGTCGCCGCCCAGCCGGCCGGTCACGAAGTAGGTGACCGAGGCGGCCACGGCCACCACCGCCAGGACGACGACGATCGGCGGAACGCGCGGCTGCTGCTTGCGGTGCTGGGGCATGCGACCAACCAGTCTAGAAAGCCGCCCGCGATCCTCGGTGTCGCCCCTGCCGCCGCGGCCGATCGAGGATCCCCGATCCGGCGGGTGTCAAGTGTTACAACGGACCGTCGATGGGCAAGAAGTTCGCGATCGCGGCCGTGTCCGCGTTCGCGCTCTTCTACCTGCTGTCGGCTCCGCAGGACGCGGCCGAGCTCGTGCGCAGCCTGGTCGACGGGCTCGGCAATGCACTCGGGCAGCTGCTCGAGTTCGTCCGCAACCTGCTCTGACCATGCGCGGCAACCGCGAGCCGGGCCGGCGCTACCTCCTCACCAGCGAACGCCGGGTGGTGGTCGTCCGCCAGCACCCGGCGGTGCTGCTCGGGGCGCTGGCCAAGTCGTTTCTCGTGCTCCTCTTGGGCGGCTATCTGTACGCCTCGACCGTGGTGGCCCTGACCCAGGCCGTCGTGGTGGTGGCGATGATCGTCGCCCACCTGTGGCTGCTCTGGAAGCTCGTCCGATGGTACGTCGACCGGTTCATCGTCACCGACCGCAGGATCATGCTGGTCTCGGGGATCGTCGCCCGCAGGGTGGCGATGATGCCGATGACGAAGCTGACCGACATGAGCTACCACCGGTCGACGATCGGCGTGCTGTTCGGCTACGGCACGTTCGTGCTCGAGTCGGCCGGGCAGGACCAGGCCCTCAGCCGCATCGACTACGTCCCACGCCCGGACCAGCTCTTCGGCGAGATCTCCGAGCTGTTGTTCGGGCGGCGCAGCGAGCCACCGCCCCCGCCCGGCCCCCCGCTCCCACCGCCGCCCTCGGCGTTCGAGTCGGGACCGCACCGCTCGTTCAACTGAGAGGATCCGGTTTCGGCACCGAGGGATCGGCGCCGGCCGCGATCAGCATCGAGACCATCGACGAATCGTCGAGCGCCATGGCTGTGTGGAGCGGGGTGAACCCATGCTGTTGGGTGGCGTTGGGGTCGGCGCCGTGCTCGAGGAGCAGGGCGACGATCTGGCCGTGGCCGCCAGCGGCGGCCGAATGCAGCGGTCGCACGACCATCTCGTTCTCGGCGACGGCCTCGACATCGGCGCCATGGTCGAGAAGGACCCGCACCGCACCGGGAGCTCCGAAGAACGCAGCCAGGTGCAGCGGCGTGAACCCGTCGGCCGATCGGGTCGCGACCCGTGCTGGCTCGGCTTCGAGCAGTCGGCCCAGCTCGTCGACCCGGTCGATGGCAGCCGCCTCGTGTACATCGATCGGGTCGTCGGCGGTCACCGCCGCCAACCGCACGGCGATGTCGCGCTGGCCGACGTACAGGCCCCAGAGCACGGCCGACACCCCTCGATCGTTTTTCGCTCGAGCCAGGGTCGGATCGCCGGCGACCAGCTCGTCAACCGCGTCGGCGTCGCCGGCCGCGATGGCGGCGAACAGGTCCATTATGCTCCTCCGAGCTTCGACGGTCGAAGCTTCGATGATCAAAGGAGTCTGGCGTACCCATCATGCCCAGTCAAGACCCTTTGGCCGACCGGTTGCACTCGGCCGCCATCCATCTCCTCCGGCGCCTGGCGGTGGCCGACGCCGACAGTGGGCTGTCGCCCGCCCGCCTCTCGGCCCTCTCGGTCATCGTGTACGGCGGGCCGCTGACCATGACCGAGCTGGCCCGGGCCGAACGGGTCAGCCCGTCAACCATCACCTCGACCGTGAAGGGACTCGAGCAAGCCGACCTGGTCGGGCGTCGGCGCGATCCGTCGGCGTCCGACGGAAGGACGGTCGTGGTGCGGGCGACGGCGAGGGGCCGGCGCGTCCTCACCGCCGCCCGGCGCCAACGCCTGCGTCGCCTCGACGTCGACCTCGACCGTCTGCCCGCGAGGGACCGGGCTGCCCTCGAGCACGGGGTGGCCGCCCTCGAGCGCCTGCTGGCGCAGGAACCCTGCTGACCGGTGGCATGATCCGCCCGTGGCCGCCGCCGACCCCCACCTGCTTGACGCGGCGGTCACCTTGGCCCGCGAGGCGGGCGATGCCACGATGCGGTGGTTCCGTTCACCAGGGCTTGGCGTGCACACCAAGGCCGACGGCACCCCGGTGACCGACGCCGACCGGGCCGCCGAGCGCATCGTGCGGAGCTGGCTCGAGGCCAACTTTCCTGACGATGCGGTGGTTGGCGAGGAGGAGACCGATCGTCCCGGCACCAGCGGCCGCCGCTGGATCGTCGATCCCATCGACGGTACGAAGGCCTTCACCCACGGCGTGCCGCTGTACGCGACCCTGCTCGCGGTCGAGGACGAGGACGGCCCGGCGGTCGGTGTCATCCACCTTCCCGCGCTGGGCGAGACGGTGTGGGCCGGGCGCGGGCGCGGGTGCTTCGTCAACGACGAGCCGGCCCGAGCCAACCAGCGGGCGACGCTCGACGGCGCCTACATCATGAGCAGCGCCTTCGATGACTGGCCCGAACGGCCGCTGCGGGCCATCCGGGCGGCCGGGGCCGTCACCCGCACATGGGGCGACGGCTACGGCTACGCGCTGGTGGCGACCGGTCGGGTGGAGGCCATGGTCGACCCGGTCGTTGCGCCGTGGGACCTGGCCCCGATGCCGGTGATCATGGCCGAGGCGGGCGGCCGCTTCACCGACTTCAGCGGGGTCACACGGATCGATGGGGGCTCGGGCCTGGCCAGCAACGGCGGCGTCCACGACGAGCTGCTCGACCTCCTCACGAGGTGACGATGTCGGCGGTCGACGCCTTCAGCCTCTTCTTCGGCCTGCTGGCAGTGATCGCCCAGGTCGCGGTGGTCGGGCTGGCCGGGCTGGCCCTGGCCGCCCGCCTGACGCCCGGCGCCCGGCCCGCCTATGAACGGGTCCGGGCCGAGATCGGACCTCGGGCCGTCGGCCTGGCCGCGGCGGTGGCCGTCGTCTGCCTGACCGGCAGCCTCTACTACTCGGAAGTGGCCGGGTTCCCGCCCTGCCGGCTGTGCTGGTACCAGCGCATCGCCATGTACCCGCTCGCCGTCATCCTGCCGATCGCGGCCTGGCGCGGCGACGCCGGCGTGCGCTGGTACGGGGCCCCGCTGGCCGCGGCCGGCGGGCTCATCGCCGTGTACCACATGCTGGTCGAGCGGTTCCCGAACCTCGAGGCGGGAAGCTGCGATCCGACCAACCCGTGCTCGATCATCTGGGTCGAACCTCTCGGCTACCTCACCATCCCGACCATGGCGCTGAGCGGCTTTGCCCTTATCCTCGTTTTGCTCGCCTACGCCGAGGACGCGTGACCCGATGGCCCGGACCGCTCCGCCCAAACGTCGACCACGGCCCCGCAAGCCCGCCGCCAAACGGCGCGGCCCCGCCACCCCGCCGCCGAAGGGCGGGTTTCCCGTGTGGCCCGTGGTGATCGGCCTGGTCGTCGCGCTCGGCGTCGCGGTCGTCGTGTTCGTCGCCCTGTCGGGTGACGACGTCGACACGGCCGGCGGCGGCGGGACGCCGGTCGAGGAGTCCGCCGGGCCGGTCGAGGTCACCGGCGAGGCTCTCCCCCAGTTCGAGTCGACCGAGGACGACGCCGCCTTGGGTCTCGCGTTCCCGACGCTGACCGGCACCGGCCTCGACGGCGAGCCGTTGACGATCGCCCGCGGGGAGCAGCCGACGCTGGTGCTGTTCGTCGCCCACTGGTGCTCGCACTGCCAGCGCGAGGTCCCGGTGGTGCAGGAGTGGGTCGACGCCGGCAACCTGCCCGACGACGTCGAGCTGGTCACGGTGTCGACGTCGATCGACCCGAGCCGGCCCAACCACCCGTCCAGCGCCTGGCTGGCCGCCAATGGCTGGACGGCCCCAACGCTGGTCGACCCGGACAACTCGGCCGCGACCGCCGCCGGGCTCAGCGCCTACCCGTTCTTCGTCGCGCTCGACGCCAATGGCCGGGTCGTGGCCCGCACCAGTGGCGAGCTGACCACCGATCAGCTCGACGGGCTCGTTGAACTGGCCCAGGGCTGACGCTCAGAGCCACCCGACCGACTTGAACTTCCGGTAGAGGAGCAGGCAGACGAGGGCGGTCACGATGATGACCGCCGGGTACCCGAGCGGATGGTCGAGCTCCGGCATGTAGTCGAAGTTCATCCCATAGATGGCGCCCGCAACCGTCGGGACCGCGGCGATCGCCACCCAGGCCGAGATCTGGCGCATGTCCTCGTTCTGCCGCACGCCGACCTGGGCCAGGTTGGCGTTGACCGCGTCGGTGAGCAGGTCGCGCAGGTTCTCGAGCTCGCTCACCACCCTGAGCATGTGGTCCTCGACGTCTCGGAAATAGTTGGCCAGCTCCGGGTGCGAATGCGGGACCGAGCACATCGCCAGCCGGCGGAGGGCGTCGCCGAAGGGTTTGGTGTGCCTGAGGAACTCGAGCACCTCTCGCTTGAGCTTGTAGATGCGTTCGGCCGGGTTCTGGTTCTCGTCGGTGAACACGTCGGCCTCGATCTCGCTGACATCGTTGTCGATGCCGTCGATCACCGGCTCGTAGTCGTCGACCACTCGATCGACGATGGCGTGGAGCACGGCGATCGGCCCGTGCCTGAGCAGCTCCGGCTTCTGTTCGAGCGTGCGGCGGACCTCGCTCAGCGGGCTGGCGTGGCCATGGCGCACGGCGACCACGAAGTCGTGACCGACGAAGATCTGGAGCTCGCCGAACTCGACCGATTCGGTGTCGTCGAGGTAGCGGGCCGTCTTGAGCACGCAGAACAGCGAGTCGCCGTAGACCTCGAGCTTGGGGCGCTGGTGGGCCCGGATCGCATCCTCGACGGCCAGCTCGTGCAGGTAGAACTCCTTGGCGACGGCCTTGAACTCCTCGGCTTCGGGCTCGAACACGCCGATCCACACGAAGGCGTCCGGGTCCTTGACGCTCTCGAGGGCATGGTCGAGGTCGACCACGCCGGCCCGGCGGACGCCGTTGGCGTAGACGGCGCAGTCGACGATCACGCCCGCCATCTTGGCCCGTGGGGGTCCCCGCGAGCAGCGAAAATGAGTCGATCGGCTCTGGCCGGGAACGTCGGCGCCCCGTACAAGTGATCCGTTCGGGCCTGGCACGGGCCCGGGGGGCGGACGGTGGAGCCGAGCGAACTCATCGAGCAGCATCTGGACCTCGTGCGCCGGATCGTTGCCCAGGTGGCGGTGCGCTTCCCGCGTCACGTCGACCGGGCCGAACTGGCGCGGGCCGGTGACCTGGGCCTGGTCGAGGCGGCCCGTCGCTTCGACGGGTCGCGCGGCGTCCCGTTCCACCGCTTCGCCGCGGCCCGCATACGAGGGGCGATGCTCGACACCGTGCGGGCCGGCGACTGGGCGCCCCGGTCGGTGCGGACATCGGCCCGCGAGCTGACCCAAGCAGAGCATGCCCTCGCCGGCCGGCGCGGTCATGTCCCCTCGAACGACGAGTTGGCGGCGGCGCTCGCCGTCTCGCCGGCCGACGTCGCCGAGGTGCGGGCCAACGTCGCCCGATCCGTCGTGCTGGCACTCGATCACCTCTCGTCTGGCGCCGGCGGGCACAGCATTGGCGAGGTGCTCGCCGACCGCACCGCGGCGGAGCCCGGCGACGCCATCGAGACACGGGAGCTCATGGGCTACCTGCGCGACGCGATCCACCTCCTGCCCGAGCGGCACCGGGCCGTGGTGGTCGGCTACTTCATCGAGGGCCGGTCGTCCCGACAGCTCGCCGGCGACCTCGACGTCACCGAGTCCAGGGTGTCGCAGCTCCGCACCGAGGCTCTGGCCATGCTGCGGGACGGCATCGAGGCGCAGTACCGAGTTGCGGCCGACACCTCGGCCACGGGCCCCGGGCGGATCGCCCGCCGCCGGGCCACCTACGCCACCGCCATCGGCCGGGCCAGCACCTGGCGCCGCCGCCTGGCCGAGCCGGACGACCGGACCGACACCGTCGCCGACCCAGCCCACACGACGATGATCCGCACGTAAGGGAGGCTCAGGCCCGGCTGGCGGCACCGGCGCCGGCGGCACCCGCACCGGTGAACGCGGCGGCCTTGACCCCCCGACGGGCCAGCTCGACGAGCACAGGGACCGGATCGGCCAGCTCGCCCAGCCCGCCGGCCCCGAAGCGTTCGAGGCGGCCGCTGACGGCCCAGACACACGCCACCGCGGCACACGTGCCGGCGGCCACGGCCGGCCGATCGATGGCGCCGTACACCATGACCTCACTGGCCCCGGCCTGCCGGCCCCTGACCTCGATCCTCAGCGCCCCCAGTCCCCCATCGGCCGGCGGGCGGCGCAGGCGCAGGCGCGGACCGGAGCGGACACGAAGCCGGGCCGCGACCCGATCGAGAGCGCCGGCCGAGATGCGGGCCGTGACCCGCTCGACGCCGGGCACCGTCCGGGTCAGCAGCACCGGATCGGCCACCGCGGCGCGGTAGCAGTCGAGCCCGCCCATCGGGTCGGGGAACCACTCGAGCTCCCGCCCAGACCCGGCTCGGCGCTCGAGCCACGCCCCGTCTCGCCACTCGACGGCCCGGCCGGCCAAGGCGGCCTGGGCCTGGCGGGCGCACGCCGGACCGCCGTGTCCGGTCCTGGCCACATGGACCTCCAACGGTCGGTCGAAGAGCCCAGCCAGATGACGGGCCAGCACGCAGCTGAGACCGGGCGAGAAGCCGGCACCCGCCACCACCGACCGGCGGCGCTCGATCGCCTCGTGATCGAGCTCGAGCAGCGCCTCGACGTCGGCGATCGACGCCGACGTCGACACCACGTGGAGCCCGCCGCCAAGGAAGTGCCGGGCCGAAGCACCGTGGGTGCCGGGCGGGCCGGCCAACACGACCGCGTCACAACCCCGCCGGAGCACCTCGCCCGCGTCGACCCTCACCGCTGACGACATCGGGCCGAGCGAGGTCGCGACCGACTCCGCCCGAGCGGCGTCCGTGTCGGCCACGAGCACCTCGGTGACCTCGTCGGTGGAAGCGAGCTGCCGGGCGGCCCGAGCGCCGGCCGCGCCGACGCCGACGACGGCGACCCTCACCGCAGGTCGGGGCCGCTCAGCTCCCGCCAGCCGCCCTCCTGGGGCGGGGTGCCGCCCGACCCGCGGAGCCGAACCAGGGCGGCGACGATGCCGGCCAGCCCCAGGGCCAACAGCAGACGCCGGACGAGCCTCATCCCGGCGACTCTAGACTCGGCGACCGCTTGGTCGATCCTCGACGGTCGGTTAGCGGGAGGGGGCGGGCCCCCCTCCCGGCCTCCCCCCAGCGCGACCGCCATTGCCGTGAGGTTGTCGGGCGGGCAAAGCCCGCCCTCGGGCGCGCGAGTCGAGCACAGGAACGACTGCGCTCTTCTCGCAGAAGGCTGACCACTCGCCGGTCCTGGCGCCGTGAGGTCGTAAGTCCAGGTGGGGTTGTACGGAGATCCTTCTCAGTAGCCATACTCGCGCTCATCAAACTTGCCGAAAAGTTCAACGCCACCGCGACAGAGAAGTCCTAGCCCTTCCGTCATCCGGCCAGCGCCAACGTGACCGCCCCCTGGGCCAGGGCGAAGGCCACCTGTGGGGCGTCGGCCGCGGCCACGGCCACCGTGGTCGCCCCCTCGGACACGTCGACCACCAGCGCACCCGAGACGACCGGACCGCCGGCCGACGCCAAGGGAGCGGCGCGCTCACCGCTGGGGTCGAACAGGAACGGGTCGAACGTGGCCAGCACGTCGACCGTGTCACCGACCCGCAAGGGCGGCGTTCCCGGACCGCTGGGGACGGCCAGGGCCCGGGTGCCCGGTGGCAGCAGGGCGGCGGCGCCGTGTCTGCCCCCGGGCGCGACCCGGCCCGCCAGCAGCACCTCGCCCGGGAACAGGTCGGTCACCGCCTCCCGCCCGATCGGCGGCTCCGTCATCGCGTCGTCGGGGACGACGGCCGCCGGCAACGACACGACCTCGACGTCGTCGACCTCGATCGCGTCGCCGGCGGCCACCGACCCGGTCATCACCACCACCGCGTGGCCGGCACCCCACCGCGCCCGGGCCGAACGGGCCGAGTCGACGACGCGAGTGGTGAACAGCCCGGTCAGCAGGGCGAGCCCGACGACGAGCAGCCAGCGCAGGGCCGGTCGGCGGCGCAACCGGCGGGCCCGGGCCCGGGCACCAAGCAGCCATGACATGGCGCGTTCCTCCAGAGAAGACGGCTCCTGGGGGAAGCGGTGACCCGCGCCGACACTACCGCTAACCGGACGCGCCGCCGGTGAAGCGCCACGACGCCAGGCGGAGAGCCGGTGCCGCGTAGGCCAACCCGTCGACCTCGGTGGGCACGAACTCGGCTCGGCTCGTCCGACCCAACACCGCGCCGGGGGCCAGCGCCCGCGGGTACGACTGGGTGTAGCGGAAGTCCTTCACCGCTCTGGCGATCTTGCCGCCTTCGACGAGCCAGACGCCGTTGCGGGTGAGCCCGGTGACGACCAGCGGTCCCGGGTCGAGCACGCGGGTGTAGTTGAAGTCGGTGACGAGGATGCCTCGCTCGACCTCGGCCACGAGGTCGTCGATCGTGACTCGGCCCGAGGCGGGCTCGAGCAGGAGGTTGATCGGCGCCGCGCCAAACGCCTCACCACCGGGGACGGCGTGGCCGGTGCTCTCGACCGCCGCCCCGGCCGCCCCGGCCGCCCCGGCCTCCTTGGCCGTGCGCCGGTCGTGCGCGACCGCCCGGGTGACGCCGTGCTCGACGAAGACGAACCGCCGCTTGGGAGTGCCCTCGATGTCGAACGGCAGCCCGGTGGCGTCCGCCGCGATCGGCTCGTCGACGATCGTGACCGTGTCGTCGAACTGCTGCTCGCCGGTCCGGACGAACGACCTGCCCTCGTTGACCGCCCGGCCGTTGAGCCCGTACAGCGCCATCCACAAGAGAATGTCGACGGCGGCGAACGGCTCGAGGACGACCTCGTACTCGCCCGGCGCCAGCTCGATCGGATCGGTGCCGGTGCGGGCCTTCGCGGCCGCTTGGGCGCCAAGGGCAGTGCCGTCGACGTCGCCCAGCCGCACCGACATGGCGTGGGCCGAACCGTCGGACGTCCCCGTGCGGGCGATGCCGTCGGCCGCCGCGCCCGTCGTTGCGCCCGACAGGTGCTGTCCGGCCGAGTTGGCATACACCGCGACGACGTGGGTCGTCCGGCAGTAGCCGGCGGCTTCCAGTCCTTCGGTGGCGTCGACGAACGCCCGGACGACCTCGGCCCGCTGGGCGGGCGACGCTTCGGCCGTGGCCTGGTCGACGTTCCCTGACGACACCGCCGGGGCCGGGGAGGAGAGGCCGGCCCAACCCGGGTCGACGGGTTGGACCCGCGCCGCGGCCACCGTCCGCTCGACCAGGCGGGCCAGGCCGTCGCCGCCGGCCACCCGGGTGGTGGCACCGGTCGCGGTCCGGCCGTCGAGGTGCAGCCGCAGCCGCACCGACGTCGTGGTGTCGGCCACGTTCTGGTGGATGAAGGAGTTGGCGAACCGGGTCAGGGCCAGCGTGGTGGTCTCGACCGTGACCTCGGTCTCGGCCTCGCCCGCCGTGGCCGACCGCACCAGGTCGATGGTCTGCTCGGCCAGGTCGCCGAGGTCGCCGAGGTCGCCCAGGTCGCCCAGGTCCCCGAGGTCGGTCATGCCCTCACCCCCACCCTGACGTTCTGGAAGCGGGCGGGAACGGCCGGATGTCCGGTGTGGCCGATCTGCATCGGCTGCCCCTTGCCGCAGTTCGGCGTGCCCCAGAGCCGCCACTCCGACTCGTTGCCGATCATGTCCATCGACTGCCAGAAGGTGGGGCCGATGCCCGTGTAGGTGGGGTTGCGGAGCATGCGGCCCCTGACCCCGTTCTTGATCTCCCAGGCGATCTCGCACCCGAACTGGAAGTTCAGCCGCTTGTCGTCGATCGACCACGAACGGTTGGTGGCCATGTAGACGCCCTCGTCGGTCGAGGCGATCATCTCCTCGAGCGACCGCTCGCCGGGGAGTAGGCCGACGTTGGTCATCCTCACCATCGGGAGCCGCTGCCAGCCGTCGGCTCGCATCGAGCCGCCGTAGTCCAGGCCTGCGACCGCGGCCGAGTCGCGTCCGGCGAGCACCCCGACCCAGTTGCCTTCGCGGACGATGTCGCGGCGGACCGCGGGCGTGCCCTCGTCGTCGAACCCGAACGAGCCGAGGCAGCCGGGCAGGGTCGGGTCGGCGGTGATGTTCATCAGCTCCGAGCCGTAGCGCAGCGATCCCAGCTTCGGCAGCTCGAGCCAGCTGGTGCCGGCGAAGGCCGCCTCCCACCCGAGGATGCGGTCGAGCTCGATGGCGTGGCCCACCGACTCGTGGATCTGGAGCATGAGCTGGTCGCCGTCGAGGATCAGCGTGGTGACGCCCTCAGGGCACACGGGTGCGGTGAGCAGCGCCCGCGCCTCCTCGGCCATGCGGGGTGCGTTGGCGGCCAGGTCGAAGGAACGGACCAGCTCCCACCCCTGGGTGCCGTAGTCGCCGAACGAGTTCGGCCAGCTCCTGCGTTGGGTCTCGCCGTCGCCCACCACCGTGGCCGAGCTGCGGGCCCCGCACTCCCTGACGTGCTGGTCGATGCGGTGGCCCTCGCTCGACACCAGCCATTTCTTGGTGTCCCAGACGCTGTAGCTGGCCTCGGCGATGTCGGCGCCGCCGTCGGTCATCAGCTTGGTGACCTCGACCAACAGGTCGCCCTTCTCGGACAAGGGAACCTCGAGCGGGTCGATCTCGCACGGGTTGGCCCACGAGGCCGTGGCCGGCGACGACGTCACCAGCTCCACCTCGGGGCCGGGCACCGTGGCGCTGGCGAACGCGATCTCGGCCGCCCGCTGCCCGGCCCGTCGCACGGCGGCGTCGCCCAGGTCGGGCCCGGCGAAGAAGCCCCACGAGGACCCGACGAGGGCCCGCACGCCGAGGCCCTCGTCCTCGCTTTCGGTGAGGGCCTCGATGTCGCCGTTCCTGGCCGACATCGACTCGCTGCGGTGGTACATCACGCGGGCGTCGGCATAGCGGGCGCCGGCGGCGAGGGCCCCCTCGACCGCGGCGGTGGCGGCATCGAATCCTGACATGGGGGCGACCCTAGCGACCCCTACGCGATGCGGGGAACGGCGGCGACCAGGAGGCGGCGGACGGTGTCGACGTTTCTGGCCATCACCTCGAGCACGGCGTCCATGGTGACCGGCCCGATCTCGTCGACGCCCTCGACACCGGTGTCGTAGTCGGTGATGAGGGCGACGGCCGCGTACGGGATCTCGAGCTCCTTGGGCAGCACCGCCTCGGGATACTGGGTCATCGAGATCACCTCCCAGCCCTGGGCCTGGTACCACCGGGACTCGGCCCTGGTCGCGAACCTGGGTCCGGCGATGACGACCACCGTGCCCCGGTCGTGGACCGTGATCCCCTCGGCCCGGCCGGCGTCGATCAACACCCGGCGCAGCCGCTCGTCGTAGGGGTCGGCGAAGCTGACGTGCCGGACCTCGGGACCGTCGAAGAACGTGTCGGGCCGGCCCCATGTCCGGTCGACGAGCTGGTCGACCACGACGAACTCGCCCGGGTGGATGTCGGGTCGGAGCGACCCGGCGGCGAACGACCCGACGATGGCGCCGACGCCCAACTCCCTCATGGCCCAGACGTTGGCCCGGTAGTTGACCCGGTGAGGTGGCGTGTCGTGCCGGCGGCCGTGTCGGGGCAGGAACGCCACCCGCGCCGCGCCGAGGCGGCCGATGGCGACGGCGGCCGACGGCGACCCGAACGGCGTGTCGATCTCGACCTCGGTGACGTGGTCGAGGAACTGGTAGAAGCCCGAGCCGCCGAGGACGCCGACGTCGGCTCGGCCGTCGCCGCCTGGGGTCACCGGCTCCTCAGGCCGACTTGGCGGTGCCGCGGCCCGACGACGAGGACGAGGTCGAGCTCGCATCGGAGCTCGAGCTCGATGTCGATGTCGAGGACTCTGAGCCGCCGGAGGTGGACGAGCTCGAGGCGGCCGCGGCATCTGCGGTCTTCTTGGTCTTGCCCTTGCCGTTGCCCGCCGTCCTGCTGTCGGTGCGGTAGAACCCGGATCCCTTGAGCACCACACCCACCGGCGAGAACACCTTGCGCAGCGGACCACCGCAGACGAGGCAGTCGCTGAGCGAGGGATCGGTGAACGACTGCACCACCTCCAGCTCGTTCCCGCACTCCCTGCACCGGTACTCGTAGGTCGGCATCGCGTGGTCCTCCGTCGCCGCCTCCTGGCACTCAGAGGAGGCGACTGCCAAGGATACCCCGGAACCCCGCCCGCGGTTCCGGTCCCATTGCGGGTCGTCGCCCTTTACGATGCCTGGACGATGCTGCTGAGCGTCCTGGTCGTGATCGCGGCCTATTTGGCCGGCACCTTTCCGACCGCGCTGATCGTCGGCCGCCGGCTCGGGTTCGACGCGACGACCGCCGGCTCTGGCAATCCGGGTGCATCCAACGCCTACCGCGTCGGCGGCCGCCGGGCCGGCCTCCTCGTTTTCGCCGGCGACCTGCTCAAGGGGGCCCTGGCCGCCGGCCTGGGGCTGGCGGTCGGCGGGCGGGCCCTCGGC
>JBOGGX010000073.1:0-2709 GCA_050744245.1 Acidimicrobiales bacterium
GGGCGGTCGACGCCGACGCCAGGGGCCCCGGCCGCGGCCAGCACGGGGACGCCGACGAGCCCCGCGATCAGCACCGACCAGTCGTCGTCGAACCCTGGCATCGGTTCGAGCCCCGCGGCGGTGCCGATCGGGAACCACCGCGAGGCGACGATCGCATCCCCGACGCCCAGCAGGACACCGGCGCCGGCGGCCAGCGTCGGGCCGGCGACCGCGGCCACACGGGTCTGGCCGGAGGTCATGCCCATGGCCCGCAGCACGTGGAGCTCGGCCACGGTCGCGGTCGAGTACCGCGAGATGGACTGACCGACGAGGAAGATGGCCGCGATGGCGGCGGCCAGGGCGAACGCGCGAAGGGCGTCGGCCTCGAAGCCGGTGACCCGCTCTTGCCGCCGCAACACGTCGAACTGGTTCCAGACGTCGATATCGCTTGGCCCGGTCACCCTCGCCAGGTCGTCCCTGAACCGGGGGATCGCCGCCTCGCCACCGGCGAGCCTGACCAGGGCGTTGATGTAGACCTGACGCGTCAAGCCGACCAGGTTCTCCGGATGGTTGGCGTACAGGCCCGGCGAGACCTGGAGCCCGCCGGTACCCCCGCCGAGTCGGACAACCACGGCGAGCGGACCACGCCGACGATGCGCGCCTCGATGACGGGCCCGTCGGGGTCGGCCGGGATGGCCACCCGGTCGAAGTCGGCGTCGATGGCCTCCGGGCGGTAGAGGCGGATCGCGACGGCGTCGCCGACGCCCAGGCCGTGATGGGCGACGAACATCGGGCTCACGACCACCTCGTCCGCCCTCGTCGGATCGGCCCGCCGCCCGTCGATGACGAAGGGCCGCTCGATGGTGCGCATCAGCTCGTCGTCGCCCGGCGCGAAGCCGAGCGACCCGCCCTCGACGCCGTCGACCAGGAAGACGTCGCCGACCACGAACGTGGTGAGCACCTCGACGCCGGGCAGGGCTCGGATGGGTTCCCAGTCGAATCCGGGGGTGTTCGGCAGCACGACGACCGAGGTCGGCAGGGTCGACGCGCCCAGCCGCCGGGGCGCGCTCGCCCCGCGCCTGGCCCCGGCCGTCGCGGCCATGACGGTGCCAGAGGCGAACGCCACCAGCAGCGCCGGCACCACCAGCGACCGCCAGCGCGACCTGAGGTCGAGCCGGAACCAGGACAGGACCGGTCGCACCCGGCGCCCGCCGATCCGCCGCCCATGTCGACCATTGAGACACCTCGCCGCGATCCCCACAAGGGGGTTCCCCGTCCATCGACGGTGTGGCCAGCATCACTAGGCTCCCGAGGCATGCCGATCAGGGTGGTGGTGGCCGAGGACAACACCCTGCTGCGTGACGGCCTCACCCGGTTGATCGACGCCGATCCCGAGCTCGAGCTCGCCGGCACCTGCGGCACCCTCGAAGAGCTCCTCGCGTTGACCGCCGAGGTCAAGCCGGACGTCGTCCTGACCGACATCCGCATGCCGCCCACGGGCACCGACGAGGGCATCCGGGCCGCCGCCGCGATCAGGGCGTCGGCGCCCGACATCGGCGTCGTGGTGCTAAGCCAGTTCGCCTCGCCGGCCTATGCCCTGAGCCTGCTCGACTCGGGCTCTGAGGGTCGGGCCTACCTGCTGAAGGACCGGGTGGCCGACGTCGACGACGTCCTCGCTGCGATCAGAACCGTGGCCTACGGGGGTTCGGTCATCGACCCGAAGGTGGTCGAGGAGCTGGTGTCGGCCCGGCGGCGGGCCGAGCGGTCGTCGCCCCTCGACTTCCTGACCCCCCGCGAGCGGGAGACGCTCGACGAGATGGCCACCGGCAAGAGCAACGCGGCCATCGCCGCCGCCCTCGTGCTGTCCGAACGGGCGGTCGAGAAGCACATCAACTCGATCTTCTCCAAGCTCAACCTCACCGAGGAGCCGGACGTGAACCGAAGGGTGAAGGCGGTGCTGCTCTATCTGGCCGCCCAGGGGGGCTAGCCACACCCTCGGTCCGCATAGCAGCACGATTCCGCAGCCGGCCCCGGCGTGGGAGCATGTGCTCAGCGTGACCGCTACCGACCGCACCCAGCCGAAGGTGGAGCGGGCCGTCGTACGCGTCCTGCTCGTCGACGACCAGCCACCCTTCCGTGCCGCCGCCCGCGCCGTGCTCGCCCGGGTGCCGGGCTTCGAGCTGGTGGCCGAGGCGGCATCGGGCGAGGAGGCGGTCGAGCTCCACCGGCGCCACCGGCCCGACGTCGTGCTCATGGACATCAACATGGGCGCCATGGACGGCATCGAGGCGACCGGGCTGATCACCGCCGATCACCCGGAGGCGATGGTGATCCTGGTCTCGACCTACACCGAGGCCGACCTGCCGCCCGCCGCCCACACCAGCGGCGCCGCCGCCTATCTGAACAAGGACGAGCTCAGCCCGCGGGCCATCCGGCGCCTGTGGGAAGCCGGCGGCGACCCCGCCTGGCGCACCCCGTAACCCGGCGCCGCCCGTGACCCGGCGCCGCCCCCGAGTCCGGGCCGCCACCGGGGCTGGGGCCGCGACCTTCCGTTCTTCGGGTGCTTATCGCGCCGGGAGGCGCGATAAGCACCCCACATTCGCTCATGTAAGGGACATCGGCACCGTGGATCCACCACGGGGCTGGGGTCCCAGGGTTGCATGGTCTTCCCGGCTGGTCCGGGGGGTGGCGTCGAGAATGGCTCTGAGGGAGACCCGCGAGGGTCTGGTC
>JBOGGX010000074.1:0-1575 GCA_050744245.1 Acidimicrobiales bacterium
GCCTGGTGCGGGACCGGCCGGCGGCGGCCGGCCGGCGATCGACCTGACCGACGAGCCGGTGCTGCGCACGGCCGTGCGCGAGCACGGCGGCGAGCTCCACCGGTTCGCCCGGCGCGTGCTGGGCGACAACGGCCTGGCCGAGGAGGCCGTGCAGGAGACGTTCCTGAAGGCCTGGCGCCGGGCCCATCGCTTCGATCCGGAGCGGGCATCGCTGCGCACCTGGCTGTTCGCCATCCTGCGCAACACCACGGTTGACCTGGCCCGTTCCCGGGCGACCCGGCCGTCGTTGGCGGCCGACGGCGTCGACGACGACGCGGCCGACCCGATCGACGCCATCGAGGGACGCATGCGGGCCTGGCAGGTCGAGGAGGCGCTCCGGCACCTGAGCGACGACCACCGGATCGCAGTGGTCGAGGTCCACCTCAGGGCCCGGTCCTACGAGGAGGTCGGGCTCGACCTGGGGGTTCCCGCCGGCACGGTCAAGAGCCGGGTGTACTACGGGCTCAAGGCGCTGCGGTCGACGCTCGTCGACCAGGGTTGGACCGACGACGACTGAGTCCCGGTCGCGAGGCGGTTCAACGACCGCTTGAAGAGTTGAACCAGATCTGCGTCGGTGACGTAGACATGGTGTGGTGACGGAGGGCACAGACGCCGCCGACGATCGCGGGTCCGGCGCGGCGGGAGAGGACACGTTGGAGGCGGAGGCGCTGGAACGGGTCGTCGGGATGCTGCGCCACGCCGATCCCGACGAGGTCGAGGCGTGGGCGGAACCCCCGGCCGATCTCGAGGATCGCATCGTCGAGCGGATCCGGGCCGAGGACAACGGCCGGGTCGCCGACCTCGGCGAACGCCGAACCGAACGCGAGCGCCGAATGTCGAAGCTGCTGGTGGCCGCGGCCGCCGCGGTGGTGGCCGCGGTGCTCGCCGTCGGAGCCTTCTCCCTGATCGGCGGCGATCAGCCGGGTCCCGGCTCGTCCTCCGACGAGGTCGCCGGGCCGGCCGAGCCGGCCGAGCCCGAGGTCGACCCGATCGAGCTGGCCGGGATGGTGCCCGGCGCCGCCGGGTCGGTGGCGCTGGTGCAGGGTGCGGAGGCCACCGAGCTCCGCCTGGTCGCCTCGGGGCTCGAGCCCGACCAGGTCTACGCCGCCTGGCTGGCCCCGGCCGAGGGCGAGCGAGTGCCCGCCGGCACGTTCCGCACCGACGAGGACGGCGAGATTCAGGCCGACCTCGTGTCGAGCTTCCCGCTGGCGTCCGCGGCCCGCGTGTGGGTCACCGACCCCGCCGACACGACCGTCCTCAGGGCTCCGCTGACCTAGCGCTCCGCGCCGGGCCACGCTTCTGCGCGCGCGTTACCCTGCTTTGGGGGTATCCACTCAGCTGGCCTTGCCCAGGTCAAGCCGCTCTCCACGGGCGGTTCGCTGGCGGTCGCTCGAGCGACGGCGGGTGACCCCCACCCGGCCCGTCCGGACGGCGGGTTCCGCTTGGGCCGCCGATCGACGATGAGGTCGCCGTAGCGAACCGGTTCGTGGCCGACTGCGAGCTCGAGGACGCGGTGGAACACGAGTCCGCGGCTGC
>JBOGGX010000075.1:0-14334 GCA_050744245.1 Acidimicrobiales bacterium
AGAACACGAACACCTTGCGGCCGTCGATCGTGCCCCATCCGGTGATCACGCCATCGGTGTAAGGGCGTTCGTCGGCGATGCCGGCGGCGTTGGACCGGTGACGGGCGAGCATGTCGAGCTCGTGGAACGAACCCTCGTCGAGCAGGTAGTCGATGCGCTCGCGGGCGAGCATCTTGCCGCGGTTGCGCTGCTGCTCGACGCGCCGGTCGGAGCCGGGCTGGAGCGCCTGCTCCTTGCGCTTCTGCAGCTCCTCGATCCGCTCGCGGAGGGGGTGGTCAGCCATACCGGGCCGAGAGTAGTAGGGGGCTATCGGGTCTTCGCGAGCGACGCCGCCCGCTTCACCAGGTCCGGGGTCTCCAACCGCGCCGCCATCGCCTCGAACTCGGACGTCGGTCCGCGCCACTCCCACTCGTCGACCTCGCCGACGTCACAGTCGCGCCGCAACGTGGCCAACGTCCGGAACAGGAGCGCCTTGTCCTTCTCTGCCGCGAGCCGCGCTGCCATCGACCGCACGCTCGGAGCGTTCACATCCCACTCGAGCACGTCGTCGGGGATGGCGTCGATGTGCCCCCACCGCGCCAGGACCTTGGCCGCGCCCTTCGCACCCCATCCCTGCAGCCCGGGGAAGCCGTCGGCGCTGTCACCGACGAGCGCCAGCCAGTCGGGGATCGACTCGGGCGGCACGCCGAACTTCTCCCGCACGCCATCGGCGTCCCGCAGCTCGCCCTTGCGCCGATCGAGCTGCACGATCTTTCCCCCCACGACCTGGCCGAGGTCCTTGTCCGGCGTGCAGATCAGCACCCGTTCGACCCGGTCGTCGGCCGCGGCCGCCATGGCTGCGGCCCCGAGCGCGTCGTCGGCCTCGAGCTCGACCATGGGCCATACCGTCATCCCGGCCGCGGCCAGCGCCTCCTCGAGCAGCGGGAACTGCGACCGCAGGTCACGGGGCACGCCGGCCGAGGTCTTGTACTCGCGCCACATGTCGTTGCGGAACGACTCGATGACGTGATCGGTGGCCACCCCGATGTGGGTGACCCCATCGTCGAGCATCGTCAACATCGACCCGACCACACCCCGAGTCGCCCCGACCTCGACGCCGGCCGCGGTCAGATGCGACGGCAGGGCGAAGTAGTAGCGGAACAGCTCGTAGGTGCCGTCGACCAGATGGACCTCCACGCGGGCCGACGCTAGCGGGGTCCTACGCGCCCACGAGCCGCAGGACGTCGGCGACGGTGGCGGGGCCGTCGTGAATGACCTCGCCGTCGCGGAGCGCGACGCACCGGTCGACCCGCTCGACGAAGCTCGGGTCGTGCGTGGCCACGAGGATGGTCTGGCCCGCCTCGTGCACCGTCTCGAGCTGGGTCAGCAGGGCCTCCTTGCCGGGAGCGTCGAGGCCGACGAACGGCTCGTCGACCAGGAGCACGTCGAACGGGCGGATGAAGGCCAGGGCCAGCGAGGCCTTCTGGCGCAGGCCGCGGCTGAACCGGACGGGCAGGTCGTCGGCCCGCTGGGCGAGGCCCAGCCGCTCCAGCAGCCCGTCGATGTCCTCGGGTTCTGGTGCGACGCCGTGCAGCGACGAGATGTAGGTCATGTGCTCGCGCACCGAGAGGTCGTCGTACAGCACCGGGTCGTCCGGCACGTAGGACGTCGCGGCCCGGGCGTCGAGCGAGCCGGCCGCCGAGCCGCTGACCTCGACCGCGCCGTCGGTCGGATCGAGCAGCCCCGCGGCCAGCTTCAGGAACGTGGACTTGCCGGAACCGTTGTGCCCGATGAGCGCCACGCGCTGGCCGGCCGGGACACTCAGGTCGGTGGGGTGAAGGGCGACGAGATCGCCGTATGTCTTGCTCACGCCATCGGCCACCAGGTCGAAGTCAGCCACCGCCCGCCTCCCTCGCCCGTGACTGGCTGCGCATCTGCTCCTGCAGCGATCGGCGCATCTCCTCGCGGTAGCGCACCCAAGCGCAGACCAGCGCGAACACGGCGACGACGAGGAACACTGCCTCGGCCGTGCCCTCGACCGGCGAACGCCCATTGTCCGTCGCGAATCGACCGAGGAGCACCGGCAGCAGGCCGAAGACGGCGAGGGCCGGGGGAAAGGCGGTGCGGAACGCCAGCCGCGGGCCGGCGGCCTCGGGCGGGAGGAGGGCCTGGTCCTCGTTGGGATCGGGCGCGCCCTTGATGGTGCTGACCAGACCGCTGGCGGCGGCGCCCAGCGCGGCCGGGATGAGGGCGACCGCGGCCACCTCGACGGCCACCGTCGACGGATCGACCAGCACGGCCGCGGCGCCGGCGACCGTGCCCACCGGAAGGAGGACGGCGACCGCGACGGGGACGTGCCGCAGATGCAGCGGCCCGGAGTCGACCGGAACTGCGTCGCGGCGGGACGGGTGGTCGATCTCCTGGGCCAGCGGCTCGACCGCCTCGAGGCCGGCGATGTAGAGGGCCAGGCCGGCGACCACGATGAGCGGGGTGGTGCCGTCCCACACGGCCCGCATGCACAGCCCGGCCACGATGGCGGCGAGGATCAGCCGTCCGATCCGCGGCGCGGGCCAGCGCAGCACGCCGCGCCACCCGCGCGTCCACACCGGCAGCCGATCACGGGGCCTGGCCTTGACCCTGATCCAGGGCCGCACCCTCGGCATCTCGAGCGCCAGCTGGCGGCGCAGCACGATCACCGTCCGCACGTCCTGGAGCGTGGCGGCGAAGCGGAGCTGACCAACCAATGTGGAACGTCGCTCGGCCGACTCGAGCGACACGTTGCCGACCCGAAGGATCCCCACGGCGAGCAGCCCGGCCGCCCCGACGAGGGCCAGGAGCTCGATGGGTTGGAAGTCGAACGGCCACAGGCCGATGTCGCCGATCCAGCGGGTGGGCGACGCGGGAAACCTTGACGGCAGAACGTCGGCGGCGTCCGCGACGGACCATCCGAGCACGATGATCGCCAGTCCGGTGGCGATCCAGGGCCGCAACCGCAGCCCTGAGGCCAGGAAGGCGATGCCGTAGCCGAGGGCCGCCGTGGTCAGGCCGAACACGGCCCCCGAAGCGATCCACGCCGGCTGCTCGCCTGGCAGCCGGTGCGAGGCGAGCTCGCCCGCGGCCGCGCCGACGACGGCGGCGACGAAGAGGGCGAACCGGAGCTGGTGCAGCGCCGGCCCTCGAAGCGCCGCCCCGCGATCGACGGGAGCCAGCAGGAGGTGACGGATGTCGGTGCGTTCGAGGGCGAGGGGACCGCCTCGACTGCCCGACCGGAGGCCTATGGCGATGGCCGCGGCCGCGGCGATGCCGACCCACGCCGGTCCCCGTTGGGTGACCGTCTCGAGCGCGTCGCCCCGCACAGGGGCGTCACCGATCGAGTCGCCGATGTAGAGGACCGCCACGCCGCCGATCAGGGCGGTCACGTAGACCCGATAGATGGCGTCGACCCAGTGGACGTTGGTGAGCCGCTTGCGCCGCAGGGCGCGGCGAAAGTCCCGAACGACCTGAACGTCCGCGCCATTGGTCATGGGTTCACCATCATTGCCTGTCGCGGCGCGAAAGTCGGGTGCGACGTGCCCGGGACCGGGCTATTCCTCGACGAGCTCGATGAGCGTTCCGAAGGCGCCCTTCGGGTGGACGAACGCCACCGTCGTGCCCCGCGACCCGGGCCGGGGCGCCTCGTCGATGACCCGGCCACCGGACCGCTTCACCGCCTCGAGGGCGGCGGCACAGTCGGCGACCCGGTAGCCGACGTGGTGCAGGCCCTCCCCCCGGCTCTCCAGGAACCGGGCCACGGGCGAGTCGGCCCGCGTCGGCCGCAGCAGCTGGATGTAGCTCTCGGCCACCTTGAGCAACGCCTCCTCGACCCCGTCGCGCTCGACCACCTCCCGGTGCTCGACCGTGGCGCCGAACGTCCGGTCGTAGTAGTCGATCGCCGCCTCGAGGTCGCGCACGGCGATGGCGACGTGGTCAATTTCGGTCAGCAGGCTCACGATCCCCCCAAACTCGACGCAATGGCGGTCGAAATTCGCCCGCAGATGCGTCGAGAATGCGTACTCACCCCGGCGCCTCGGCGGCGCGGCGGCGGAACAGGGTGATGCGGTCCTCGCCGACCTTCGCCCTGAACACGCGATCGTCGATACCGAGACCTTCCTCGGGCGCCAGGCACAGCACCCCGATCTTGCCCTCGTGCTGGTTGCGGTGGACCGACAGGACGGCGTCACCCACCTGCTCGAGCGAATGCACGTCGGAGAGCACCGGCTGGATCATCCCCTTGGCGATGAGCCGGTTGGCGTCCCAGGCCTCGCGGTAGTTGGCGAAGTGGCTCGACTTGATCGACTTCAGCTTCATCCACAGGTGACGGTTGTCGTACTCGATGAGGTAGCCGCTGGTGGCCGCGCACGTCACCACCGTGCCGCCCCGGGCGCACACGAACACCGAGGCGCCCATGGTCTGGCGCCCGGGGTGTTCGAACACGATGTTGGGATCGTCACCGGTCAGGGCGCGAATGTCCTTGCCCAGCCGCCGCCACTCCGACTCGTCCTGGGTGACCTCGTCCCTCCAGAACCGGTAGTCGTGCTCGCGGCGGTCGATGACGTGCTCGCAGCCCATCTGGCGCAGGAGGTCGGCCTTGTCGGCCGAGCTGACGATCCCGACGGGGATCCCGCCGCCGTTGAGCGCGTACTGCACGGCGTAGCCCCCCAGCCCACCGGTCGCCCCCCAGATCAGGATGGTGTCGCCCTGCTTCATGGCCGCCCCGTTGCGTGACACCAGCATCCGGTACGACGTCGAGTTGCACAGCGCGTTGCACGCGGCCTCCTCCCAGCTCAGATGGGCCGGCTTGCGCATGAGCTGGTTGGCCTTGACCAGGGCGAGGTCGGCCAGGCCGCCGAAGTTGGTCTCGAAGCCCCAGATCCTTTGGTTGGAGGCCAGCATCGAATCGTCGTGGGCGGACGGGTCCTGGTCGTCGACATAGTTGCAGTGGACGACCACCCGGTCCCCCGGCTTCCAACTGCGCACCGCGCTGCCCACCCGGACCACCACGCCGGCGGCGTCGGAGCCCACGACGTGGTGGTCGAGGGCGTGCCTGGCCCCCCAGCGGCTCTCCTGGCCCAGCCGGTCCAGGAACAGGAACGTGGGCAGCGGCTCGAAGATCGAGGTCCAGACCGTGTTGAAGTTGATGGCGCTGGCCAGCACCGCCACATAGGCCTCGTCGGGGGCCAGCTCGGGGGTGGCGACCTCGGCCACGTGGAGCGACTTGCGGGGGTCCTTGTCGGCCGACTCCATGCCGTCGAACAGGTCGACCTCGTCCCGCCGCACATACGCCGCCCGGTAGGCGTCGGGGATCGGCAGCTGCCCCAACTCGTCGCCGCTCACGCCTTCGAGGATGGCGGCGAGGATTTCCTTCATCGGCGCAAGTTACCCGTGGGTAATGTCGGGGGACCAACCGGGCCGCTCGCGCGCCCGGCGCTTACTCTACGTTTGGTTGCGTCGGCCTGGCGATTTCGCGACGCCGGGCCGACCACGGACGGAGGCGACCATGACCACCATTGCCGACCGCCAGGCGTCGCTCGACACCGGGACGACCGAGGTCCGCACGGCCTACAGGACCTGCCCGTTGTGCGAGGCCGGCTGCGGGCTCGAGGTCACCGTCCGCGAGCGCGAGATCGTGCGGATCAGGGGCGACCGGTCCGACGTCTTCAGCCACGGCTTCATCTGCCCGAAAGGCTCGACCCTCAAGCAGCTCCACGAGGACCCCGACCGGCTGCGCATTCCGCTCGTGCGGCGCAACGGCGTCCTCGAACCGGCGACGTGGGACGAGGCGTTCGCCGAGGTCGAGCGGCGGCTCCCGGCCATCGTGGCCGCCCACGGCCCCGACGCGGTCGCGGTCTACCTCGGCAATCCGAATGTCCACAACCTGGCCGCCCTGCTCTACGGCAAGCCGTTCATCAAGGCCCTGGGCACGGCCAACGTGTACACGGCAAGCACCGTCGACCAGCGGCCCAAGGAGGTGGCCGCCGGGCTCATGTTCGGCCACCCGACCACGGTGCCCGTCCCCGACATCGACCGCACCGACCATCTGCTGCTGCTGGGCGCCAACCCGTTCGAGTCCAACGGCAGCCTGGCCACCGCGCCCGACTGGCCCGGCCGGCTCAAGGCCCTGCGGGCCAGGGGCGGACGGTTGGTCGTGGTCGACCCCCGCCGCACGAAGACGGCGGAGGCGGCCGACGAGCACGTGGCCATACGGCCGGGAACCGATCCCTACCTGCTGGCGGCCATGATCAACACGCTGGCCGCCGACGGGCGCGTCGACCTGGCGGCGGCCTCGGCCCACGTCGAACGGCTCGACGACCTCCTCTCGGCCGTGGCGCCGTTCACCCCCGAAGCCGTCGAACGGGTCACCGGCGTCGACGCATCGACCATCCGCCGGTTGGCCGACGACCTCCGGGCCGCACCCTCCGGCTGTGTCTACGGGCGGATCGGCACCACCACCGCGCCGTTCGGGACGGCTGCGTCCTGGCTGGTCGACGCGCTCAACATCGTCAGCGGCAACCTCGACCGCGTGGGCGGCGCCATGTTCGCCCGGCCGGCCGCGGGCGCGGCCAACACCAAGGGCCGGCCGCAGTTCGGCCGGGGCGCGCTCATCGGTCGGCGGTCGAGCCGGGTGCGGGGCCTGCCCGAGTCCTTCGGCGAACTGCCCGCGGTGTGCCTGGCCGAAGAGATCGAGACGGAGGGCGACGGCCAGATTCGGGCGCTGGTGGCGATCGCCGGCAACCCGGTGCTGTCGTTGCCCAACGGCGCCCGGCTCGACCGGGCCATCGCCGGGCTCGACTTCATGGTGTCCGTCGACATCTACCTCAACGAGACCAGCCGCCACGCGGACGTGGTCCTCCCACCCCCTTCGGCCCTGCAGCGCAGCCACTACGACATCGCCCTGTTGTTCTTCGCCCTGCGCAACGTGGCCAACTACAGCGAGCCCACCCTCCCCGTCGAAGCCGGCGAGCTCGACGAGTGGGAGATCCTGGCCCGGCTGGCCCTGATCGCGGCGGGCATGGGGGCGGGGGCCGACCCCGACCGGGTGACCGACCTGGTCGCCCGCACGCTGCTCCAGTCGGCGGCGGCCGACGAGCACGGCCACGTCGCGGGTCGCGAGGTCGACGAGCTGATGGACGCGGTCGCGGGCCGACGGGGACCGGAGAAGCTGCTCGACATCATGCTCAGGGTCGGCCCGTACGGCGACGGCTTCGGGGCCGACCCCGCCGGGCTGACGCTGGCCGAGCTCGAGGCCAGGCCGCACGGCCTCGACCTCGGACCGCTCGAGCCGAGGTTGCCGGAGTGCCTGCGTACGCCGACGGGGAAGATCGACCTGGCGCCCGAGCCCATCCTGGTCGACCTGCCCCGGCTCGCGGCCGGCCTCGCCGACGGCGACGGCGACACAAACGGCGGGCTGGTGCTCGTCGGGCGGCGCGACCTGCGCTCCAACAACTCCTGGATGCACAACGTCAACGTGCTGGTCAAGGGCAATCCCCGGTGCACGCTGCACGTGCACCCGAGCGACGCGGCCCGGCTGGCGCTGGCCACCGGAACGCGGGCGAGGGTCACCGGCCGCACCGGGTCCGTCGTGGTGCCGGTCGAGGTCACCGACGCGGTGCGACCCGGCGTGGTCAGCCTGCCCCACGGCTGGGGGCACGACCTGGATGGCAGCCGGCTGCGGGTCGCCGCCGCCCACGCCGGCGTCAACTCCAACCTGTTGACCGACGACGAGCGGATCGACGAGATCTCGGGCACCGCGGCCTTCACCGCGGTCCCGGTCGAGGTCAACGCGGCGGCCGACGCGCCCGCCGGCTGAGGGGACGGGTGGTCGGTTCGGTCGTCTTCTTCCACGCCCACCCCGACGACGAGGCCATCTTCACCGGGGGCACCATGGCCCGGCTGACCGCCGCCGGCCACCGGGTGGTGCTGGTCGTGGCGACCGGCGGCGAGCTCGGCCTGCCCGTGGTCGACACGCCGGACCACCTGGCCGCCATCCGCCGTCAGGAGACCGAACGGGCGGCGGCGCTGCTCGGCGTCGACACGGTGCACTCGCTCGGGTTCCACGACTCTGGCATGCCGGGCGACCCGGCGAACGAAGCGCCCGGATCGTTCTGGTCGTGTTCGACCGACGACGCCGCGGGCGCCCTGGCCGCCATCCTCACCGACGAGGACGCCAACGCCCTGGTCGTCTACGACGAGACCGGCATCTACGGTCACCCGGACCACATCCAGGTCAACCGGATCGGTCACCTGGCCGCGGCGACGGCCGGCGTCGGCGTGGTGTACGAGTCGACCGTCGACCGGGAGTACCTCCACTTCGTCGAGACCCACCTCGTGGCCGAGGCCATCCTCACCGGCGACCTCGGACTGGTGCGGTCGCACATCGGCACGCCGACCGTGGCCGTGAGCAACACCGTCGACGTGCGGCCGGTGCTCGAGACCAAACGGGCCGCCATGGCCGCCCACGCCAGCCAGATCCCGGAGACGGCCTCGGCGCTCCAGCTACCGGTCGAGCGGTTCGCCGCCGTCTACGGGTGGGAGTGGTACGTGCGCCATGGCCCGCCCGGCCCCATCGACGACCTCACTTGACAAGCGGACACACAAGTGATGTGGTCCGGAACTGGAGAACGAGGGGGCCACGACCGCATGACCGATTCGACATTCTATCGCACGCCCGCCGACGCCATCGCCGCGCCGCCGGAGCAGTTGGCCTATGTGGCCGCGTTCGACCCGGCCGGGCAGGCCAACGACGCCCTGACCGCGATCGACGTCGACGAGTCGTCCGCCAGCTACGGCTCGGTGGTGGGCTGGACCGACCTCCCCCACGCCGGCAACGAGCTCCACCACTTCGGGTGGAACGCGTGCTCGAGCGCGCTGTGCCACGAGGGCCACGCCGGACATCTGGAGCGCCGGTTCCTGATAGTGCCCGGTCTGCGGTCGTCGCGCACCTACATCCTCGACACCCAGCCCGATCCTCGGACGCCGCATGTCGTGCGGACGATCGAGGCCGACGAGCTCGCGGCCAAGGCCGGTTACTCGCGGCCCCACACGCTGCACTGCGGGCCGGAGGGGATCTTCATGTCGAACCTGGGCGGGGCCAACGGCAACGAGGGCCCGGGCGGGGTGGCCCTGTTGGACCACGAGACCTTCGACGTCATCGGCCAGTGGGAGCTCGACCGGGGCGACCAGTACTACGCGTACGACGTCTGGTGGCACCTCAACCACGACACCGTCATCACCTCGGAGTGGGCCACGCCGTCGATGATCGAGAACGGGCTCAACCCGGAGGACCTGTTGGGCCGCAAGTTCGGCCACCACCTCAACTTCTGGAGCCTGTCGGAGCGCACGCTCACCCAGCGAGTCGACCTGGGCGACCAGCACCAGATGGTGTTGGAGTTGCGCCCGGCCCACGACCCGTCCGAGGCGTGGGGCTTCGTCGGCGTGGTGGTGAGCGTCGAGGACCTGTCGGCGTCGGTGTGGCTGTGGCACCGGGACGAGAGCGATGGCGGACGGTGGGCGGCCAAGAAGGTCATCACCATCCCGGCCGAGCCGGCCGACGCGGCCGACCTGCCGCCGGCGCTGCAGCCGTTCGGGGCGGTGCCGCCCCTGGTCACCGACATCGACCTTTCGGTCGACGACCGCTGGCTGTACGTGTCGTGCTGGGGCACCGGTGAGCTCAAGCAGTACGACGTGGCCGACCCGCACCATCCGGTCGAGGTTGGTTCGGTCCGCCTGGGCGGCATCGTCGGGCGGGTGGCCCACCCGGCCCGGCCGGACCTGCGGCTGGCGGGCGGGCCCCAGATGGTCGAGATCAGCCGCGACGGCAGGCGGGTCTACGTCACCAACTCGCTGTACGGGGCCTGGGACGAGATCTTCTACCCGGAGGGGGTCGGGGCGTGGATGGCCAAGCTCGACGCCGACCTCGACGGCGGCGGGCTCAGCGCCGACGCCCGGTTCTTCCCCAACGGCGACGACTTCCGCGGCCTCAAGGTCCACCAGACGCGCCTCCAGGGCGGCGACGCCTCCAGCGACTCCTACTGCTTCACCAGCTGACCCCCTCCCGTTCTTCGGGTGCTTATCGCGCCGATAGGCGCGGTAAGCACCCCACATTCGAGCGGTCGGGGGTGCGGCGGCGGGTGGCGTAGTGGCAGCATGGCGGGAGCCGCGAGTCGTTGGAGGTACTGACATGGCCGGTTCTGTGATCGTCGCCGGTGCCCGCACGCCGATCGGAAGGCTGTCCGGCGCGCTGGCCAGCCTCCCGGCCAGCGACCTCGGCGGGATCGCCATCGCCGCCGCCCTCGAGCGGGCGGGCGTGGCCGCCGACGACGTCGACCACGTGTACATGGGCCACGTGCTCCAGGCCGGCGCGGGCCAGATCACCGCCCGCCAGGCTGCGGTCAGGGGCGGCATCCCGATGACGGTGCCGGCGACGACCGTGAACAAGGTCTGCCTGTCCGGGCTCAACACGATCCTGCTGGCCGACCTGCTGATCCAGGCCGGGCTGGCCGACGTCGTCGTGGCGGGCGGCATGGAATCGATGACGAAGGCCCCGTACCTGCTGCCGGGCGCCCGCGAGGGCTACCGGGCCGGCGACAAGTCGGTCGTCGACTCGATGATGTACGACGGGCTGTTCTGCGCCTTCGACGTGTGCGCCATGGGGGCGGGGACCGAGAAGTACACCCGGGCGATCGGGGGCATCACCCGAGAGGCCCAGGACGAGTTCGCGGCCCGGTCCCACGAGCGGGCGGCCGCCGCGATCAAGGACGGGCTGTTCGCCGAGGAGATCGTCAACGTGGAGGTGCCCCAGCGGCGGGGCGAGCCGATCGTGGTCGACACCGATGAGGGCGTGCGCCCGGGCACGACCCCCGAGACCCTGGGCGCGCTGCGTCCCGCCTTCGAGTCCGACGGCACCATCACCGCCGGCAACGCCTCGCAGATCTCCGACGGTGCGTCGGCCGTGATCGTCACCAGCCGGTCGCGGGCCGACGCCCTGGGGGTCGACCCGCTGGGCGAGGTCGTGGCGTACGGGCAGGTCGCCGGGCCGGACGCATCGCTGTTGACCCAGCCGTCGCAGTCGATCCTCCAGGCGCTCGAGCGGGCCGGTTCGTCGGTCGGCGACGTCGACCTGTTCGAGATCAACGAGGCCTTCGCCGCCGTCGGCCTGGCCTCGATGGCCGAGCTCGGGATCGGCGACGACGTGACCAACGTCAACGGCGGGGCCATCGCCCTCGGTCACCCCATCGGCATGTCGGGCAACCGGCTGGCGCTCACGCTGCTGCACGAGCTGCGGCGGCGGGGCGGCGGGCTCGGCGCGGCCGCCCTGTGCGGTGGCGGGGGCCAGGGCGACGCCATCCTCGTGCGCACGCTGGACTGAGGCGCGGCCGGGCGGCTCCAGCCATCCCTTAACCGAGCGCGTCGATTATGACCTCCGAGCCGCCGACGCGTCCGGCTCACCGAGGAGGAGGCAACAATGTCCTACACCGATGGCGGGTACACCGGAAGCGATGTCGCCCCCGGCGAGCAGGGCGAGCACATCGCCGAGCTCCAGGCGCGGCTGATCGAGTTCGGCTTCACCGACCTGCCGACCGACGGCGTCGTCGGCGACTCGACACAGGAAGCCCTCACCACGTTCGCGGCCGACCGCAACCTCACGGAGGGCACGTTCAAGGCGGCCGTCGCCCGGGTGGCCCAGGAGACCCGGCCGCTGCGGGCCGCACGCTGGGTCCGGCGGTTCGAGAACCCGGACGCCACCTACGGCTACATGTCGAACACGGAGGCGGGGTAACAGGGCGAGAACCTCCCCGGCAACCAGAAGTGGGCGGGCAAGCAACGCGACCGCACCTACTACCCGCCGAACGCGACGACGGCCGAGGCGGACTACGGCTACCAGATCGTGGCCGACGACGAGGCGCACGCCGACTGGGTGCCCCTCGACACCACCCACGTCACCACGTCGGCCGGGTGGAAGGGCAGCAAGTCCGAGCGGATGATCTACACGATGGACGGGGAGGGCCAGGTCAACCTGGCGGATCCCAGGGCCGAGGAGGCCCAACGCCCCGGCGAGCGGTTCCACCACACGAGCCTCGAGGCCGGCGCCGCCGTCGCCGGGACGGGCGAGATGAAGGTCCGCGAGGGCGTGGTCGAGGCGGTCTCCGACAAGAGCGGGCACGACAAACCGGACTTCGCGATGACGCAGCAGGTGGGCCAGGCCCTGAACGATCAGGCGATGAACACGACAACGTGACCTTCGAGTTCTACAACGCGCCGGTCGGGGGGGTGGCGCAGCCCGACACGCTCCTTTCGGGCACCGAGATGCTGGCGTACGACCGCGACGCGATCCTCGTCGACCTCTGGACCCGCCTGGGGCCGATCGCCGAGGCGGAGGAGCAGTACCGCTGGGGCGCCCGGTCGTGGGACATGCTGCCCGACGACGTGCGCCAACAGCATCTTGAGGCCAAGCGCAACGAGCTCTACGAGCCCTACCCGCTGATGGTCCAGCGGACGCTCCGCACCGAGGCCCGCAAGATCATCACCTCAACTGACACCCGGCGCCATCACTACGATTCGTAACCCACTTTGCTACCGTGTCGACGAGTGCGGTAGAAAAGAACCGAGGTCATGGCACTTGTCATGTCCTTGTCCACGTTGTAACGTGATCGCAACGTTGAGGTCCGAGGATACCTCCCCCTCGGTCAGGTCACCCGTGGCACCGTCCGCGGCGAGCCGGATTGTCCGCCCGCGCCCGACTCGCCCGGACGGTGTCTCGGGCTTTTGTCCCGGGTTCCGCCGATACCCTCAGAGCTCGACGTCGCGCCGACCCTCGAGCGCCCGTCCCAGGGTCAGCTCGTCGGCGTATTCGAGGTCGCCCCCCACCGGCAGCCCGCTGGCGATCCGCGTCACCCGGACGCCGAGCGGCTTGACCAGCCGGCCGAGGTACATCGCGGTGGCCTCACCCTCGATGTTGGGGTTGGTGCACAGGATGACCTCGGCCACCCCCTCGGCGTCGATGCGGGCCAGCAGCTCCTTCACCCTGAGCTGATCGGGACCGATCCCCTCCATCGGGTTGATGGCCCCCTGGAGCACGTGGTACCGGCCCTTGAACTCCTGCGTGCGTTCCACGGCCACGATGTCGCGGGGCTCCTCGACGACGCACAGGGACGTGGCGTCCCGCCGAGGATCGGCACAGATTCCACACTCGTCGCCCTCGGCGATGTTGAAGCAGCGCCGGCAGAACCCGATCCGGTCCTTGACCTCGCCGATGGCTCGGGCCAGCCGCAGGGCGTCGTCCTTCGGCAGCTTGAGCAGGTGGAAGGCGATGCGTTGGGCCGACTTGGGCCCGATCCCGGGGAGCCGGCCCAGCTCGTCGATGAGTTGCTGGACGGGAGGGCTGTAGACCCCCATCAAGCCTCGGGGGCCGGCCCGAGACCGCCGATGCCGCCCAGCCCGCCCAACGCGTCGCCGAGCGCGCTCGGGTCGAGCCCGCCCATCGCCTGGCGCTGGGCGTCGGCCAGCCTCGCGGTCAGGTCGTGGAGGGCGGCCAGCACCAGGTCCTGGAGCATCTCGACGTCGCCCGGGTCGACTGCGTCCGGGGCGATCGTGACCGACTCGAACCGAAACGACCCGTCGGCGGTGATCTTCACCGCCCCGCCGCCGGCCTGACCCTCATAGACGCTCGCCTGGATCTCCTGCAGCTTCTGGAGCTGATCCATCAACCCGCCGAAGTCGGGCAGGCCACCAGGGAACGGCGTGTCGGTCATTGGTCGTCCTCCTCCTCGAGGAGCAGGGCATCGGGAAAGTGCTGGCTCAGGACGTCGATCCCGCGGCGGGGGTCGGCCGGCGCGTCGACCAGCTCCGAAAGGTCGATCGCGTCCTCGGCCGGGCCCGCCTCCGCGGTCGACGGCGGGGGCCCGGGCATGACCGTCGGCCGGTCCTCGTCGAGCGTGAGCGCGATCCCGAGGGGGCGCCCGAAGTGCTCGGCCAGCGCCCGTTCGACCTCCGGTCGCTGCTCGTCGCACCGATCCCGGTGGATGGCGTTGGGCAGGGCGAATCGGGCCACGGCGCCGTCGACGCCGACGAACCGGCCCACCGCCCAGCGCACCCGCACCGGCTGGGGCAGCCCGCCGAGGATCGAGTCACCCCAGGCCAGCGTGAGATCGTCGCGGGTGGGCATGTCGGGCTCGACGGTGGCCGGCGCGGCGGGCGACACGGGCGACACGGGCGACACCATCTGGGGCTCAGGCGGCTCGGGGGCGACCTCGGCCGCGGGGGTGGCGAGACGGCCGGCGGCCCGCACGCCACCGAGCGCCGGCCGTTGCGTCGGATCCG
>JBOGGX010000076.1:0-1556 GCA_050744245.1 Acidimicrobiales bacterium
GCCGGTCGAGGCACTCGGCGAGCGCCTTCGCCACCTCCGTCTTGCCGACGCCGGCCTCACCCTCGAGCAGCAGCGGTTGCCCCAGAGCGAGCGCGAGGTAGATGGCGGTGGCGAGCCCGCGGTCGGAGAGGTAGTGGTGCTGGGCGAGGAGGTCGCCGATCTCGGCCGGGCCCGATGCCGCCGGGTCGCGGTGCGGCTCGGCTCCAACCCCGGCCGGCATAGTCGTCGACATCGTCGACGAGTTTAGGACTCGCCCCAGCTTCGTCACGAGCCATGGCCGGCGGCTATCGATGTCGGTCGTTCCTTCTTCCCGAGCGTGTTCAGATGAGAACGCGCCATCGAGAGGCCCTGATTACCGAAGATCGGCCGCGGGTCTTGGCCACATCAGCTCGCCTATGGTCACCGGGCCCATTGTGCCTTGACAGGTAACCGGCCCCCTCATACCGTCGTTTCAAGCCAACAACAGTGCTTCCACATAATGAGAGCTCGGCTCGGAGCCCTGACGGTTGGAGGCAACGCGATGCACGACGAGCTTCGCAACTACTGGCACCCCGTGGCCCGGGCGGCCGACATCGGCGACCGGCCCTATGCGGCCGAGTTGCTCGGCCAGCGGATCGTGCTGTTCCGTGCCGGCGACGAGATCGTCGCGCTCGACGATCTGTGCATCCACCGGGGCACCGCGCTGTCGCTCGGCTGGCTCGCCGACGGTCAGATCGTGTGCCATTACCACGGCTGGCGCTACAACTGGGACGGCGCCTGTACGAGGATCCCGTCGTTGCCGGCTGGCGTCCGCATCCCGCCCAAAGCGCGCGTGCCGCGCTACTCGACCGGGCTGCGCTACGGCCTGGTCTGGGTGTGCCTCGGCACGCCCGCGGCGCCGATCCCCGCCTATGCAGCCTACGACGACGACACGATGGCGACCGTGCTCTACGACCCGTTCCGCTGGAAGGCGAACGCCGCCCGCATCATCGAGAACGCGCTCGACTATACCCACTTTCCCTGGGTCCATGACGGTCTGCTGGGAACCCAAAGCGATCCGACCTATCCCGAGGTTGATCCGCAAATCCTCGACGACGGACTTCGGTACAAGTTCGACGATCACCGCAACGACACGACCCGCCACTACCGGCTGTGGCTGCCGTTCACGCTCGAACTTACGGTGAGAACGCGGGTGCCCGACGAGCAGCGACATCTCGAGGCGTCGAGCCCGGTCGGGCGCAACTACTCGATGCTGTTCACCTGCTGCCCAATTTCATCGACCGAATCCATCCAGTGGTTCTTCACGTCACGAGACTGGAGCCTGACTCAGCCCGACGAGCACTGGTACGCGTTCGACGCCACGGTCATGGCCCAGGACCAGAGGGTGGTCGAGAGCCAGCGACCGGAGGAACTACCCCTCGATCTCACGGCCGAGCTCCACCTGCGGGGGACCGAGACCACCGGCACCTCCTCGCTCGCCACCGCGAGGGACAGCGTCACGAGGCTGGCAAAGCCGAACTCCTCCCGGCCCGAGCCGACCAACGTGACGGCGTTGCCCGACCCCGTACCGTCGAGGA
>JBOGGX010000077.1:0-9926 GCA_050744245.1 Acidimicrobiales bacterium
GGTGCCTGGTGGCCCCGACCGCGGCCCGCGCCGCGCTGGCCGCGGCCGCCGTGGCCCGCCGCGATCCGTCACTCGTCGAACAGTTCCTCCCGTGAGCGCGCAAACTCGACGCATCTCGCGCCGCCCAGCGCCGCGTCGTGCGTCGAGAATGGACGGCCTGGGCCTGGCGGGGCGCCGGTGAGCCGGCCGACGCGGCCGAGGGTCGGCCTGCTGACCTACTCGACCAAGCCGCGGGGCGGGGTGGTGCACACCCTGGCCCTGGCCGACCATCTGGCCGCCGCGGGCGTCGACGCGGAGGTGATCGCCCTCGGCGACCCGGCGGTCGGCTTCTTCCGCCCGGTGGCCGCGCCGTGGCGGCTCATCCCGAAGCCGCCCCCGGCACCCACGCTGGAGAGGCGGGTGTTCGCCGCCCTCGACGCCATGGCCGACGGCCTGCGCCGGCTCGGTCCCGACCTCCCGCCGGTGCTCCACGCCCAGGACTGCATCTCGGCCCGGGCCGCGGTGAGGCTCCGAGACGAGGGCGCGCCGGTCACCGTCGTGCGCACCGTCCACCACGTCGACGACTTCACCACCGAGGCCCTGATCGACTGTCAGCGGCGGGCGATCGTCGAGCCCGATCGGGTGCTCGTCGTGTCGGCAACGTGGCGCCAGATCGTGCTCGACGACTACGGCGTGGCCGCCGAGGTCGTGCCCAACGGCGTCGACCGGGCCCGGTTCGCGGCCCGCCCCAACCGTGCCACCGTGGCCCGGCTCCGGGCCTGCGCCGGCGCCGATGACGACACGTTCCTGCTCCTGGCGGTCGGTGGCATCGAACCTCGGAAGGGGAGCGACCACCTGGTGCGAGCCGTCGCCCGGGTCGGCGGGCTGGTCGACCGGCGGGTGATGCTGGCCGTGATCGGCGGCCACTCGTTCCAGGACCATCGGTGGTACCGCGACCGGGTGCTCGAGGGCCTGCCCGGGCTGGGCCTCGAGCTCGGCCGCGACGTCGTCGTCCTCGGCACCGTGGACGACGAGGAGCTCCCGACCTGGTACCACGCGGCCGACGCCCTCGCCTTCCCCTCGGTCACCGAGGGTTGGGGCCTGGTCGTCCTCGAGGCCATGGCCGCCGGCCTGCCGGTGGTGGCGACCGACATCCCCGTCCTGCGGGAGTACGTCCTCCCCGGCCGCGACGCGCTGCTGGTGGCCCCGGGCGACGATGCCGGGCTGGCCTCGGCGATCGCCCGGCTCGCCGAGGACGGTGACCTACGGGACGGCCTGGCCGCCGCCGGGCGGGCCGTGGCCGCCCGCTACGACTGGTCGGCCAGCGCCGACCGCCACGCCGCCGTCTACGCCAGCGTCACCGCCGGCGACCACGCACGAACCGTGGGTGGATGATCGCATTTTTCGCGAGCATCCACCGCACATTCGGGTGGTGGGCGGCTGGACCTCAGGCGGGGCGGAGGGCGAGCCAGACGGCCTGGGTCTTGCGCTTCGACGGGTTGCGCCAGCGGTGGGGGCGGTCGGTGCGGAAGTGGAGCGCGTCACCCGGGCGCAGCGGGTAGGTCTTGCCGTCGACGTCCATCTCGAAGACGCCCCCGAGCACGAACACCAGCTCCTCGCCCGGGTGCTCCATCGGACGGTCGCCGCTCGACGCCCCCGGCTCGATCGTGGCCACCGCGCCGGCGAGGAAGAACCGGCCGTACGGCCCCGACAGCCCGGCCAGATCGATGCCGGTGTGCGAGGTGTAGATCGCCCGGCGGCCGTCGGCGGGGATGAACGCCACCGGGCTCAGCGGCTGCTCCTCCTCGACGAAGTACGACACGGGCCGGTTGAGCGCCCCGGCCAGCTTGAGCAGGGTGGTGATGGTCGGGACCATGCCGTTGCGCTCGATCTTGTGGATGGCGGCGGCCGAGACGTCGGACCGCTCGGCCAGCTGCTGCAGCGACAACCCGCGCTGGGCCCTGAGCTCGCGGAGCTTCGGGCCGATCGAGCTGACGATCTCCGCCAGCCCGCCGGCGGTGGTGGTCGTCGTGTCGCCGTCGGCCGGGGGGTTGCTTCCTCGCGTCGCCAATGTTCACCGAGCCCTTGACACTGGTCGAGTCATCGTACGAAAGTGATCGTGACGTACCCTATGGTGAACGACGGGACGCGGGCAACCATCGGGGTCGGGGGGAGGTCCATGTCGTCGAGAGTCGTCGTCGTCGGGGGCGGTGCCGCCGGGATCGGCGCGGCCGGCGCGGCCCGGGCCGTCGACCCCGACGCCGACGTCGTGGTCTTCACCGAGTACGAGGACGCGGCCTACAGCCCGTGCGGCATCCCTTATGTCCACGGCAAGGAGATCCCCGACTTCGAGCGGCTGTTCCTGGCGACCAAGGAGGCGTACGTCGCCCAGGGCATCGACATCCGCTACGAGCGCGAGGTCACCGAGATCGACCTGGACGGTGGCCGGGTGAGCGTCGGGGGCGACCCCGACGTCTGCTTCGACCGGCTCGTCGTGGCCACCGGGTTCGAGTACGCCGACCCCGGCGTCCCCGGGTCCGACCTCGACGGCCTCTACTACGTCAAGAACATCCGCCGGGCCATGGAGTGGGACAAGTTGCTCGACGAGGTCAAGGTGGCGGTCGTGGTCGAGGCCACCCCGCTCGGCCTCGAGATGGTGACCGCCCTGGCCCACCGGAACATCGAGACCCATCTGATCGATCCCCGGCCGTGGGCCCTGGCCGACGTGGCCGACCCCGACATCGCCGCGCCGGTCGAGGCGTCGTGGGCCGAGATGGGCGTGAAGATGCACTTCGGCTGCCGGCTCGAGGCCTTCACCGGCGACGGCCACATCCGGGCGGTGCAGACCTCCGAGGGCGAGCTCCCGGCCGACATCGCCGTCGTGTGCACCAAGAAGGTGCCCGACAACCGGCTCGCTCGCGCCGCTGGCCTGGCCATCGGGTCCACCGGCGGCATCGTCGTCGACAACCGCATGGCCACGTCGAAGCCGGGCGTGTATGCCGCCGGCGACTGCACCGAGATCCCCCACGGCGTCACCGACATCCCCGTCCAGGGGCTGTCGGGCAGCCATGCCTATGCCCAGGGCAAGGTGGCCGGCACCAACGCCGCCGGCGGCTCCCGCACCTACCAACCCGTGTATGTGCCGTGGGGCATGGTCGCGGGGAAGTGGATGATCGGCGGGGTCGGCGCGGGCGAGACGCTCCTCACCGCCCTCGGCATGCCGTTCGTCATGGGCACGGCCGACGGCATCTCGCGTGCCCGGTACTACCCAGACGTCAAGACGATCAGGGTCAAGCTGTTCGCCGAGCCGGGCAGCCTCCGCCTCGTCGGCGCCCAGCTGGTCGGCGGCGAGGGCATCAAGGAGCGGGCCGACTTCCTGGCCATGGCGGTCAAGACCGGCATCACCGCCGAGGACCTGGCGTGGATGGAGAACGTGTACTCGCCGCCGATCGGAGCACTCAACGAACCGATCGCGGTGGCGGCCCAGAACCTCCTGGCCTGGCCGGCAAGGACTAACTAAGGGACGCGATGGGCTTTCCCTCCTGGCTGCGGGAGAACTCCGAGCGCTACCTCCTGGTCGCGGCCCAGGACCGCATGGCCGGCAAGTACGGCGGCCGGGCCCCCGTTCCCGAGCCCGGGTTCAAGCCGTGGTTCTTCCGCCGTCTGTTCGTCCCGATCTACCGGCGGCTGCCGTGGCCCGTGCGCTCGAAGGTGATCCGTGCCATGCCCGGCAGCCACAGGAGGACGTGGGCGCGGCGCGACCGCTCCACCCACCAGCCAGCGATCTGACCCAGTCAGAGCTCGACGACCTCATCGAGAGGAGTGCGAAGTGCCCAAGACCATCAACAACCCGCTTCCCGCCGACGGCGAGGTTCTCTTCGACACCGAGGAGAAGCTGTTCCCCGACATCAAGGCGGAAGAGGGCGAGAAGGCCTACGTCTTCATCCACACGGTGCCCTACGAGGGATCCGTGGCCCTGGTCAACCTCCTGACCTCGACCCGCCTGGTGCGCAAGGGGTTCGACGTCTCGATCGTGCTCTACGGCCCCGGCGTCCTGCTGGCCTCCGGCACCCGGGGCTACCCGGCGGTCGGCCAGGAGGCGTTCCCCGGCCACCTGGCCATCAACAACCAGATCAAGACCCTCCTGAAGGAGGGGGCCAAGGTCTACGCCTGCCGGTTCGCCATGGGCGCGTTGTACGGGTTCCGCGAGGACGACCTCCTCGAGGGCGTCACCCCGTTCAACCCGCTCGACGTGCTCGACTCGGCGCTGTCCGCGTGGCGGGAGAAGGCGTTCCAGCTCAACACGTGGACGGTGTGACCTCCGGCATGGACGGCGCTTCCGCCGATCTCGTACCGCTCCGGCCGATCAGGGTGCCGGCCCTGGCGTGGCTGGCCGCGGCCCTGGCCACGGTGATGCTCTATGCCGTGCTGCAGGACAACGGGCTGCTGCTCCGCCAGTCCTGGGAGACGATGCATGAGTTCTTCCACGATGGCCGTCACTTCCTCGCCGTCCCCTGCCACTGACGCCAGGGCCAACCCGTTCGGCTGGTTCCTCGGACGGGCGTTGCTGGCCGGGGTGGCCGGGGGACTGGCCGGCGCCGTCTTCCTCTGGCTGGTCGTCGAGCCGGTGATCAGGCTCGCCCTCGAGGTCGAGGCGACCCGGCCGGCGGACGCCGCCGGCCACGCCGAGACGTTCGGCCGAGGCGTCCAGGTCGTCGGCGGCATGTTGGCGGCCGTGCTCTATGGCGTGCTGCTGGCGACGATCTTCGGCGTGGTCTTCATGACGATCCGTCACCGGATGGCCGTGCCCACCGACTTCCTGCGCTCGCTGGCGTTGGCCGGCTGCGCCTTCGCCGCGGTCGGGCTGGTCCCGGCGCTGAAGTACCCGGCGAACCCGCCGGCGGTGGGCGACCCCGACACGGTGGGCCAGCGCACCGTGCTGTACCTCATCCTCCTGGCCTATGGCGTCGTCGTGGTCTTCGCCGCCTGGCGGTGGGCGGGAGTGCTGCGGGCGCGGGGCACGAGCCAGCCGGCGCGGGTCACCCTGGTCGGTGTCGCCGTGGTCGCGGTGGTCGGCCTGGCCTACGCCGTGCTGCCGCCGAATCCGGACGCGGTCCCGTCCGACGTTCCCGCCGAAGTCCTGTGGCGGTTCAGGATCGCCTCGCTCGCCGGCCTGGCCGTCGTGTGGGCGACGATCGGGCTCGTCTTCGGGTGGTTGTGTACGGTGCCCGGCCTCCGCCGCAGAGGGTAGAGACGGTGATCCGATCAACGGGACGAGCGTTGGCGATCCCCGCCACCCTCGCCGTCGTGCTGGCTGGCGCGGCCTGCTCGTCGACCTCCTCAGCTACATCGCGCCCGGGCGCGACCACACGGTGCTCAGCGGCCACCGGCTCTACATCGAGGAGGTGGACGGGGTGCTACTCGTCGACTGGGTGACGGAGCTGATCGGGGGCGAGCCCGTCGCCGACGTGCACTGCGTGGAGTGCTCGGTCGGCTGATGATCGCCCGAAGGGCGGACCCGACGCGAGTGAGGGAGGCCCGAAGGCCTCCCTCACCGAGATGTTTGTCGGAAGGAACCGACTCAGCGGATCACGCCGGGTGGGACGAGCTCCCGGCAGCAGAGTCGACGGTGGGCTGGTGTGGATTCCACCGGGTGGTCCGACTGCCGCTCAGCGGCCAGCCACCTCCAGGGTCCCGTGACTACCGTCATGCATGTGTGGACCACCTCCTTTCTCTGGTGGTCGCAGACTAGCAACCGCCGCGACCGATACGCGACCGGTTTGGCCTTCGTCGGCTCCGGTTGACGGCGCTCGGCCGATCGCGCCACCCTCAACCAAACGCTCGATTGAAAACCGAGTGGGAGGAGGGGTTGCGGTGGTCGGCCGCGAGCAGCACGTGGTCACGGCGAGCACGGAGTCCCTGGTGATGGCGACCCAGACCGTGCGGCAGGGAACGGCCTTCCCCGAGCGGGTCGCCGCCGCCGCGGCCGGCTCACCGGGATCGGGCTGCGCCCGCCGACCGGTTCGAGGCCCGGGCCGACGGCCTGAGCGACGCCGATGCCCGGGCCGTTCTCGACGACCACGGTGTCGCCCTCGTCGAGCTCGAGGTGCTCAGGGCCTGGGGACTCACCGGCGATGCCGCCGCCCGGTCGCGCCAGGGCGAGGACCAGATGTACGACCTGGCCGACGGCTACGGCGGGCGCTACATGATCGCGGTCGGAGAGATCGAGGGCGACCTCGACGACGTGGCCGGGCGCTTCGCCGGCGTGTGCGACCGGGCGGCCGAGCACGGTCTGGCCGTCGCCGTCGAATTTCCTCCCCTGGACGTCGATCCCCGACGCCGCCCTGGCGTGGGACATCGTCCGTCTGGCCGGCCGCGACAACGGCGGCGTGCTGGTCGACACCTGGCGCCACTTCCGAGGCGCGGCCGACGAGGACATGCTCCTTGCTATCCCGGCCGAGCGCATCCGGTCTGCCAATCACCAGGATGATCGCCTCGAGGCCGAAGTCGACCGGCCGGTCCGATGGGTCCTCGATCAGGGAGCGAGCGGCGTCGACCGTGATCTGCGGCACGACGACGCGTGACTCCTCCAGCGTCCCGCGGGGCGCCGGGCCCGTGGGAGCCGCCGGTGCCCGTTCGGCGAGACGCTCGGCGAAGGCGGCGTCCTGGCTGATCCTGGTGAGGAGCTCCTCCTTCAGCGCGGCGTCCCGGTTGATGTTCCGTGGCGCGTCCAGGCGGCCCACGGCACCCCTCCTTCGTCCCCGTCCCTCGCGCGACGATCGTGCGCCGAAGCGAGGGCTTCGCGCGATACCTGTCAGATCTCCTGGGCTAGCAAGGCCACGACGTCCAGGCCGGGCAGCAACCGCCGCTCCTGGCCCGCGGCTACGGGTTGACCATCGAGCAAGACCGGTGGAGAGCCATGAAGACTCCTGCCGTCCCCTGCGCACTTCGCAGCGATCGATGACGACTACCAGAGTGGGTCGACGGCTCTGAGGTACAGCGTCGGAGCGCTGGTCGCGGCCTCATTCGTGTCGCGGTGGGATGTTCTGGTTGAGGCGGAACAGGTTCGTCGGGTCGTAGCGACCTTGATCGCCGCGAGCCGATCACGATTGCGCGCGCCGCCGCAGCTCGTCCTTGAGCACCTTGCCGACCGCCGAGCGCGGCAGCTCGTCCACCAACCGCACCGAGCGTGGCACCTTGAAGCCGGCGAGGGCGGCGCGCATGTGCGCGAGCAGCTCGGCCTCGCTCGGCCGCGCATCGCGCGCCGGTACGACGAAGGCGACGCCGACCTCGCCCCAGCGTCCGTCCGCCACGCCGACGACGGCCGCGTCCGCGACGGCGCCGTGCTCGGCCAGCGCCCCCTCCACCTCGGCCGGGTACACACTCTCGCCGCCCGAGACGAACATGTCCTTGATGCGATCGACGATCCGGTAGTCGCCCTGCTCGTCTTGCTCGGCGACGTCGCCGGTCAGCAGCCATCCGTCGGCGAAGGCCCGCTCAATGGCCTCGGGGTCGGGCCAGTAGCCGGCGAACACGTTGGGGCCTCGCACCACGAGCTCGCCGCGCGCCGCGTCGTTCAGCAGTCGCCGGAGGCGGGGTCGCGCAGCGCCACGTCCACGTGCGCGTAGGGCCGGCCGGCCCAGCCGCGCTTGCGCTCGGCGTCCTCCGCCGGCAGGCAGAGGACGTTCGGCGCCGCCTCGGAGAGGCCGTAGCCCTGCACGATTGCAACACCGCGCTCCTGCCAGGTGCGCAGCAGCGCCTCGGGGATCGGCGCTCCGCCCACGACGGCCACGCGCAGGCTCGAAAGATCGGCGTTCGCGAAGGCGGCGTCCTGGGCCATGAACTGGTAGGTGGCGGGCACGCCCATCATCGTCGTCACCCGCTGCTCGGCGATCAGCGCCAGCGCGCGCGCCGGATCGAACTCCCGCGCCAGCACGACGGTCGCGCCGACCCACCAGGCCAGCAGCGGCTGCACGTTCCAGCCGCCGACGTGGAACTGCGCAGCACGGCGAGCACGATGTCCGAGCCTCCGAGCGGCAGCGTCCGATCGAGGCTGAGGTTCGTCCAGAAGCAGTTCGCGTGCGTGAGCACTGCGCCCTTGGGCCGGCCGGTGGCGCCCGACGTGTAGACGAGCAGGAGCGGATCGGCGTCGTCGACTACGGCGTCGTTGGCGTCGCCCGCCCCGTCGCCGAGCGCGTCGAGCGCCCCGCGCGACGGCTCCACCCGTTCCACCGGTGGCTCGGCCGGCGCCTCCCGGCCGGGCTCGACGAACAGCAGCGCAGGCTCGGCGTTGTCAAGCTGGTAGGCGAGCTCGCGCGCGGTCAGGCGCCAGTTGAGCGGCAGGAGCACGAGGCCCGTCTTCGCGCAGGCGAACAGCAGCTCCACGTGCTCGGGGGAACTCGCCGTCAGCGTCGCCACCCGGTCGCCGCGCCGCAGCCCGCGGGCGAGCAGCGAAGCCGCGAGCAGCTCGGAGCGGCCGTCGAGTCGCGCGTAGGTGATCACCTGGTCGTCGCAGCGCATCGCGACCCGCTCGGGCGTCGCACGCCCGCGGTCGCGCAGCCAACGCGAAAGGGTGTGCGCACCCTGGCTCCCGCGCCCTCCCCGGCAGCGCGACCACCAAGCCGACGAAGCGGAGGTAGCGCTCCGGCTGTCACTCCGTGCCCTCCCTGAGGAACGCGGTCAGCACGATGCGAGACCGCATCGCCAGACCGGCGGCGGTCTTGCGGCGCCGGCACCACCGTTCCAGCGTCGCTCGCTCCTCGGCGGTCACAGTGATCTCGACGGTGGGGCGTCCTCGGCGGGCCATGAGCGTTCCTCCCATGCTGGCTCACCGGTGCGAACACGCCCGCACCAACCGAAATTCCCACCCACCAACAAATCTCGAACAACCTCTGTGTCAGGACACTAGCCACGATCATGAAAAGCGATGTTCCGTCCTCGCCGCCGAGCATGCACGCGTAGCAGGGACGGTCGAGCTCGATCCGATCGAGCACCCCACCGCCCTCGCCGACCCGCAGGCAAACCCCAGCCTCGTCAGGCCCGACGTCGCTGCACCACACGGCGCCTTCGGCGTCGAGGCAGATCCCGTCGCCAGTGACATCGGCCCACACGCGCCGGTTCGACAGGCTCCCGTCAGCGGCGATGTCGAAGGCGGTGAGCCGACGAGCGAACGACTCGGCGACGATCAGCGTCGAGTTGTCGGGTGTCACCACCATGCCGTTCGGGAAGGCCAGATCGCCGGCGACCTCGCGGACCTGCCCGTCGTGTGTCACGAGGACGATCTTCCCCGGCGTCTTCCCGCTGGCGATGATGCCGTTGAACTCTGCGAAGTCGAAGTTGATCGTGTTGACATACACGTTGCCGCGTCCGTCGACGGTGATCTCGCTCCAGCCGTACGGCGAGATGTGGCTCAGGTCGGCGTGTGGGACGCAGGAGCCATCGGTTTCCACGCGGATCAGCTCGGCGCCGGTGATGAGCATCCGTCCGTCCGGGAGCCAGTTGATCGCCCAGCCGCTGCCCCCGCCTCCCCGTCCAACGACGTCGCTGGTGCCGTCGAGATCGACGGCGACGATCTCGTCGGTCCCCCAGTTGGAGAACCATAGCCGGCCGTCGTGCCACCGCGGCGATTCGCACATCCCGAGATCGCTCAGCAGGACCCGCGTCTCGTGCAAGTCGTGTGGCATCACGTTGCCTCCTCGCTCGGCCAGTCACCCGATAAGACGCCGACCTGGGTGCAAAATTCATCGGCGCGCCGCGATCAGCATCGGAAACGCTTCGCGGCGCGGGCACGGCGACAATGCGTCCGAGCGGACAAGCGCCGCAAACCGGCCTTCCGGGCCGCCCGCCTCGTCGATTTTGCGTCCCGCGGACGGCCTCCGGTGTGGCCGCGTCGGCCTGGGGAGACGTCCAGGCCTGCTGCCCACACGCACGAGGTAGCCAGTCAGCTG
>JBOGGX010000078.1:0-48470 GCA_050744245.1 Acidimicrobiales bacterium
CGGCCGGGCTCATGGTCGTGACCAGTGCCATCGTTCTCGCGGTGGCGCCCCGCCCGGGTCAGCGGGCGAGCGGCCGCGCCGACCGGCCCGCGCTCGAGCGCTCCGTCTCGACCACCACGACCGTCCGGCCCGCGGCGCCGACCACCACGACCAGCGCGGCGCCCGCGCCCGAGGTGCTCGGGCCAAACCTGATCGCCGTGGGCAACGACCGTTATCAGGCCGGCGCGCCGAGCGACCAGGTCGTCATCGGCGACTGGGACTGCGACGGAGTGGCGACGGTGGCGTTGCTGCGGTCGGCCACGGGCGAGGTGTTCGTGTTCAACTCGTGGGCCACCGCCCGGCGCGAGCTCAGCGTCGCTCCGGTCGCGACCGTCCCCGGCGCGGTGGGCGCGGCGGCGCGCGACCCTGACGGCGACGGATGTGCCGCCCTGGTCGTCGAACGCGCCGACGGCCACCTGATCGAGATCGAGCCGTGATCGCCGGCGCCTCATCGCCTCGTGCGGCGACGGTGATCGCCACCGGCGCGACGCTGGTGACCGCAGTCGTCGGGCTGTCGTTGCTCGGTCGAGCCGACCTGGCCGCCCCACCCATCACCTCCGTCGACGGCTGGCGATCATGGTTCGATGCTCGAGATCCGGCGGTCGCCGTCTTCGCCCTGGTACGCCTCGTCGCCCTGTGGATCGCCTGGTACCTGCTCGTCGTCCTCGTCCTCGGTTTGCTCGCCCGGCTGTTCCGATGGCGATCGGCCGCCCGGGCGGTAGACGCGGTCACGCCGCCCGGGCTGCGGCGGGTCACCGCCGCCCTGTTCGGCATCGGCTTGGTCGGCGTGACGGCCGGACCGCTGGCCGGCGAGGGCGGCGGCGCGCCCACGGAAACGTTGGTCGTGCTCGATGCCTTGGCCCCGGCCGGCCCACCCGAGTCACTGGTCCCTCTGGATGACGAGGCCGGTGTGAGCGGGGGCGAGGCCACCCTGAGCATGCTCCCTCCAGACAAGCGGCACCGGGTCGAGGAACCCGCACCGCCCCCGCTCGAGACCTGGATCGTGCGGGCGGGCGACCACCTCTGGTCGATCGCCGAGGCTCACCTGACCGAGGTCATGGGCCGTCCTCCCACCGATGCCGAGACCGCGCCCTACTGGCGGCTGCTGATCGAACACAACCGCTCCCGGCTCAGCCACCCGGACCAGCCCGATCTGCTCTTCGTCGGTCAATCGGTCGAGCTCCCTGATCCCGGTCCATCACGCTGACCCGTAGGGTCGGGTCGTGACGACGCGTCCGGCGGCGGCCGACGAACGAGCATCCCGAACCGCACCGGGAACGACGCGAGACCCCGGACGCCAAGGAACCGTCGGGGCCGCCGGGCCGCCGCGATCGCCGCCGTCCTCGGGGCGGTAGGGCTCGGGACCTCGGAGGCGTTGGCCCGGGCCCGCCAGCGACCGGGCCAGATCCCGGCGCTCTGGCAACGGATCGCGTTGAGCTCGGCCCTGGCCGCACCGTTGGCGTGGGCCGCCGCACGGTCCACGGGGTCCGGGCCGCTCGGCATCGCGGTGGCGGCCGGGACGGCGTGCGGTCTGATCGGGCTCAGGCCGCAGAAGGTTGCGCTCGGACCCGTGGTCGGCGCCACCGTCGGCGTCGCGGCCCGGGCGAGGCGACGCCAGGTGCCGGCCCCGGTGGTCGCCGGCACCACGGTGCTGACCTACCGCGGCCTGTCGGCGCTCATGTTCCGGGACGCCCAGGTCAGCCTGCTCGCCGAACGGGTCGGGCCGGACGACGTCCCCTTCGTCGTGCCGCTGCCCGCTCGTACCCGCTATGTCGGCACCGGCTCCGCGATCTGGCCGAGGTGCTCGGCGGCACCTACCGTCCCGCGGTGGCCGATCTCGGCATCGTCGGGTCGATCGACGAGCTGGACGGTCCTGAGTTCGATCCGGCCGCGGTCGCCCCACAGGTCCGCCGGTTCTATGAGCACACCACCCGCTTCTCGCTCGACATCGTCCCGGAGTGGCGGCTGCGGGTACGGCCCGGCTGTCTGCTCTACCGCTCGCTGGTGGCTCGCCCGCTGGGCCAGGCCAACGTGCCGATGAACCAGCGAGAGACCCTCCGGGGCATTCACAGCCGCATCGACGCGATCGTGCTCGACCGAGACGACGTCGTGAGCGTCCGGGGATGGATCCGGTCCTTCGCCGACACCGACGAACCGATCTACACCGGGATCTACACGACCCATCGCGACGACCAGCGGGGCTACGTCAGCGTCGGCTTCCCGCTCCCTCAAGCGAGCTTCACCGCCACCCTGGCCCCCAGGACCCGCCCGGATGGGGGGCTCGTCCTTTCGTCCCGCAGCTCGCTCCCCGACCCGGCCACTACCTCACCTACATCGATCCGGTCACCGCCGAGCTGACCACGCTGGCCGTGGCCGGGTTCGCGGAGGAGCTCGACGTTCACGAGGTCGACGGCGAGCTGCGCGCCGAGCACGCGTTCTGGGTGTTCGGCCTACCGTTTCTCGTGCTCCACTACCGCATGCGGCCCACGCCGTGACGAACGGCCGGCTGGTCAGCGGAGGCGCAGCGCCACCTCGCTGGCCAGCAGCCGTCCCCGCACCGTGAGCACGGCCCGGCCATCGTCGACCTCGACCAGCCCGTCGAGCTCGTCGACCGGCAGCGAGGAGCTGGGCACGCCATCGGCGGTTCGCACCGCCAGCTGCAGCGCCTCGAGCCGACGCTCGTCGGCGGCCAGCCGTTCCCCGGCCGCCTCGGCCGATCGCCCGGCGTCGATCGCGGCCAGGTAGCGCTCGGGCGTGCGCACGTTCCACCAGCGCCGGCCGCCTCGATGCGAGTGGGCCGCACAGCCGCAACCGAGATACTCCCCTTCCCGCCAGTAGAGGAGATTGTGCCGGCACCGGTGCCCCGGCCTCGACCAGTTCGAGATCTCGTACCACTCGAGACCCGCCCGGCCCAGCAGCTCGGCCGCCAACAGGTACTTGTCGGCCTGGTCGTCGTCGTCCGGCCAGCGCGACGGGTCATCGGCCAGGGCGGTACCTGGTTCCACGGTCAGCCCGTAGGCGCTCACGTGCGGCGGCTCGAGCGCCACGACCTCGTCGAGGCTCCGTCGCCAGTCGGCGACGCTCTCGCCCGCCCCGCCGTAGATCAGGTCGACGTTCCAGTTGGTGAACCCGACGGCCCTCGCCGACTCAATGGACCGGCGGACGTTGTCGGGGTCGTGGGTCCGACCCAGTGCCTTGAGCACGTGGGGGAGCATCGACTGCACCCCGAAGGACAGCCGGTTGACGCCACCTTCGGCATAGGTGTCGAGCAGCGGCTCGGTCACGGTGTCCGGGTTGCACTCGACGGTGACCTCGGCATCGACGGTCACCGGGACGGCGGCGACGACCGCCATCAGGCCGGCCGCCGGCACGAGCGACGGCGTGCCGCCGCCGACGAAGACGCTCGTCGCCTCGGGCATCCCGGCCGCCACCGCCCGTTCCACCTCGCGTCGGCAGGCGTCGAGATAGCCGTCGACGAGGTGGGCGCGGCCGGTCCAGGTGGCGAAGGCGCAGTAGTCGCACCGATGGGCGCAGAACGGCACGTGGATGTACACGCCGAAGCCTTCGCCCCGGCCGGGCGGCCCCTCGGTCCGGTTGACGACCGCGTCGGACGTCACGGCTGGTAGAGCAGGCCCTTCTCGTCGAGGAGCGGCCTGATCCCGTCGCCGTCGGTGTGGAAGATGCACGCCAGGGCCCTGATGTCGTCGCGCCGGATGGTGAGCATCCTGCCGTTGAAGTCCTGCCGCTCCACCTGGATCATCTCCAGGTAGTGGTTGAGCATCACGCCCTCGGGCGAGCTCAGCTCGCGGGCCTGCCCCAGGTCGATGGTGATCGTTCCCGTTGGTGGCCGCCGCCGGGCCGACGAGCCCTGGCGGCTGGGTTCGACCTCGGGCGCCGGCGGCTCGATCGGCAGCAACTGGTCGACGGGCACGTGATAGAAGCGGGCCAGACGCTGGAGCCGAGGGACGGAGATGGCCCGCTCACCCCGCTCGTAGGCACCCAGAGCCGATGCCTTGAACTCCGACTCCGACTGGCCCTCGACGTCCTGGAGCGACAAACCCTTCTGACGTCGGATGGCGCGCAACCTTCGACCCAGCTGGAGGCCGTAGCCGTCCGGCTGCGCCCACTCGTCTTCCTCCCGCATCTCCCAGAACCCCCCGAAGCGTGTGGTGACGGCACTTCGAGCGCGCGGACCCGGACCAATCGTACGGTGACGGCCCGCCGGTCGGCAACGACAACGTCACGCCGGGTGGACCACGCCGGCGCGCAGCCCGGCGAGCAGCAGACCGGCCGCCACCGCCGCGGTCTCGGCCCGGAGGACGTGGGGGCCGAGCCCGACATGGGGGACGTCGACGTCGATCTCGCCCGGTGACCAGCCTCCTTCCGGGCCGACCAGGATCACCGGGCGGTCGAGGGTCGGGGGCGGACCGAGCCGCTCGGCCAGCGCTGCACCCGGGATGGCCACGGCGTCGGCGAACTCGGTCAGCCGGTCGACCTTGGGGAGCCAGACCCGCCGACATTGCATCGCCGACGCCCGGGCGACCCTCGAGAGCCGGCGGTGCTGCCGGACGGCCCGATCGGCGTCCCAGCGCACGACGGAGCGTTCGGCAGCGAAGGGCACGATGCGATCGACGCCGGCCTCGGTGAGCTTCTGGACCACCCACTCCGGGCGCTCGTTCTTGACCGGCGCGAAGCACACGGTGAGGAGCGGTGTGGGTCGGGCGACGTGATGGATGGCCCCGTCGGGCTCGGGCGGGCGGCCGGGGACGAGCCGAGCCATCCGCCACGCCCCGGCCCCGTCGGACAGCGTCACCAGATCGCCGGCCGCGAGCCGCAGCACCCGTTCCAGATGGTGACGGTCGGGATCGGACGGCACGGGGCGGTCGAGGTCGGTGACGAAGACATGGGCCCGGGCACCGGTCGCGACCGGGTCGGGCGCTCGTCCGGCGTCGGCCATGGCCCGGTGTCGCGGCTCGGCGGTCTAGGTGAAGGCCGACTTGACCCGCGAGAAGAAACCCTTGCCGTCGGGCGGCGCGACCGGCTCACCCCGCAGCTCGGCCAGCCGGCGCAGCAGGTCCTCCTCCTCGTCGCTCATCTCGTCGGGCACGTCGACGACGACCCGGACGACGAGGTCGCCCCGGCCCCGTCCGCCGAGCCGGGGGACGCCCCGCCCCCGCAACCGGAAGGTGCGACCGGACTGCGTTCCCTTCGGGACGACCAGCTCCTCGTCGCCGTCCAGCGTCTCGAACGGCAGGGCGACGCCCAGGGCGGCCTGGGTCAGGGCCACGTGGACCTCGCTCATCAGATCGTGCTCGTGGCGCTCGAACCTCGCATGGGGCCTGGCCTTGACATGGACATAGAGGTCGCCGTAGCCGCCGGCGCGGACGCCGGCCGCCCCGCGGCCCGGCAGTCGAAGGGTCGAACCGGTGTCGACGCCGGCCGGGATGTCGACCGTGTAGGACCGGTCGGCCATGGTTCGACCCTCGCCCCGGCACTCCTGGCACGGGTGCTCGATGACCCTCCCGAAGCCGTCGCACCGGGGGCAACGACCGGCGGTGACCATCTGACCGAGGATCGACTGGCGCACTCGACGAACCTGGCCGGTACCGCCGCAGTCTCGGCACGGCGCCGCCTGCGTTCCCGGGGCGGCGCCGCTCGCCTCGCACGCCTCGCACGCCACGGCCGTGCGCACGCTCAGCTCCTTCTCGCCACCGAAGACGGCGGTCTCGAAATCGAGTTCGACCACCACCTCGAGGTCGCTACCCCGCAGATTGACCCTCCGGCCCCCACCGGCGGCCCCTCCCGCGAAGCCGCCGCCACCACCGAAGAACGCGTCGAAGATGTCGCCCAGCCCGCCACCGAAACCGAACGGGTCGGCCCCGGCCCCGGCCGGGCCGCCCATGCCGTCGGGGCCGACGATGTCGTAGCGACGACGTTTGTCCGGGTCGGACAGGACCTCGTAGGCGATGGCCACCTCCTTGAAGCGGGCCTCGGCCTGGGGATCGGGATTCGCGTCGGGGTGGAGCTCCCGGGCGAGCTGCCGGTAGGCCCGCTTGATCTCCTCGGGGCTGGCGTTGCGAGCCACGCCGAGCATCTCGTAGTAGTCGGTCGGCAACGATCAGCCCTCGGTGAGGTGTCGGCCGAGGCGCTGGCCGACGACGGCCACGGCCGCCATGGCCTGGGGGTAGTTCATGCGCGTCGGCCCGAGGATGCCCACCGTTCCGGTCGGCTCCCCCTCGACCGTGTAGGGCGCGACGATCACCGAGCACTCGGCCAGCGGCTCGAGCCCGGTCTCGCTGCCGATGGCGACGTGAAGGCCTCGGTCGAGCACGCTGCGCAGCAGGGTGACGACGACGAACTGGTGCTCGAGGAGGTCGAGCACCTGGCGCACGGTCTCGACCGCCTCGAAGCCGGCGGCCACCCGGGCGGCACCGCCGACGAAAACCTGATCGTCGGAGTCGACGTCGGTGGCCAGGGCGGTGACGGTGGCGCCGATGACGGCATCGGTGAGGTCGTCGCCCGTGCTGGGGGCGGGGTCTGTGGATCCCGACAGGGGCTGTCCGGCAAGGTGCGCGGTCAGGAGTCCCGAGGCGGTGGCGAGCCGGTCGTCGCCGATGTCGGTGGCCAGCTCGAGCGAACGACGCTCGATCACGCCGTTGCTGAGCACGACGACGGCCAGCGCAACGCGGGGCGAGAGCCCGACGAGCTGGACCGACCGGATCGTGGCCCGCTCGGTCGGCGGGGCGGTGACGACGGCGGTGTAGTGGGTCACGTCGGACAGCAGCCGGCTGGTGTCGTGGAGCAGCTGTTCGAGCTGGCCGTGGGTCTGGGCGAAGAACGTGCGGACCTGCGCGACCTGGCTCGGCCCGAGCCGGCCGGGTCCCGGCAACGACTCGATGACGTGGTCGACGAAATAGCGATAGCCCTTCTCGGTGGGAATGCGGCCGGCGCTGGTGTGTGGCTGGCGGAGGTAGCCGTCCTGTTCCAGGGTCGCCATCTCGTTGCGGACGGTCGCCGACGACACGTTGACCCCCGTCGCCCGGGCGACGTGGCCCGACCCCACCGGCTGGGCGGTCTCGATGTACTCCTCGACCACCGCCCGCAGGATCGAGGCCTTTCGTTCGTCGAGCATCGTCATCAGTGTCGCCCTCGGCCCTGGGTCGGGTCGTGGTGGATAACGATGATATCGACGGTGGTCAGTCCTCCAGCCGGAGGGCCTGGATGAACGCCTCTTGGGGCACCTCGACCCGACCGATCGACTTCAGCCGCCGCTTGCCCTCCTTCTGGCGCTCGAGGAGCTTGCGCTTGCGGGTGATGTCGCCCCCATAGCACTTGGCCAGGACGTCCTTGCGCTTGGCCTTCACCGTCTCCCTGGCCACGATCCGCCCGCCGACCGCGGCCTGGATCGGGACGTCGAAGAGCTGGCGGGGGATGAGCTCACGCAGCTTCTCGACCATGCGGCGGCCGTAGTCGTACGCCTTGTCGCGGTGGACGACCGTGCTGAACGCGTCGACCGGCACCGAGTTCAGCAGGATGTCGACCTTAACCAGGTTGGAGATGGCGTAGCCCGCAGGCTCGTAGTCGAGGCTGGCGTAGCCCTGGGTGCGGCTCTTGAGCTGGTCGAAGAAGTCGATCACCACCTCGGCCAGCGGCAACCGGTAGATCAGCTCGACGCGCTCGGGCGAGAGGTACTCGATCTTCTGGAGCTCACCCCGGCGGCCCTGGCACAGCTCCATCAGGGTGCCGGTGTACGTGGTCGGCGTGAGCAGGGTCACCGTGAGGAACGGCTCCTCGATGCCATCGGTCTCGGTCGGAGGAGGCATCTCGCTTGGGTTGTCGACCTCGATGACCTCGCCGTTGGTGTGGACCAGGTAGCCGACCGATGGCGCGGTGGCGATCAGGCTCAGGTCGAACTCCCGCTCGAGCCGCTCCCTGATGATCTCCATGTGCAGCAGCCCGAGAAAGCCGCACCGGAACCCGAAACCGAGGGCGCCCGACGTCTCCGGCTGGTAGGTGAAGCTCGAGTCGTTGAGCCTGAGCTTCTCGAGCGCGTCGCGCAGGTCGTGGTACTCGTCGCCGTCCACCGGATACAGACCGCAGAACACCATCGGCTTGGGCTGCCGGTAGCCGGCCAGCGGCTCGGGTGCCGGGCGGCTCGCGTCGGTGACGGTCTCGCCCGACCTGGCCTCGCCGACGTCCTTGATGCCGGCGATCAGATAGCCGACCTCGCCCGGTCCGAGCGCGGCGACCGGCGTCGGCACGGGGAGCCGCACCCCGATCTCGTCGGCGTCGTGAACCGTCCCCTCCTGCATCAGCCGGATTCGGGCGCCGCTGCGCAGGACGCCGTTCTTCACCCTGACCGAGCTGACCACGCCGCGGTACTGGTCGAAGAGCGAGTCGAAGATGAGCCCTTGCAGCGGCGCGTCGGGATCGCCCTCGGGCCGCGGAATCCGCTCGAGCACGGCGTCGAGCAGGTCGCGCACCCCCTCACCCGTCTTGGCGCTGATGTGGATGATCTCCTCCGCAGGGAGGCCGAGCACCCGCTCGATCTCATCGGCGTAGCGGTCGGGTTCGGCCGCCGGCAGGTCGATCTTGTTCAGCGCGGCGACGATCTCGAGCTCGTTCTCGATGGCGAGGAAGCAGTTGGCCAACGTCTGGGCCTCGATGCCCTGCGACGCGTCGACGAGCAGGATCACCCCCTCGCAGGCGGCCAGCGAACGGGAGACCTCGTAGCCGAAGTCGACGTGGCCGGGCGTGTCGATCAGGTTGAGGACGTGATCGCGGTAGTTGAGCCGGACCGACTGCAGCTTGATCGTGATGCCCCGCTCGCGCTCGAGATCCATCGAGTCGAGGTACTGCTCGCGCATGTCGCGGGGATCGACGGCGCCGCAGATCTCGAGGATGCGGTCGGACAGCGTCGTCTTCCCATGGTCGATGTGGGCGATGATCGAGACGTTGCGCAGGCGGGACAGGTCCATCGGAGCCTCGCGACGCTAGCAACGGGCGGTCGCACATCCGCCGTTCATGTGGGTCGGTGTGACAGGTCGGCGGCCGAGCCGGTAGCCTGTCGCACTCGTTGTGCCGGCGGGCGAAGCCGGCGCAGCTCACTCTCCAGCCGCTCGTATCCTGCCCGTGCCGCCCAGCGGGCGACGACCCGAGGAACTCCACGTGGCCAACATCAAGAGCCAGATCAAGCGCAACAAGCAGAACGAGAAGCGCCGCCTGCGCAACCAGGCGACGCGCTCCGAGCTCAAGACCAGGGTCAAGCGCGCCACCGCCGCAGCCGAGCAGGGGGGCGACGACGCCACCGAGCTGACCCAGGACGCGGTCAAGAAGCTCGACAAGGCGGCCGAGAAGGGGATCATCCACAAGAACCAAGCCGCCCGGCGCAAGTCACGACTCCTGCGGCGGGTCAACGCGGCCGAGGCCGACATCGCCGCGGCCGACGCCGAGGCGGACGCCGAGACCGACGACTCCGACGCGGCGTCCGGCTGAGCCCGCCGGAGCAGCCCAGCGACCCGGCCACGGCGCCGTCCGGCTGAGCCCGCCGGAGCGAACCCCGGCCGAGAAAGCCGAACCCTCGGCCGAGGCCCGAACCACCGCCAGACCCCCCTCGGGGTGTTCACGTCGGCGCCGCTCAAGGCCGGGCCCCCGTCTGCCCGCCCTGGCCTACCCGCCGATCGGGCAACGCAGATGCCGAGCCCGCGCCTGGGCGTCAGCGAGGAGCCAGGGCGGCCAGCCGAGCCACGAGCACCTCGAGCACGAGATGGTCGGGCCAGTCCTTGGCGCCACGCAGGTCGAGGTCGGCGTGGGCCAGGAGTTGCACGGCCCTGGAGATGCGATCGTGCCCCAGGCGTCGGGCCTGCTGCACGGCCTTGCGGGCGGGAAAGACCGAGCGTTTCGGGTCCATGCCGAGCAACTGGGCGGCCTCCCGGTCGCTGGCCACGTCGGCGCCGTCGAGGGCGAGCATGCGCCCGACGTGGTTGTGCAGCGTCGCCATGACCTGCAGGGCATGCCAGCCACCCGGTCCGATCCGCCGGTGCAACCGGTCGAGCGCAGCCGGGATGTCGCCCCCGTCGATCGCGTCGGTGAGCTCCCACGGCGCCAAGGCGCCGCTCTCGCCCAGGTAGGGAGCGATCTCATCGACGCCGAGCCGGGCTCCCGGCCCGAACGTGGCCTCCAGCGTCTCGATGATCCCGCGTAGCCGGGCCACGTCCTCGCCCAGCGTCGTGGCAATCAGCCGTCGGGCGTCGGCATCGAGACGGAGCCCAGAGTCGCCGAGCTGCTCGGCCACCCAACCCCGCTGGTCCCGTCCCGGCGACGGGTCGATGTCGACGCCGCCCACCCGTCTGACCGCGTCGGTCAGCGGCTTCGGGACCCGTCCACTCCCCCAGACCAACACCAGCCGGGTGGTCGGCAGCGGGTCGTCGAGATACCCGACGAGGGGTGCCACCGCGTCCGCGCTGCCGAACCGGCCGGCGTCGCGGGCGACGACCACCCGCCGGTCGGCGAGGAAGGGCGGGGTCTGGGCCGCATCGACCACGGACGCCAGCTCGTAGTCGTCACCGGAGATGTCCTCGACGGTGAGGGCGCGGTCGCGCTCGCCGACCAGCGAGTCGACCAGGCCGATCACGGCGTCGCGCACCAACGACGCGTCGCCACCACGCACCAGAAACACGGGCGCGTCGCTGTAGCCGCCGCTCATCGCGGCACCATCCCAAGGTGACACCGACGCACGTCCGCGTCGACCCACCGGGCATCGATGAGCGCGTCGCCGCTTTGCGGCGAAGACACGCTGTGTCGATGGTTCGCTCGCCCTCCTGGCTTGCTCACTGGGCCTCCAGGATGGCGGCGATGGTCTCGCAGATCCTTCTGGCGGCTCGTACGTCGTGGGCTCGCAGGATGCGGCAGCCGAGGGCGACGCCCAGGGCGTGGGCCGCGTTGGTTCCGTTCTGGCGGCCGGACACCGCGGTGCCGTGCAGCCAGCCGAGGATGTCCTTGTTCGAGACGGCGAGGAACACCGGGTAACCGAGCTCGACCAGGCGCGGCGTGCCGTGCAGCAACTCGAGCGACGCCTCGGGCGGCTTGCCCAGATCGAGGCCGGCGTCGAGCATGACCCGTTCGCCGGGCACCCCGGCGGCCTCGGCCATCGCCGCCTTGGCCGCGAGGTGGGCCCGGACGGCCTCGATCACCGGACCGTGAACGTCGTCGGCCGGATCAGGCCCGCCGACCTCCGGCCGCCGCCGGATATGGGTGGCGACAACCGACGCTCCCGCCTCGGCGCAAACCGGCAGATACTCGGCGTCGATGAAGCCACTGATGTCGTTCCCGATGACCGCTCCCGCCTCGAAGCTGGCGCGCGCGACCGATGCCCGCCAGGTGTCGACCGACAACGGCACGTCGAAACGGGACGCGAGCGCCTCCACCGCCGGGACGACCCGGTCGAGCTCCTCCGACTCGGTGACGAACGGACCCTCGCCGTCGGCGAGGACCGCCGCCTTGACGCCTCCGATGTCGAGGATGTCGGCTCCGGCCGTAACCAACTCGGCGGCCTTGCGGAGAAAGGCGTCGAAGTCGTAGTAGCGGCCGGCGTCGAAGAACGAGTCGGTCGTGCGGTTGAGGATGCCCATGACGAGGGCGCGGGTGGTCACGTCGTACCGCCGGGCACCCAGCTCGAGGAACACCCGAGGACGCTACCGCCCGCGGGCCGACCGCCAGGTGGGACACGGGCCGAACGACACTTCACGACCGCACAACGGCCGCCCAACGGCCGCACGGCCGCGTCAAGGCCCGTCGGCCGCCACCAACTCGACGCTCGACGCCCGATCGGGCGTTCGGCGGCGCACCTGCGGGAGGACCGCGAGCGACCTGGCGGACATCGACCTCGATTCCGTCGGACGTGACCGATCGAACGACGAGCACGACATCGCCGACCCGATAGGCGGCGCCGGTGACGGCGGCCGATGCTCCCGGCACCGTGGACGCCATGCGGGTGGGGGCGACGATGAGCGACGGCCGATAGCGGCTCGCAACGGTCGTGACCGCGTCGTACACGGTCCGGCGGTTGGTGTCGACGGTGAGCACGAGCAGGTCGAGCCGGCGGACACCAGTCCGGCGCAGCCCCTCGAGCAGCGGCGGCGCCCGGACGTTGCCGTCGAGGACGAGGAGAGCACGGCCGCCGGGGCCGATCATCCACAGGTCGGCCCCGTCGGCCGGGGCCGACCGCCCAGGTGGAGGTCGGACCGCACCGTGGACCACCTGCGCCGTCACGGCAATCATCAGACCGACCGCGCCCGCGGCAACGAGTGGCGACCGTGCCCTCCGAGCCAACCAGCTCAACGGCCGGGTGGTGGGAACGGCCAACCGGAGCAGCAGCGCACCGAGCCCGATGGCTATGACGCCGACCTCGAAGGAACCAGCCTCGCCGAGCGGCAGGCGAGCGGCGGTGCGGGCGACGGCGGCGATCCACGCGACAAGCGCGGCCGTGGGCGCGTGGATCAGTCGGGGCACCGCGTCGCCCACGATGGGCTGCAGCACGCCAGCCGCGATCCCACCGGTCATGCCCCAGGCCACCAACGGTCCCGCGGCCGGCGCAGCCGCGAGGTTGGCCGGGAGCGACGCCATGGGGATCCCGCCGAAGGCCGGGATGAGGAGCGGCGCCACGCCGGCCTGCGCGCCCACGGTGACGCCCGTCGCGGTGGCCAACCACCGCGGACCCGGCAGCGCTCGGGTGATGGCCGGGCCGATGACGAGGATGCCGGCCGACGCGCCGACCGACAGCCCGAATCCCAACGAGTGCACGAGGAGCGGGTCGACGAGGATCAGGCCGGTGACCGCGAGGCCAAGCATCCGAAGGCCAGACGCCTCACGGCCGATGGCTGCGGCCAAGGCGGCCAGGCCGGCCATGGCGGACGCCCGCAACACAGATGGCTCGAACCGGGTGACCATGGCGAAGAAGCCGATGAGCCCAACCGTTGTGACGAATCGACCACACAGTCCGAACCGGCGCACCAACGGCCAGGCCACGGCCAGGACAAACGCGACGTTCTGGCCGGACACCACCAGCAGATGGCTGAGGCCCGACGCCCGGAAGTCGTCGGTGACCTGTGCGCTCTGCTCGCGGTCGTCGCCGAGCACGAACCCCGCGAACAGTGCGCGATGATCGGCAGAGAGCACCGAGGCCCCCCGATCAAGCGTTCGGCGAAGCCCGTTGGCCATCCATGCGGCCGGCGACCCGGTCGACCACGCCCCCACGGCGTCGACGTGAAGTTCCGCGCCGATGTGACGTGGTGCGAGCCACAGCCGGTCATCGGGCGAGGCGGCGCGAGCCACTCCCGAGAGCTCGATCACCTCGCCGGCCGATCGGTGGCGGAGCACCCCGGCCGACGATCCGAAGGCGACGGCCTCGTAGCGGTGATGCCCCAGCCGGACCTCGACCCGCACCCCTCGGTCGGTGGGTTCGGGATCGGTGACCAGCGTGGCCCGCCCGGCGACCGATCCGGTGACTGGATGGGCCAGACCGGCCCAGGCTCGGGCGCTCAGCATGGACGCCAGCAGCGCGGTGCCGACGACGAGGATGGCCGGCTGCCGGACGAGCACGGCCACGACCACGATCGATGCCGCCACGACGAGAGGCACGGCCAGGGCCACCCGCGCCCCAACGGCCGCGGCCAGGGCGAGCAGCACGATGGTTGGGTCGGACAGCGGCCGATCGAGCGACCGGTCGCACGCTGACAACACGCGGGGGTTCCTCCGGCGAGATCACAGGCGGGCAGAGGGGGAGTCGACCGGGGAAGTCGTGGCCGTCGCCTGGCGACGAGCTCACATCGATGGTAACCGCGCCGTGTGACAGTGACGGCGCCTTCGGTTGTCGCCGCGCTCAGCTACCGCCCCACGGTGGTGGAGCGCGGGAACCTCGCCGACGGGCCGCCGGGATGCGGGCCCCGGCGCGGGAGTCCTGGGGGCCGAACGTCGTCGACACGCCGATGACCTCACCGTGTCGTTCGTGACGATGCGGCGACGAGGGAACCAGGGCGGACCCGGCGTTCGTCCATCGGGCAACCATCGTCAACGGAGGTCGACATGCCGAAGGCCAGAGCGCACAACGGGCGACCGCCCGGGCCCGCCGCCCACCATCACCGAGCCACGCGCGCCACCCACGCCACCCGAACGGCCACCGCGCTCGCGGCCGGCGCGGTCGGCGTGGTCGCTCTCCTGCTGGCCAGCGCCACGCCCGCCGGGGCGTGCGGCGGTCTGGTCGGGGAGAACGGCACGATCCAGCTCGTCCGCACGACCACCCTGGCCGCCTACCACGACGGCATCGAGCACTACGTGACCGCGTTCCAGTTCACCGGCGAAGGCGAGTCCGTGGGCTCGATCATCCCGCTGCCCGGGGTCCCGACCGCCGTAGAAAAGGGAGGCGACTGGACCCTCCAGCGGCTGGCCCGCGAGGTGGCCCCGCCCGTGCCGACCGCCACCGAAGTGGCGCTGTCGGCCGCGGACGAGGACGTCGAGGTGCTGCTCGAAACCCAGATCGACGCGCTCGACATCACCGTGCTGCGGGGCGGTGGCGACGAGGTCGGCCGCTGGGCCGTCGACAACGGCTTCCTGCTCTCCCCCGACGCACCCGAGGTGCTCGACTTCTACGCGGCCCGCAGCCCGGTCTTCATGGCCGCCAGGTTCGACGCCGACGCGGCCGCCGCTCGCGGCCAGCAGGAGGGCGACGCCACGCCCATCCACCTCACCATCCCGACCGACGAGCCGTGGGTGCCGCTCCGCATCCTCGGCCTTGGGCTCGAGCCCGACCGGGTGGTCGAGGCCGACGTGTTCCTGCTCACCGACGACCGACCCGAGCTCCTCGCCGGTGGGCCCGGTCTCGAGCTCAGCCGCAGCGAGCAGGCCAGCGAGTTCCTGCTGGCCGATCTGGCCAGCGACCGGGGCATGGAGTGGATCCCGTCGAGCATGTGGCTGACCCATCTCCCACTCGCCGCGCCGGCCGGCGAGCTGGACTACGACCTCGCCATCTCGACGCATGCGGGGACGCCGCCGTCGGTCGTCGACGCCGGCATCGCCGCTCCTGGGGACGCACCGGGCCTGGCCGATCTGCGCCAGGCCAGGAGCCTCGACCGGCCGTCGTCGATCTGGTTGGCCGGCGGCGTGGTCGCCCTGGTGCTGGGCGGCTTCGGTGTGCTGGCGATCGCGGTCACCCGCAGGGAACGGCGCCCGATCTCGTGAGACGGTTCCTCCCCGCCTTCGTCGTCGCCGCCTTCGTCGCCACGGCCCTCCTCACCGGTGGCCTGGTGGCGACGGCGGGGGGCGGCGCGAGGTCAGAGGCCGAGACGCTCGGGCCCGGTCCGGTGACCGTCACCCTCAACGTCGAGCACACCCGCTTCTCCCAAGACAAGGTCGTCGTGCGCCCGGGCACCGAGGTGCGCTTCGTCGTGGTCAACGACGATCCCATCGATCATGAGCTGATCGTCGGACCACAGCAGGTGCACGATGTGCACGAGGCCGGGAGTCACGCCCAGCATCCACCGATTCCGGGCGAGGTGTCGGTGGGTCCGAACGCGGAGGCCGAGACTACGTACCGGTTCGATCAGCCCGGCGACGTAGTCTTCGCCTGCCACCTGCCCGGACACTTCGCCTACGGGATGCACGGCGTGGTCGAGGTGGTCACACGGTGACGAGCTCGCGCAGCTGGGCCAGCTTGGCCTCACCGATGCCAGGCACGTCGAGTAGCCCCTCGACCGAGCCGAACGGGCCGTGCTCCTCCCGGTACGACACGATCGCCTGGGCGATGGCCGGGCCGACGCCGGGGAGCTCGTCGAGCAGGTCGATCGGAGCCGTGTTGATGTCGATGGGCCCGTCCGCCCCGGTGCCGGCATCCGCGGCGTCACCATCGTCATCGACCGCGGCGGGCGGGCTCTCCCCCACTTTCGGGACGTAGATCTGCTGGCCGTCCTCGACCGGTGCGGCGAGGTTCACCCGATTGAGATCCGCCTCGGGCGCGGCGCCGCCGGCCTCGGCGACGAGATCGGCGACCCGGCTTCCCTGGTCCAGCTCGTACACGCCGGGGTTGACCACCGCGCCGGCCGCGTGGACGAGCACCGTCGCCGGCCCGCTCGTCGTGGTCGTCCCGCCGCCCGCGCTCGGGTCGGCGAACGGCAGGGACGCCTCGGGGGCCCGAGCCGGCGGAGGGCGGAGGAGCACGAAACCGAGCGCGGCCAACGTGCCGATGGCCACGACCGCGGCCACGACTCGAACGGGCGAGAGGTCGAGCCCCACGACGTCGCCCAGCCGGGCGAGCCGATCCTTCCAGGCGAGTGGCGCCGATGGCCGGACGAGCCCGTCGGGCGACAAGCCGGCCGAGCCGGCCGCACCCGGCTCGTCGGACGTTGACGATGGTTCGGTCACTTGCTATTCCCCGAGGCGCGCGACGGCGGAGCGAGGGGAAGCGAGCGGGGAAGGGAACCGAGCCTAACGCCCGATCGGGAGAGGCCGAGTCTGGATCAGTAGATGCGGGTCGCCAACTCGCGGCGATACTGCGCGGTCCGCGGATCGTCGGGGCCGAGCAGCTCGAGCAGGTCGAGATACTGCTGACGGGCCTCCTCGTCGGCCTTCACCTGGTCGAGCAGCGCCCTGAGCCGCTGCTCGATGTTGTCGTCGTCGGGCACCTCGCCGCCGTCGTGGCCGACCCGGGCGAGCGCGCCGACGCGCCGGGTCTCCGCCGTCTCCGGGACGCGGGCCAACAGCTCTTGTGCCTCGTCGCCTCCGTCCTGCCCGACGAGGAGCTCGGCCAAGGCGACGATCACGGCCTCGTTGCCCGGATCCAGGTCGACCGCCTGGCGCAGCGAGGCCTCGTCGCCAGCATCGATGAGCGCCTTGATCTCGCGCTCGGTCTGCGACGGCAGCAGGCCGTCGACCCACTGGCGCAGGAACGATTCCCCCTGCGCGCCGATGAACCCGTCGACCACCTTGTGGTCACGGAGGGCGTAGACGGCCGGGATGGACTGCACCTGGAACGATGCGCTGATCTGCGGGTTCTCGTCGACGTTGACCTTGGTCAGGACCACCTGGCCCCCGGTGTCGCCGACGACCTTCTCGATCAGCGGACCGAGCGTCCGGCACGGACCGCACCACGGCGCCCAGAGATCGACCACGACCGGCACGTCGTCGGACCGGTCGAGCACCTCGGATTCGAACGTCGCATCGGTGACATCGACCACGCTCATGGGCTCACCCTAGGCCGATACCCCGCCGTCGCCACCCCCGTCGGACCACGACCGCCCGGTCGAAGTCAGGTGGTGTCCTGGCAGTAGCGTCGGAGCCGATGGACACGACCCACGCCGGCGTCGAGGGTGTCGCTGTCGACCGGGTGACGTCCTGGTTCGCCGAGTACGCACCGGACGCCGAACCGCCGCTGGCGATCGAGCTCATCGCCGGCGGGCACTCCAACCTGACCTACACCGTCACCGACGCCACCGACGAACGCTGGGTGCTCCGCCGCCCGCCGCTGGGTCACGTGCTGGCGACGGCGCACGACATGGGCCGCGAGTTCCGCATCATCTCTGCGCTCCAGCCGACCGATGTCCCTGTGCCTCCGGTCGTCGGGCTCTGCCAGGACGACGCCGTGACCGGCGCGCCGTTCTACGTCATGCGGTTCGTCGACGGCCGGGTCGCGCGCGACCCTGAGGCGGCTGCCCTCCTGAGCGACGACGCCAGAGCCAACGCGGGCATCGCCCTCGTCGACGTGCTGGCTCGCATCCATGCCGTCGATCCTGACGCCGTCGGACTCGGCGACCTCGGGCGCAGGGAGCGCTACGTGGAGCGCCAACTCCGGCGCTGGCATGCGCAGTGGCACCAGTCCAAGACCCGCGAGCTGGCGCTGATCGACGAGGTTCACGACGGGTTGGTGAGCCGGGTGCCCCCGCAGGGCCCGGCCACCATCGTCCACGGCGACTATCGCCTCGACAACTGCATCGTCGACCGTGCCGGCGGCGTCAGGGCCGTCCTCGACTGGGAGCTGTGCACCCTCGGCGACCCGTTGGCCGACATCGGCCTGCTCCTCGTGTACTGGACCGAGCCAGACGATCGCCGGCCCGCCCTGCTCGAGCCACCGACCGCCATCCCCGGCTTCGCCACCCGCCGCCAGATCGCGGAGTTCTATGCCGAGCGCTCGGGCCGCGACCTGTCGGGCATCGACTACTACGTCGCGTTCGGCTACTGGAAGCTGGCGTGCATCCTCGAGGGCGTGTACGAGCGGTACCGCGCCGGCGTGATGCGCGAGCACGAGGGATGGGAGAATTTCGCCGACCGCGTGGTGTGGTTGGCGGAGTCCGCCCGTGACGCCCTGGCCAGGCTGCGGTGAGCCGGCAATGAGCGAGCCCGTCGGGCGAGCGAACCAGCGGCACAGCATGTCTTCGCCGCGAAGCGGCGAAGCTCTCATTGCTGCTCCCGATGCCGGCGTCACCGTGAGTCGGTGTCCTACGTCGAGGGTGCAGCAATGAGTGAGCTGTTCGAGATGCACGGCCGGCCCGATCTCGCCGATCCGGTGCTGGTGCTCGCGCTCGACGGTTGGATCGACGCCGGCTTCGGTGCGGCCGTGGCCCGCCGGGCCCTCCTCGACGCGGCCGGTCCGACGACACTCATCGCCACGTTCGACCGGGATCGGCTGCTCGACTTCCGCGCCCGCCGTCCCACGATGCACATCGAAGTCGGCGAGGTGACGTCGATGTCGTGGCCCAGCATCGAGCTCCGGGCCGCCGTCGATCCGCCGCAGCCGTCGATGCTGTATCTGGTGGGAGCCGAGCCCGATCATGCCTGGGGCGCCTTCTGCGACGCGGTGGTCGACCTGGCCGGACAGCTGGGCGTGCGGATCGTCGTCGGGCTGGGCGCCTACCCGACGCCGGTGCCCCACACCCGACCGTCCCGACTGGCGGCCACGCTGAGCACACCGGAGCTGGGCGACGGCCGCCCCTACCTGCTGGCCAGCATCGATGTCCCCGCCGGCGTGCAGACCGCAGTCGAGCAGGCGTGTGCCGAGGCGGGCATCCCAGCCATCGGGTTGTGGGCCCAGGTGCCTCACTACGTCGTGAGCATGGAGTACCCCGGGGCGGCCGCCGCGCTCGTCGACGGCCTGGCCGATCTCACCGGTCTCCGCATCGACGCCACTCCGCTGCTCGACGAGGCGGCCACGCTGCGCCAACGGCTGGACGAGCTCGTCGAGGCCAACCCGGAGCACCTGACGATGGTCCGCCGGCTCGAGGAGCAGTACGACGCCGAGGCCGTCGCACCCAACGAACAGGGGCTCGCCGGCGGCCGGCTGCCGACGGCCGACGAGCTCGTCGCCGAGGTGGAGCGGTACCTGCGCGAGCAGGGCGGCGCCTGACCGGTGTAAGAAGCACCCATGAAGGTCGACGGAACCATCGCGCTCGATCCCGCCCACGCCGCACAGAGCGCCCGCGCCGCCGAGGCCGCCGGCTACGACGGTGCGTGGTGCCCCGAGACCAACCACGACCCGTTCGTCTCTCTCACCTTGGCGAGCGAGCACACGGAGCGGCTCCAGCTCGGCACCGCGATCGCCGTCGCCTTCGCCCGCAACCCGATGTCGCTGGCGACCACGGCCAACGACCTCCAACTGCTGTCGCAGGGGCGTCTGATGCTCGGCCTCGGATCGCAAATCCAGCCGCACATCGAGAAGCGGTTCAGCATGCCGTGGTCGCACCCGGCTCCCCGGATGCGGGAGTTCATCGCCGCCATGCGCGCCATCTGGGGCAGCTGGAACGACGGCGAACGGCTCGCGTTCCGTGGCGACTTCTATACGCACACGCTGATGACCCCATTCTTCAATCCAGGGCCCAATCCCCACGGTCCGCCGAAGGTCTATCTGGCCGGTGTCGGCCCCAAGATGACCGAGGTCGCCGGCGAGATGAGCGACGGGTTCCTGTGTCACGGCTTCACCACCGAGCGCTACCTCAACGAGGTCACCATCCCCGCCCTCATCAGGGGACGGGCCAAGGTGGGCAAGACCCTCGACGGGTTCGACGTGGCCGGGCCGTTCTTCGTCATCACCGGCACCAACGACGACGAGGTCAAGGCGGCCGACTCGATGGTGCGATCGCAGATCGCGTTCTACGGCTCGACGCCGGCCTACCGCGCCGTCCTGGAGCTGCACGGCTGGGGCGAGCTGCAGACGGAGCTGAACTCGTTGTCGAAGCAGGGCCGCTGGTCCGACATGGCGGAGATGATCGACGACGACATCGTCGACGCATTCGCGGTCGTCGCCGAACCCGACCGCGTCGCGCCCGAACTCCTCGAGCGCTTCGGGGGCACGGTCACCCGCCTGTCGTTCTACATGCCGGGCACGGCCGACGCCGCCAAATGGAGCGGCATCGTCGCAACCCTCCAGGCGGCCTAGCCGGCCCGCCGCGCTACGGCAGGATCTCGACGGGCACGCCGAGCGGGAGGATGCCGGCGAGGAAGGTGATGCCCTCGTTCGACATCCGGATGCAGCCGTGGCTGACCTGTCGACCGATCGACGACGGATCGTTGGTGCCGTGGAGGCCGATGACGCCATCGCCGCCGGCGAAGCTGGTCAGCTGGTCGGAAAAGCCCGACAGGCCGTAGGCGTACGGCCCATAGCCGCCGTTCGGGTTCGACGGCTGGAGCAGTTCCTTGATGTAGTAGCGGCCGCCGGGCGTCGGCGTGTCCGACGTGCCGATGCCGACCGGCTCGTCGAGGATGACCTCGTCGCCGTCGTAGACCGTCACTCGGAGGTTCGACAGTGACACGTCGATGTGGAACGTGTGCGTCGACAGCTGGACGTCGCTGGTCCTGATCCAGCCCTGGCTGCCGTTGGGCCGCACCGGGAGGAACACCTGAAGCCAGTCGTCGTCCTCCCTCTTGTCCACGAGGAACACCAGTGGCGCACCAACGGGGGTCGGATGGCCGAGCACGTGGATCGGTTCGCCGGCCCCGCCCGGCTCGGCGAAGACGGCGACCTCGGGCACGACCGACTCGGCGACCGTGCTCAGGTTGGGGTCCTCGGCCGGCGCCGAGCCGTCGCCGTCGCGGGCGCCCGACTCGGCGCCCGCGTTGCAGCCGGCCGCGACGAGGGTGAGGAGGGACGCGGCCAGCACGGCCCGCAGGTGGCGGCGCATCAGCCGGTGAAGTTGGGCTCGGCCGGGACCGGGGTGGCCGGATCGGCGGGCGGCGGAGCGTCCGGATCGTCCTCGGTCACGACGGTGGTGCTGGTCGTGGTGGTCGAGGTGGTGGTGGTCGTCGTCGGCTGACTGCACGAGACCGGGCTGATGGCCAGGTTCTGCGGCCGCCGCGTGCCGGCGATGTCGTTGGCGGTGGTGCCGGCGGAGAGGTCTGCCGTCCCCGACGAGCCGTCGAGGGTGAAGACCCGGCCGTCGATCACCTCGCCCCACAGCGTCCCGGTGCCCCGATCGATGGCCAGGCCGGGGATCGTGGCCCCGGAGGCGTTGAGACCGATCGGACCCACCTCGGTGGTGGCTCCCGTGTCCGGGTCGATGGTGGTCAACACCATGGGGATCGCGGGCCGTGGATCCTGCACGCCCGGGACGCCGGGTCCGCCTGCCCCGGGGGGCGGCTGGCCGACGAGCGGCGGGGTCGGCTGGGCCGTCACCCGGCCGCCGATGGCGCCCGACGGCAGCTGGCCCGGCTGCCCGGGGAGCGTGTTGATCGTTTCGGTCGTCGGCTGGGCCGTTTCGTCCGTGTCCCGCTCGGGCACCTCGATCGAAAGTCCGAAGACGGTTCCTTCACACGCCGTGTCGGTGGCGATCGTGAGGAACCCGCTGTCGTCGGTGAGACGGCTCACCGGCACCAGGCCGGACGAGGCGCCGTCGATGTCGACCACGAAGACGGTCTCGAACTCCCCGGGCGCCAATCCGGTCAGCAACGCCACGCCGTCCTGGCTGAAGGTGAGCGCCGTCATGACCATGAGAAGCCCGGTGTCGTTGTTCTCCGTGAGCATCCCGACGAGCGTGGCCGCCCCGGTGCCGACGTCGATCGTGTAGAGCTCGGCCGGTTCGAACTGCTGGGTCTCCGGGTCGTCGTCGGCGTGGCTGTCGGCCACCGCGAACAACGTGCCGTCCGGTCCGAACGCGAGCGCAGAGAACTGCTCGTCGACGCCGGTGGAGCCGATCTGATCGGACTCGCCCGTGGCCAGGTCGATCGAGAAGAACTGGCGACCCTCGATGAAGAAGCCGGTTGGCGCGGCCGACGCCGGCGCCTGGCCGACGACGAACCCCGCGCCGAGCACGGCGAGCGCCACCGCCAGCCGCGCCGCCGCCCGGCCTCGCCGATGAACCCTGTCTCGAACCACGCCGCCTCCCATGTCGGGGATTTCGACTTCGGGATACAGAGGGTTCGACGCCTGGCCTTGTTTCGCCCGATCGGGCAGACCTCAGGGCAACGACGAGAGGTGGGCCGGCGACGCGGCGCGGATGACCGTGCGCTACCGAAGGCCACGCCGGCGAGGCCGACAGCCGAGTGGCGCCGACAACACAGCCGGGTGAGGCTGCGCAGCCGCCAGGGCGGAGCAGCCAACCAGGGCTGGGCGGTTGCCGAAGGCCGCGCCGGCGAGGCCGAAGGCCGAGTGGCGCAGACAACTCAGCCAACGGGCGCGAGCGTGGCGTCCAGGTACTGCCGGCGGCACAGGGACCGCTGGAGCTTCCCCGACGACGTCTTGGGCAGCGAACCGGGCGCGACGAGCACGATCTCCTTCGCCGGCAGGCCGACCGTCTCGCGAACCCGCTCGGCGACGAACTTGCGGGTGAGCTCGGGATCGTCGGTGCGTGACTCGGCCACCACCACCACTCCCTCGCGATGGCGGTGTCCCTCGACGCCGAAGGCGATGACGTTGCCGGCGCGGATCGAGTCGATCGTCGACACGGCCTTCTCGATGTCCTCGGGGAACACGTTGCGGCCGCCGACGATGATCACGTCCTTGATGCGCCCGCACACAACGAGCTCGCCGTCGATCGTGTACGCCAGGTCGCCGGTGCGCAGCCACCCGTCCTGGAACGCCGCTCGGGTCGCCTCTGGATTGTTGTAGTAGCCGGACGTCACCGAGTCGCCACGGAGCTGGAGCTCGCCGACCTCCCGCTCACCCATGGCCCGCCCGGTGCCGGGATCGACGATCCGCATGTCGAGGCCGGGCAACGGGCGCCCCAGGCGGGCCAGTCGGCGCGAGCCGGGCGTGCCCGGTTCCCGCTCGGACGCATACCCCTCGGTCGCCAGCACCAGGCGGTCGACACAGTCGGTGCGCAGACCGTCGAGCGGCTTGGGGAACGTGCCCCCGATCACCACCTCGGCCATGCCGAACGCGGGGAAGACCGCCCTCGGCCGGAGGCCGAATCTGCGGCCCTGGGCCACGAACTCCTCCACCTGGTCCGGATCGACCGGCTCGGCGCCGTTGAGCCCGATGCGAAGGGGGGACAGGTCCAGGTCGCTCGCGGTGCGCAGCGCCCGGGCCGCCAGCACCCAGGAGAAGTTCGGTCCTGCGGTCGCCGTGCCCTTGAACTCCGAGAGCCATTGCATCCACCGGATCGGCGCCCCTAGGAAGTCCTGGGGCCGGGCCAATACCCCGTTCACCGCCGTCGTCAGGGGGATCATCACGAACCCGACCAGACCCATGTCGTGGTAGAGCGGGAGCCAGGAGACGAGGACGTCCCGGTCGCGGTCGAGCTCGCCGGCCTGGCACACGCCGTCGAGGTTGGCGCACACCGCCCGGTGCGGGAGCATCACGCCCTTTGGTTCTGCGGTCGAACCGCTGGTGAACTGGAGAACGGCGAGGCTGTCGGGGTCGACCCGTGGCCGATCGAGGTCGGCGGCCGTTGGCCGACCTGGTCCAGGAAGCAGATCCGACAGCAGCACCTGTGGCGGATCGCCCGCGGTCGGCGCGAGGAACGGGGCCAGGTCGGGGTCGACGACGACGAGGTCGGTGCCGGCCGCCGCGATCCGGGTCCTGGTCTGCTCGACGAACTCCTCGAGCGACCCCAGCCGCATCGGGAGCGGCAGGACGACCAGGGTGGCGCCGCAGAGCCACACGGCCTGGACGGCGGTGACGAACGGTCGGCTCGTCGGTCCGAGCATGGCCACGTGGGCGCCGGGGGCCACTCCCCTGGCCTGGAGCGCGGCAGCCATCGCTCTGGCCTCGTCGTGGAGTCGGCCGTACGGCACACGGTCGACGTCGTCGCCGGTGACGAAGGTGAGCTCACCCGATCGGGCCGACGCCTGCTCGATGCGGTCGGGAAGGGTGAGAACGTCGCGGGCACCGCTCTGCACGAGCGGGTCTGACCCCTCAGGTTACGGACGGGTTACAGCCGAGGCCGACGGATCGGCCGGTGCCGTGATGGGCCGGGCATACACCACCCACACCTTCACCGGCACCCAGCCGGTGCGTTCGTAGAGCCGTGGGGCGCCAGATGCGTTGTCGGTGTCGACCTCGAGCTCGGCCCGCTCGAACCCGGCGTCGCGGTAGGCCTCGAGCGTCCGGACCATGAGCCAGCGGGCCGCACCCCGTTGCCGCCATTCGGGGCGCACGCCAATCTGGCCGAGCCAGACCTGACGGATGCCTTCGGCCACCTCATCGGCCTCGTACTCGTAGCTCAGGGAGAAGCCGGCGACGGGATCGTCCGGCGTGGCGTCGTCGATGAGCAGGGTGGACAGGCCGGACCTGAACGCCCGCTGCCCCGTGAACCACTGCTTCCAGACCACCTCGTCGCGGTCGACCGACCCCCAGTGGTCGGCGAACGCTACGTTGCGGGCCCGGCGGGTTGCGTCGTCGTAGCCGAAGTCGAACGGCTCGGGCCGCAGCCCATCGACCTCCGGCGCCGGATCGATCGGCGCCCGGGGATCGCGCCGCATGACGTGGAAAAGGCGCACGGGTGTGAACCCGGCCCGCTCGACCAGCGCCACCTGCCCGGCGTTGGTCGGAAGGACGCTGACGTGCACCTCGCCGGGGACGTCCGGGTACCGCTCGGCGTGGCGACCGCGCGCCCGCTCGGCTGCCCACTCCAGGACGTGCCGTCCGATCCCGCGCCGGCGCCAGGCCGGATGGATCGTGCCCTCGACGTGCATGTGGTCGACATCGCGCACCCCGGTGGTGGCGAAGACCAGGCCGTACGCGACCAACTGCGCGCCGTCCCATCCGCCGATGGTGTCGCGGGCCGGGTCGAGCTGGGCGTCGGTGAGCTCCTCGAGCACGTCGGGCTCGTCGAAGTGCTCGCCGGTCTGGTCGACCGCTTCGGCCGCGGCCCGCAGCCGGACCAGGTCGGCGGCGTGGGCGGTGGCGAGCGGGCGCCAGTCGAGGCTGGGCGTTGACGGCGTCACACGACCAGGTTGACGAGCTTCGGGGCCCGGATGATGACCTTCCGCGGCCGGCCGTTGCCCAGCACGTCGGCCACCCGGGCCGACGCCAGAGCCAGCCGCTCGGCGTCGGCGTCGTCGATGTCGGCGGCCACCTCGATGCGGTCGCGCAGCTTGCCGTTCACCTGGACCACCATCGTGACCGTCTCGACCCGCGCCATCTCCTCATCGGCGACCGGCCACGACCGCTCATGGATGTGCTCCGGGCCGGCGTGGCGCCTGGCCCACAACTCGGCCGTGATGTGAGGAACCATCGGCGCCATCAGCAACAGCAGGGTGTCGACCGCGAACGCGGTGCGACCCTGCTTGTACAGCAGGTTGGTGAACTCCATGCAGGAGGCCACGGCCGTGTTGTACGACCACCGCTCGTACTCGTCGGTCACCCGCACGATGAGCCGGTGGGCGGCCCGGTCGACCTCGTGGGCGGTGTCGCCGGTCGCCGGCGCGACCGCCTCCGACGCCGGCTCGGCCAGCCGCCAGACCCGGTTGAGGAACCGGGAGCAGCCCTCGATCCCGGCGTCGTCCCAGTCGACGTCGTCGGACGGCGGCCCGACGAACAGGTGGAACAGGCGCAGGCTGTCGGCGCCGACCGTGTCGAGGTAGTGCTCGGGCGTCACCAGGTTGCCGCTCGACTTCGACATCTTCGAGCCGCCCAGCCGGATCATCCCCTGGGTGAACAGCCGGGCGAACGGCTCCCGCAGGTCGGCCGGAGCGGCGCCCAGGTCGGCCAGGGCCTTGGTGAAGAACCGGGCGTACATCAGGTGCAGGATGGCGTGCTCGACCCCGCCGATGTACTGGTCGACCGGCATCCAGCGGGCCACGGACTCCTTGGAGAACGGAGCGTCGTCGTTGCGGGGGTCGCAGAAGCGCAGGAAGTACCACGACGAGTCGACGAACGTGTCCATCGTGTCGGTCTCGCGCCGGGCCGGCCCGCCACACTCGGGACACGTCGTGGTGAGGAAGCCCTCGTGGAAGCGCAACGGTGACTCGCCGGTGGTACGGAACTCGACGTCGTCGGGCAGCAGCACCGGCAGCTGGTCGTCGGGGACAGGCAGCGCCCCGTGCTCAGCGCAGAACACGACGGGGATCGGGCACCCCCAGTAGCGCTGGCGCGACAGCAGCCAGTCGCGCAGCCGGTAGTTGATCGTCCGTCGGCCGACGGCCTCGGCCTCCAGCCACTCGATCGATCGCTCGATGGCATCGGCCTTGCCCAGCCCGTCGAGCCACTCACTGTTGATCGCCGGGCCGTCGCCGACGTAGGCCTCACCCTCCCAGCCGTCCGGTGGCTGCACGGTGCGGACGATCGGGAGGTCGTACGCCAGGGCGAAGTCCCAGTCGCGCTGGTCCTGGCCGGGGACGGCCATGATGGCGCCGGTGCCGTAGGTCATGAGGACATAGTCGGCCAGGTAGACGGGCACCGGCCGACGGGTGAAGGGGTTGAAGGCGTATGCCCCGCTGAACACGCCGCGCTTCTCGAGCGGGCCCTCGCCCGAGATGCGCTCGAGCTCGGTCTCCTGCTCGACCCGGTCGACGAACGCCTCGACCTCCGCCCGCCGCTCGGCGGTGGTGATGTCGGCCACCAGCGGGTGGTCGGGCGCCAGAACGCAGAACGTCATCCCGAAGCTCGTGTCCGGTCGGGTGGTGAACACCCTGAACGACCGGTCGGCGGGGTCGAGCGTCCCGTCGGCCGCGCAGACGCGCATCTCGAACTCGGCGCCGTGGGAGCGGCCGATCCAGTTGCGCTGCATGGTCTTGACCTTTTCGGGCCAGTCGAGGTCGTCGAGGTCGTCGAGGAGCTGGTCGGCGTACTCGGTGATCTTGAAGAACCACTGGGCCAGCTCGCGCCGCTCGACCTTGTCGCCCGAGCGCTCGCAGGTGCCGGCCAGCACCTGCTCGTTGGCGAGCACGGTGTGACAGCCGGGGCACCAGTTGACCGGCGCCTTCTTGCGGTAGGCCAGCCCCGCCCTCAGCAACTGCAGGAAGATCCACTGGGTCCAGTGGATGTAGCTCGGGTCGTGGCTCTTGACGAGCCGCCGCCAGTCGTAGGCCGCACCGATGCGCTCGATCGACGCCGTGAGCTCGGCGATGCGGTCCTCGGTGAACCGCCGGGGGTGCTCGCCGGTCTTGATGGCCGCGTTCTCCGCCGGGAGGCCGAAGCTGTCGAACCCCATCGGGCTCAGGACCCCGTGGCCGTGCATCGTCCGGTAGCGGACGATCAGGTCGCCGAAGGTGTAGTTGCGCACGTGGCCCATGTGGGCCGGGCCGGAGGGATAGGGGTACATGCAGAGGAGGTAGAGCGGCGCCCGAGGATCGTCGTTGTCGATCTCGTAGGTGCCCATCTGACGCCAGCGTTCCTGCCATCGGCGCTCGATGGCCTGGGGGTCGTAGCCCTCGCGGGGGGTTTCGGCCATGGCCGACCATGCTACCGACGGCCTGACCTGGGGCCGAGGGCGCACGAGGTCCCGGGGTTACGGGTTCGGCCGTTCCGCTGTCGTACCCCCTCGGTACTGCTGGGAACATGTGTTCCGTCTGCGAGGGGTACGAGGCGAGGGTGGCGGCTGCTAGCCTGTCGACTCCCTCTGGGGGTGTAGCTCAGTTGGAAGAGCGCCACCATGGCATGGTGGAAGTCGGCGGTTCGAGTCCGCTCACCTCCACGCTCCGTAGTGAGGATGCCGAGAGTCGACGACTTGGCTTCTTCCCTGGCGGAGTCCTCGCGGGCGAGGGGTCCTTCTACATCACGAGGAAGCCAACCCCGTACCGCGACGGGGCGGCCCGCCCGAGGTTCGTGTTCCAGATGGCCATGACCCGCGACCGACTCCTGTTGCAGCAGCTTCGGGCGTTCCTCGGTTTCGGCGCGGTACGGCAGGAGCGGCACCGTGACCCGCGGTGGGCTCAGGCAGCCGTGTTCACCGTTGGATCGCTCAAGGCCCATCACGCGGCCACGATCCCCTTCGCCGAGACCTTCCTGCCTCGGTTCAGTGCGAAGTGAGTTCAGTACGTCACCTGGCGCGACGCGTTGCTGCGACACGAGATCGAGCGACCGAGTCGCTACGGAAAGGGCCTACGCGCTGTTCGGTCGACTGGTGTGACCGGCCGGTCCGTGGGCGCGGGCCTGTGCCGGCACCACTACTACGGTGCTGGAACCGGGCGCCGGTTCGTGTTCCCCGTCAGCGTCGGGGCAGCCGACGCCGCCAGCGTGGAGATGCTGCGCCACTTCCTCGGCATCGGCTACGTCCGCCGGTCGCCTCGGAGGCGACCACACTTCGACGACGTGGCCACCTACTCGGTCGGCACGATCGGCGACCTGCTCGGCGTGGTGGTGCCGGTCATGGACGATCACCTGATGGCCTCGCACATTCGGGACCAGTACCTCGCCTGGCGGGCCGAGCTTCTCGACTTCTGGGAACACCGGGCCAAGCGGGTTCGATCCTGCCTCGTCGAGGGGTGCGACCAACCACGCCGGGCCAAGGGACCCTGCCGGCACCACTACTACCTGCGGTACAGGCGATGAGCGCTACCAGCGGTGGGCGACGTCGATCACGACCCGGCGGCCCGACCCGGGGCCCGCCAGGGCGAAGACCCTGAACGGCAGCCGGGCCCGGACGCCGAGCCCGAACGTGGTCTGGCCCTCGAACGTGCCGGCGAAGGCGGCCTGCCGGAACGTCCGGAACCCGCTCACGTTCACGATGCGGGCCCGATCGGCCGGGGCGTAGGTCGACGTGCCGGTGTTCACATCGAAGTTGTTGGCGCGCACCACCGACTGGATGAAGGCGCCGCCCGCCAGGGCCACCGGGGCACCCGAGCCGTCCTCGGTCACCTGGGCCACGTACCCGGCGTGGTAGCCGTTGGCCTGCGGACCGGGGGCGCTCACCGGCGCGGCCAGGTCGACGACCAGTCGGTCAAAGCAGGCGTGCCGGCCGGCCCGGACGTTGGTGATCGGCACGGTTGTCATCGCGGGGTCCTGTTTCAGCAACGAGCCCCAGGTGATGCCGCAGTACGCCGGCCGCGCCCGCCCCGACGCCGCTCCCACCACGGTCGCCGATCCGGCGACGAGCCCCAGCCCGGCCGCCACCACTACGAGGAACCTCCGCATCGCCCGCCTGCTCCTTTCGGGCCCTCGAGTGCGGGCCGCCACCCCGACCGACGCCGACCTCGGGCGCCCGGTTGACAGCGAGCGGGCGCTATCCCGCCGGGATCCCGCGATCTCGCAGCACCGCCATCGCCGCGTTGCGGCCGTTGACCGCGATCACGCTGCCGCCCGGGTGGGTGCCCGCTCCACACAGGTACACGCCGTCGGCGCCGGTGCGGTACGGGAGCCGGCGCTCCCACATGTGCTCGGGGAGACACTCGCCCTGGAAGATGTGCCCGCCGGTCAGACCGATTCTGGCCTCGATGTCGGGCGGGCCGTCGATGTTGCGCGCCTCCACCAGGTCGGCGAACCCGGGGGCGTACCGCTCGATCGAGGCCGTGACCCGGCCGCCGACGTCGTCGCGATGGTCGTCCCACGAGCCGTCGGCGAACGCGTAGGGCACGTACTGGCAGAACGCGCTGAGCACGTGCCTGCCTTCTGGCGCGATCGACGGGTCGTACGGGGTCTGGAAATACAGCTCGCACCACAGCTCGTCGGTGACGGAACCCCGCTGGGCGGCGAGGAACGAGGCATGCATGGCGTCGGCGCCGGTCGTGATCTCGACCTGGGCCCGAGTGGCGTGGGGCGCGCCGAAGTCGGGGAGCCCGCGCAGGGCAAAGGTGACCTTGACCACCGGCGAGAGGCGGGGCACGGCCTCGACCGCCGCCGCCAACGCCGAGGGCGCCTCCTTCCCGAGCAACGAGACGGTGCGGGCCGGGTCGGCGTTGGCCACGACCACGGGGGCGCGCACCATGCCACCGGACTCGAGCTCGACGCCGTCCCCGGGAACGATGCGGGCCACCGCCGCCTCGGTGACGACCACCGCACCCGCCTCCTGGGCCGCCTCGGCGATGGCGGCCGACACCACCCCCATCCCGCCGGGGACGAAGCCCCATGCCCCCGGCGAGCCACCGAGGCGGCCGCTGCCGTGGTGGAACTCGATCGAGGCCGTTCCTGGGTCGAAGGGTGAGGCGTTGGTGCCGATCACCCCCTGACCGGCGTACGCCGCCACCAGCCGCTCGTCCTTGAAGAAGCTGCGGAGGTGGTCGACCTGGGACTGCTCGAACAGGGCGTCGACCAGCTCGGGATCGGCGAGCCTGGCCTCGATCTCCTCCCTCGCCGGCGGCTCGCCCAGCCAGACGTCCCTGTCGCCTTCGGGGCGGAGCGCGTCACGGACCCTGTCCCAGAACGACCGGCGGGCGAAGTAGGCCTCGACGTCGACCGGCGACAGCCGCTCGACCTCCTCGGCCGTGCGCTTGTCATCGGCCCAACTGGTCAGGTGGCTGCCGTCGGGGAACGGGACGAAGTAGTCGGGGTCGACCAGGATGGGTCGGAAGCCACGCCGGGCCAGTCCCAGCTCGTCGACCACGATGGGGTGCAGCAGGCCGACCAGGTACGCACAGGGCGAGATGCGGTAGCCGGGCCACGGCTCCTCGACCGTCGCCGCGCCACCGATCCGGTCGCGCCGTTCGAGCACGACCACCCGCTGACCGGCCCGGGCCAGGTAGGCCGCCGCGGTCAACCCGTTGTGCCCCCCTCCGACGACGACGACGTCCCAGCGGCGACCGACGACGTCGGCGATCGGGGTCGACGGCCGCAGCCGAGCCAGCAGCGAGGTCATGCGGCTAGGGACCGCCCGTCGGCGCCGACACGGTGTCCCACGCCACCCGGGGGACGTCGGACCACAGCCGTTCGAGCTCGTAGTAGTCGCGCGCCTCCTTCAGGAACACGTGCACCACGAAGTCGCCGTAGTCCATCAAGACCCAGCGCAGGTCGTCGCGGCCCTCGAGCCGCAGCGGCTTCGGGCCGCCGGCCTCGACGATCGCCCGCTCGATCTCGTCGGTGACGGTTCGCACCTGGCGGGTGTTGCGCCCGCTGGCGATGACGAAGTAGTCGCAGATGGCCAGCACGTCGCCGACCTCGAGGATCACCGGGTCGGCGGCCTGCTTCTCGGCCGCCGATCGGGCGGCGACGATCGGCCACGCGGTCTCACGTTCAGTCAGTTGTCGTTGCTCCTTGCTCGCTGACCCGCTGGGCCAGATCGCGACCGACGACGATGGTGACATCGAAGGCGTCGGTGCCGAATGATGTCGACGTGACGTCGCCCACGCCCAGCGCGGCCTGCATCCGTACGGCCTGGTCGCGTGGTGTCAGGCTGTCATAGCGCACGTCCGTGGCAGCGTACGTGAACCGGTCGGCGTTGCCGATGGCGACCACCTGGGCCCCCGCCCCGACCAGCGGCTCGACCAGCGCCCGCACGGTTTCGGGCGACCCCGCCCCGTCGAGGATGCGCACCCGCACCCGGGAACCAGGGAAGGCTGCGGTCGGCAGCGGGATGATGCGGGCGACCAGCGTCGAGATCTCGGTCGCGACCGGCGCGAAGGCGTCGGGCCGTTCGTCCGTGCTCTCGATCTCGTCCACCGGCAGCGTCTGGTACACGACCGAGCCCCTCGCCAGCCGGGTGATGAAGTGTCCGAGACCGGTGCCGCCCTCGCCGGGCACCGCCGCCGTGGGATCGGGCGACGCGGCGACGGCCGCGACCCACGCCTCCCACAGGAGCTGGTGGCGAACCAGGCGGTTGAGATCGCTCTCGCCGGGACCGCCCACCGCCAAGTACGGGCCCACCTGGTCGGCGGCCAGCTCGAGCGGGCCGGCATCGAACACCACCTCGTCGCCCGCCGCATTCTCGCCTTCGATGGCGTCCGGGTTGTCGAATCGGATCGGCGCGACCGGCGCCGTCATGGCGGCCCACCGGGCGCCGTCGACCTCGATCGTGTCGGTGAAGCTGGCGTTGAGGACGCCTGCGGTCGCCGCCCGCACCCCGTCGACCCCGGCCACCTCGAACGCGCCCCGGAGCCGGTCGAAGCCGAAGGCCCGCGTGCTGGCATCGGTGACCGTGTCGGGCGGGACGAACAGGACCGATCCCCCGCCGCCGGGATTGGCCAGCGACAACACGGTGAGGTCGAGCAGCTGGCCGGCCCCGGTGTGCACGATCAGCGCCACCGGGGTGGGCTCGACGATGGCTTCGTAGCCGGGCTCGCCCGGAGCCAGCGTGTCCTCGACCAGCCGGCCCCCTCTGCTGGACAGTACGGCCTGCACCCCGAGGTAGCCGAAGGCGGGTATGGCCGCGGCGAGCAGGGCGATGGTGACGGCGAACGCGATGCGGTCACGGCGCCGGTGGCTGCGGGCGTGACGTCGAGCCGTCCTGACGCCGGTCGGCCCGATCGTCGGCCCGATCGTCGGTCCGATCGCCGGCTCGTCGGCGGCGTCCTCCCCCGGATCGACGGCCGACCCGTCGACGTCGACGCTGGTCTCGGTCGGTTCGTTCACCGGTAGAGACCGCGTCCCGCGATCGAGTCGATCACCGACGGCGTCAACAGGTAGTCGAGGGGCCGCCCGTCGGCGACCCTGGCCCGCAGGTCGGTGCTCGACACCTCGAGACGCGGCGTCTCCACCCGAACCCAGTCCCAGCCGGGCGGCGGCTGCTCCTCGACCGCGCCCGGCCGGGTGACGATGACGATCGTGGCCAGGTCCTTGACCTCATCCACCCTGTCCCACGTGGGCAGGCTGGCCGCGGCGTCGCTGCCGACGATGAGGAACAGCTCCCGCGTCGGGTCCTCGTCGCGCAGCTCCGACAGGGTGTCGGCCGTGTAGGAGACGCCCCCGCGCCGGATCTCGAGGTCGCTCACCTCGAGGCCGTCGACATCGCCCACCGCGGCCTGGCACATGGCCAACCGGTCGTCGGCCGTGCTCACGTCGCGGCTGCCGGACTTCTGCCACGGGTCGTGGGCCACGACCATCAGCACCCGGTCGAGGTCGAGGTCGAAGCGTACGTTCACCGCGACCACCAGATGCCCGACGTGCGGTGGGTCGAACGTCCCGCCGAAGACCCCGAGGCGCTCCGCCATCAACGCAGCTCGTCGCCGAGCGTCGCCACCAGCCCGGCCAATCCGTCCGACAGCCGAACCTCATACGGCGGGACCGGGGACAACCTCCGCTGGTCGGCGGGAAGCGCAGCCACCGCGGCGCGGGACCGGTCGGCGACCTCGGCCAGCACCGGCGAGAACCCCGGCGGCAGCCGCCGGCCATCGGCCATGACCAGCTCGAGCAGCGGGCGACCCCCCGGCACGTCGTCGGAGGCCAGGGCGAGCACGTCGTGGTCGTCGAACCGGTGCACCTGCTTGCGGCCAGGGAAGGTCACCTTCCCCTCCGACAGCTTCATCCGGGGGCCCCCGGCGTCCTCCACCAGCTTGTAGACCGCCCCCAGCGACGGATGGTCGTGGCTGGTGCCGAGCCTGGTGCCGACACCGAACGCGTCGATCGGCGCCTCGGCCGCGACCAGCTCGGCGATGCGGTACTCGTCGAGGTCGCCCGAGGCGAGGATCTCGACGTCGGGCAGACCGGCGTCGTCGAGGATGACCCGCACCCGCTTGGCCAGCGCCCCGAGGTCGCCGGAGTCGAGCCTGACCCCACGGACATGGACACCCCGCTCGGCCAGCTCACGGGCCACCGCCGCGGCCCGGTGGGCCCCCTCGACGGTGTCGTAGGTGTCGATGAGGAAGATGGCGCTGCCGGGGAAGTCGCGGGCGTAGGCGCGGAACGCCTCGGCCTCGTCATCGAACGCCATCACGTAGGCGTGGGCCATGGTGCCCGTCACCGGGAGCCCGTAGCGGCGGCCGGCCTCGACCAGCGACGTCGCCGCCGCCCCGCCGATGGTCGCGGCCCGGGCCGCCTTGATCGCGGCGTCGATGCCGTGGTCTCGTCTGGCCGAGAAGTCGACGAGCTGGCGGCCGCCGCAGGCGATGGCGACCCTGGCCGCCTTCGATGCCACCATCGTCTGGAACGCCACCTGGTTGATGAGGAACGTCTCGATCACCTGGGCCTCGATCAGCGGGGCGGTGACCTCGATGATCGGCTCGGCCCCGAACACCACCTCGCCCTCGGGCACGGCCCGAACCCCGCCGCCGAAGCGCAGCTCGGCCAGAAAGGCCAGGAAGTCGTCGGCGAACAGCCCGAGACCGGCCAGGTGCTCCACCGCCTCCGGCGAGAACCTGAGCTCCTCGAGGTAGGTGAGCACGTCGTCGAGGCCCGCGGCCACCAGGAAGTTGCGGGGCTCGGGCAGCGACCGCACGAACAGCTCGAAGGTTGCGGCGTCGTTCAGCCCGTGGGCGAAGTAGCTGGCCGCCATGGTCAGCTCGTACAGGTCGGTGAACAGCTCGGGCCGCACCGTCCGGCCCCGGTGGACGCCGGTCACGCCAGCACGACCCCGGCGCCGACCATGGCCTCGATCGCCCTGGAGCCGTCGCCGGGCTGGAGGTCGACGGCGGCGATGGCGTCGCCGACCACCGTCGTGGCGAAGCCGAGCCGGACGGCGTCGAGGGCGCTGTCCTTCACGCAGTAGTCGGTGGCCAGCCCCGCGATCACCACCCGCTCGACGCCGTGCCCACGGAGCAGGTCGGCCAGGCCGGTCGACGCCTCGGCCCCGGTCACCGGGTCGCGATGGGTGAAGCCGGAGTAGCCGTCCTCGCCCGCCGTCCCCTTGCGCACCGACTCGCCCGCCACGACCAGGTTGGGGTGGAAGTCGGCACCCCACGTCCGGGCCACGCAGTGGACGGGCCACACGCCGCCGTCCTTGGCGAAGTGCGGCGTCGACGGCGGGTGCCAGTCCTGCGTGTAGGCCACGACGCCGCCCGCCGCCCGGGCCACCTCGATCTCCTCGTTGACCCGGCCGACGACGATCTCGCCTCCCTCGACATAGAGGCTGCCCTTCGGGTCGGCGAAGTCGTTCTGGACGTCGACCACGACCAGCGCCGTGCCCGGCCCATACCGGATGTCGGTCGTCACTGCTGCGCCCTCACTCGTAGGTCCAGTCGGGCAGTTTTCTCGATTGCCGTTCGTCGTACACGGCAACCCCGTCGTGGAGGTCGACCAGCTTGGCGATCTGGAGCCCTCTGGTCGTCGGGCGCACGCCGTCCTGGGCCTCGAGGAACTCCTCGGGGAAGGCCCGCAGCAGGCTGGCCACCACCCGCTGCTCCTCGACCGGCAGGTAGCAGCGGTTGCCGTCGGTGACGCTGCGCAGCCGGGCACCCAGCACGTCGATCTCGTCGCCGTCGACCCGCCCGGACACCAGGGCATCGAGCCGGTCGGTGATCGTTCCCGTCCCCAGCTTGCACGCCGGGCACTGGCCGCACGACTCGACATACAGGAACCGCGACACGACCTGGGCCAGCTCGACGGCGCTGGTCGTGTCGTCGTAGACGACGAACCCACACGAGCCGAGCCCCGTCCCGATGCCCTCCATGCCCTCGTAGCTGACGGGCACGTCGAGCTGGGCGGCGGTGACCACCGGGTTCGACACCCCGGACAGCACGGCCTTGGCCGTGCGGCCCGTCCGCACGCCACCCCCGATCCGGTCGATCACCTCGCCCAGCGGCGTGCCCATCTCGACCTCGCCCACCCCGGCCCGGGCGACGTCGCCCACCACCGTGCACACGGCCACGCCCGCGGACCCGGCCGTGCCGAGCGACCGGTGCCACTCCGGCCCCCGCGCCAGCACGTGGGCCACCGTGGCCAGGGTCTCGACGTTGTTCACCAACGTCGGGTTGGAGCCGACGAACTCGGTGGCGGCATGACCGGCCACCCGCGGGCCGGCCGACCAGCCGGATTCCGGTGTCGTGGCGAACAGCCCGTGCAGGTAGGGCGGCAGCAGCCGGGGCAGCGGGGCGTCGCCCTCGATCACCTGGAGCAGTCCCGTCTCCTCCCCGAAGAGGTACTCGTCCGGCCCGGTCACGATGGAGATGGGGACCGAGCCGGCCGCCCCCTCGGCCTCCATCTCGGTGAGGGCCCGCTCGAGCCGGTCGAGCTCGGTCCTGAACGACGCCTTGATCCCGATGTAGGCCTGCACGGCCCCGACCGCGGCGGCCGCGATGGCCACCCCCTCCACCACTTGGTACGGGTTGGCCCCTAGGATGGCCCGGTCCTTGAAGGTGCCCGGCTCGCCCTCGGCGGCGTTGCAGGCGACATAGCGGGGGACGTCCGGACCGGCCGACTCCCGCAGCGACTGCCACTTCCGACCGGTGGGGAACCCGGCGCCTCCTCGGCCCCGAAGCCCAGACAACCTGAGCTCCTGGATGGTTCCGCCCGGTCCGAGCGCAAGAGCTCGGGCCAAACCGGCGCCACCACCTGCTGCGAAGTAGGCGGTGACTGAAGTCACTGGAACCTCGGGAAGGAGAACGAGGTCAGACACGATCGCAATCATGTCCTCCCACCGACGTAACTCGCTTCCTACCGGCGCGAGTTTCGGATTTGATTGCGCAGGGTGGGAATGACACGCTGGTAATTCGCGTTCGAAAGCCACGACATGAGTGATTCCGTAGGCCAGTACCTGAATGAGATCGGGCTCGTGCCCCTTCTGACCGCCCAGGAGGAGCGCGAGCTCTCGCAAACCATCGAAAAGGGCCGAGAGGCCACCGATCGGCTCGAGTCGGGTCAGAAGTTCAGCCCCACCGAGCGCCGCCAGCTGCAGCGGGCAGCCCGCGATGCGGCCAACGCCAAGGATCGATTCATCCGGGCCAACCTCCGCCTCGTCGTGAGCGTCGCCCGTCGCTATCCCCTGCCGCCGGGCATGGAGCTCCTCGATCTGATCCAGGAGGGCAACCTCGGCCTCGAGCACGCGGTCGACAAGTTCGACTGGCGCAAGGGGTTCAAGTTCTCCACCTACGCCACCTTCTGGATCCGCCAGGCCATCGGCCGGGCCCTCGATCAGAAGGCCAGCCTGGTCCGGCTCCCGGGCGACCGCTCGGCCAGCCTCCGTGCCGCCCTGCGCCAGGTCGCAGGCGACGGCGACGAGCTCGACGACGAGCACGCCCGTCTCCACCGGCTCACCACCCCGACCTCGCTCGACCGTCAGGTGGGCGACGACGACGGCTCCGAGCTGGTCGACCTGATCGCCGACGCCAACCCGGGCCCCGAGGCCATCCTCGTCGCCCGCGAGGAGGAGCAGCTCATCACCGGGCTGCTCGACGTGCTCGATCAGCGGGCCCGCTATGCGGTCGAGCAGCGCTTCGGCCTGCACGACGGCACCAAGAGGAGCTACCGCGAGGTCGGTGAGGATCTCGGCGTCACCGCCGAGGCCGCCCGACGGCTCGTCAAGCGGGCGGTCAACACCGTCCGGGAGCACGCCGCGGCCCGCACCGCCGCCTGACCGCGGTCCCGTCCACCGCACCCGCTTTGCACCAGCCTGGCCCCTCGGTCAGGCTGGTGTCGTTATGGAGCCCGTCGCCTGGTCACCAGATTCCTGGCACGAGCGACCGGCGGCCCAGCAGCCCGACTGGCCGGACGACGCCGCCCTCGACCGGGCGCTGAAACAGCTGGCGGCCATGCCGCCGCTCGTCTTCGCCGGCGAGGCCCGGTCGCTGACCGCCGACCTGGGCCAGGTGGCACAGGGTCAGGCGTTCCTCCTCCAGGCCGGCGACTGCGCCGAGTCGTTCGACTCGTTCTCGGCCGACACCATCCGCGACAAGCTCAAGGTCATCCTCCAGATGGCGGTGGTGCTCACCTACTCCTCGGGCGTGCCCGCGGTGAAGGTGGGCCGGATCGCCGGCCAGTTCGGCAAGCCGCGGACCTCGCCGCTCGAGACCGTCGACGGCGTCGACCTGCCCGCCTTCAGGGGGCACATGGTCAACGACCCGGCGTTCACCGTGGCCGCCCGCACCCCGGACGCCGACCGGCTGGTCGCCGCGTACCACCAGTCGGCCGCCACCCTCAACCTGCTGCGGGCGTTCACCAAGGGCGGCTTCGCCGACCTCTCACGGGTCCACGCCTGGAACCAGGACTTCGTCGCCTCCAGCCGGGAGGGCCAGCGCTATGACCGGTTGGCGAACGAGATCGACCGGGCCATGCGCTTCATGGCCGCGTGCGGGGTCGACATGGGGGCAGAGGCCGCGATCCACCAGGTCAACCTCTACACCAGCCACGAGGCGCTCATCCTCGGGTACGAGGAGGCCATGACGAGGCGGGACTCGCTGACCGGCCTCTGGTACGACTGCTCGGCCCATCTCCTGTGGGTCGGCATGCGCACCCGGCAGCTCGACGGCGCCCACGTCGAGTTCCTGAGGGGCATCAACAACCCGGTGGGAGTCAAGATCGACGACCGGGCCACCCCGGACGAGGTGGTCAGGCTGTGCGAGGCGCTGAACCCGGATCGGGTGCCCGGGCGGCTGACCCTCGTGACCCGCATGGGCGCGGAGCGGGTCGAAGAGTCCCTCCCTCCACTGTTGCAGGCGGTGGCGTCGACGGGCCACCCCGTGGTGTGGGCCTGCGACCCGATGCACGGCAACACGTTCACCAGCAACGGGCGCAAGACCCGCCACTTCGACGAGATCATCGGGGAGCTCACCGGGTTCTTCGCCGCTCACCGGGAGGCGGGCACGTGGCCGGGCGGCATCCACATCGAGCTCACCGGCGAGGACGTCACCGAGTGCCTGGGCGGGGCCGAGCGGGTGGACGACGTCCACCTCGACGACCGCTACGAGACGATGTGCGATCCCCGCCTCAACGCCAGGCAGTCACTCGACCTCGCGTTCCGGGTGGCGGAGCTGCTGCGAGGCTGAGCCTCAGGGCTTGAGGGCGGCCCTGAAGAAGTCGCGGAGGTGCTCGAGGCGGTCGTCGAGGGCCTGTTCCGACATCGGGTTGCGGTCGAGCAGCCCGACGAGGAACGGCACGTCGCTGAAGTAGCTGAGCAGGGCGCCGTAGCCGGTCACGATGAGCTGCTCGGGGTCGTGCTGGCGGAACCGGCCCGCCTCCATCTCTCGACGGAAGTAGGCGACCGCCCGCTGGAACAGCGGCCGCAGCGCGGCGCCGATGTCGATGCCGAGGTGGTTGGTGCTGTCGAGCGCCTCCCTCCTGGCGATGCGGACGAAGTCGGGGTTGGCCCGGAAGAAGGCGAACGCGGCGGAGAGGACCCAGTCGACCTTCGACCAGCCGTCTTCTGCCGGTTCGGCCACCGACTTCTCCACCCGCTCGATCCAGTCGGCGAGGGCCAGCTCGAACACCTCGCGGTACAGCGCCTCCTTCGACGGGAAGTGATGGAGCAGGCTGGGCCGACGGATCCCGACCGCCTCGGCGATGTCGTTGAGCGACGTGCCGTCGTAGCCGCGGTCGGCGAACCGGTGTCTGGCCTCGTCGAGAATCGCATCCCGGGTGGTGCGCTCGGCCAAGGCCACCGCGCGGAGGGTAGCGGTCGGCTCTGATCAGCCCAGCATCGAGTAGAAGGGGGCATGCCCTCAGCGATCGAGGACTACGCCCTCCTCTCCGACATGGAGTCGGCCGCGCTGGTTGGGCGCGACGGCTCGATCGACTGGCTCACGTTCCCCCGGTTCGACTCGGGCGCGTGCTTCGCCGGGCTGCTCGGAACGGAGGAGAACGGGCGGTGGCTGCTGGCTCCCGTGGGCGAGCCTCGGCGGGTCACCCGCCGGTACGTCGGCGAGTCGCTCGTGCTCGAGACCGTCTTCGAGATGGACGACGGCGAGGTGGCGGTGATCGACTGCATGCCCCCGCGCGACCGGCACCTCGACGTGGTCCGCGTCGTCGAGGGCCGGGCCGGCTCGGTCGCCATGCACACCGAGCTGATCATTCGCTTCGACCACGGCCACCTCGTGCCATGGGTGCGGCGGGTCGACGACGCGCTCCTCGCCACCGCCGGTCCGGACTGCCTGCGCCTGACCACACCGGTCGCCCTCCGAGGCGTCGATCGCCGGACCGTCGGCGAGTTCACGGTCGAGGCGGGCGAGCGGGTGCCGTTCCTGCTCACCTGGCACCCGTCCCACGAGGGATGCCACGACGCGGGCAGTCCCTTCGACGCGGTCGAGGGGGCCACGAAGTGGTGGAACCACTGGGTTTCCAGGTGCACCTACCGCGGCCGGTGGGGCGACGCGGTCCGCCGCTCGCTGGTCGTGCTCAAGGGGATGACCTACGCCAGGACCGGCGGCCTCGTCGCCGCCCCCACCACGTCGCTCCCCGAGCTGCTCGGGGGCGAACGGAACTGGGACTACCGGTACTGCTGGCTGCGCGACGCCACGTTCACCCTCAACGCCCTCCTGGGCGCCGGGTTCACCGACGAGGCCGTCGCCTGGCGGGACTGGCTACTGCGGGCGGTGGCCGGCGACCCGGAGGACCTCCAGATCATGTACGGGGTCGCCGGCGAGCGGCGACTCACCGAGGTCGAGGCGGATTGGCTGCCGGGCTACATGGGGGCGCGACCGGTCCGGCTCGGCAACGCCGCGTGGCAGCAGTTCCAGCTCGACGTGTTCGGCGAGGTGCTCGACTCGCTCCACCGGGCGGCCGGAGCCGGGATCGAGTACAGCGAGGACGCGTGGAACCTCCAGGTCATGCTGCTCGAGTTCCTCGAGGGCAACTGGGGCCGGCCCGACGAGGGGATCTGGGAGGTGCGGGGCGAGCGCCGACAGTTCACCCACTCCAAGGTGATGGCCTGGGTGGCGGCCGACCGGGCGGTGCGGGCGGTCGAGGAGTTCGGCCGGAACGGTCCGGTCGACCGTTGGCGCCGGCTGCGAGACGAGATCGGACGCGACGTGCTGGCCAACGGCGTCGACGACCGTGGGCGGTTCGTGCAGTACTACGGGTCGGACGAGCTCGATGCCTCGCTGTTGATGATCCCCCAGGTCGGGTTCCTGCCCGCGACCGACGAACGGGTGGTCAGGACGGTCGAGGCGATCCAGCAGGAGCTCACCGTCGACGGCTTCGTCCAGCGCTACCGCACCAGGGAGCGGTTCGATGGGCTGCCGCCGGGCGAGGGGACGTTCCTACTCGCCACGTTCTGGCTGGCCGACGTGCTGGCCATGATGGGCCGGATAGACGAGGCGACCGACATCTTCGAACGGCTGTTGGCGCTGCGCAACGACGTCGGCCTGCTGCCCGAGCAGTACGCACCGCGGGAGCGACGGTTCCTCGGCAACTTCCCCCAGGCGTTCTCCCACACCGCCCTGGTCAACACCGCGCTCCTCCTCGACCCGTCACCCTGACCCCCCAATTCCTCCTCTGTGTCGTCTGGGGCCGGAATAGCCCGCGCTCGACGCCTCAGAACGCGGTCAGACCAGGTGATCGACGAAGGCCTCAAGCTGGCGGAGGTTGCGGCACTCGAAGACCCCGTCGGTCTGGTCGGCGTAGTCGCCGATGATCGAGTCGCCGGTGTCCCAGTACGCCCCGGGCTCGGGGTTGAGCCAGTAGACGTGGCGGGCCCGCTTGCCCATCTCCTTGAGCACCCACGAGTTGGACGCGTGGTAGTTGTTCCGGGCGTCGCCGAGCACGAGAACGGTGGTCTTGGGCCCGATCTCGCGGCCCCACCGGTTCCAGAACTCCTCGAACACATGGCCGTAGTCGGAGTGGCCGTCGACCCACACGACGTCGGCTTCCGTGTTGATCTTGTGGATCGCCTCGCCGACGTCCTCGGTGGCCTTGAAGTAGTCGGTGACCTCGTCGATGCCGTCGATGAACACGTACGAGCGGACCTTGGCGAACTGGTGCTGGATCGCGTACACCAGCATCAGCGTGAACCGGGCGAACGCGGCGACGGAGCCGGAGATGTCGGCGACGACCATCAGCTCGGGCTTCGCCGGCCGCGGGTACTTGAACTTCGGCTCGGCGGGCACGCCGCCGTAGCTCAGCGAGTGACGCACCGTGTTGCGGAAGTCGAGCGGTCCCTTGCGGCCGTGGCGGCGCTTGCGGGTCAGCCGCGCGGCCAGCTTGCGGGTGAGCGGGTACAGCGCCTTGCGCAGCAGCTGCATCTCTTCGCGAGTGGCGTGCATGAACTCGACGTCCTCGGGCAGCGGCTTGCGCAGCGTCTTGGCCATCGCCTCGGCGCCTCGGTCAGCGACGAGCCGGCGGCGGATCTCCGCCTCGACCTCGGTCTTGAACTGCTCGATGCGGTCCTGGAACTCCTCCCGCTCCAGTCGCTCCTCGAGCGGGGTGAGCCCGCCCTCGGCCGTCTGGCGTGACGCGTCCATCAGCTGCTCGAGCAACGCGTCGAGGTCGATGTTGCGCAGCGTCCGGTACAGGTAGTAGGTGCCGCCGACCGGGCGGCCAGGCTCCATCGCAGCGAAGCGCTGCACCGACTGGCGGGCCATCGCCCGCATCATCGCCTGATCGCCGTTGAGCAGCGCCTGCATCAGCAGGTTGGCGATCTCCTCGGCGGTCAGCGCGTCGAGCCCGCCTCCCGCTGCGCCGCGGCCCTCGCTCTCGCCGGTCCGCTCCTGCATCTCCCGCCACATCTCGTCGAGGGCGGACTCGTCGGCGTCGAGCAGCCGGAACTCCGGCCCGCGCAAGCTGAAGTAGACCTCGAACACCGTCTCGAATGCCCGCCAGTGGGCGTTGTTCTTGACGAGCGTCGCCCCGAGCGCATACTTGAACGCGTCGCGGTCGTCGATCGGGATGTGCTGCACCGCCTCCATCGCGTCAAGGTTCTCGGTGAGGCTGACCGGCAATCCGGCGTTGCGCAGCTCGATGACGAACCCGTTGAGCAGGTCCAGCATCTTGGAGCGCGGCACGGCTTCGGCTGTTGCGTTCATCGCACGTGTGAGTCAATCACGGTTCGTCGGGGACGCCAGCGTCGGCCGCGCCGGCCCGCTCGTCCCGGTCGGCCCACGCGAGCAGCTCGTCGATCTTGAACACCGCCTCGTCGATGTCGGCGTGGAGGTCACCGAGCTCGGCGAAGCGCCTGGCGACGGTCGCCATCGTCAGGTCGGCTGGCTCGACGGCGTCGACCTCGCTCCACGTGATCGGCGCCGACACACGAGCGTCGGGCACGCCGCGCACCGAGTAGGCGGAGGCCATCGTGTGGTCACGGGCGTTCTGGTTGTAGTCGACGAACACCGCGGCGGGATCGCGGTCGTCTCGCCACCACGTCGTCGTCACCACATCGGGAGCCCGGCGTTCCACCTCGCGGGCGAACGCCAGCGCCGCCCGCCGTACCTCCCCGAACCGGTGCGACGGCGCGATCCGCACGTAGATGTGGATCCCCCGGCCGCCGGTGGTCTTGGGCCACCCGACCGCCCCGATTTCGTCCAACAGCTCGCGGACGACGCCGGCGACTCGGCGCACGGTCGCGAACGGGCACGCCGGCATCGGGTCGAGGTCGATTCGCCACTCATCGGGCTTCTCCGTGTCCGCCCGGCGCGAGTTCCACGGATGGAACTCGACCGTCGACATCTGCACCGCCCAGATCACGTGGGCGAGCTCCGTGACACAGAGCTCATCGGCATACCGCCCGTACCGCGGGAAGTGGACCCGCACCGTCTCCAGCCACGGCGGGGCACCGGCTGGCACTCGCTTCTGGTGAACCTTCTCACCGCTCACGCCAGTCGGGTAGCGATGCATCATGCACGGCCGCTCACGCAAGGCGTTGACGATCCCCGGCCCGACGGCGACGTAGTACTCGACCAGGTCGAGCTTGGTCGCCCCGGTCACCGGGAAGTACACCCGGTCCGGGTTGGAGATCCTGACGGTGCGCTCGCCCACCTGCACTTCGACCGCAGGTGCCTTCGACGCCGCCACGCCGCGACCATACCCGTCGGCGCGAATCACTTGAGGACGTCCGGCGCGCAGTGTCCCCCGGTTTCAGGCCGCGGTGATCAACGCCTCGTAGCCGGCGGCGAGGTCGTCGAGCGCCTGCTTGCCGTCACCCTGGAACGACGACCCGTGCATGATCGCCAACGTCGTCGGCCGCAGCTCACCGAGCGCCCGCATCGTGGCGGCCGTCTGCGGCGCCAGGGTGGACGCGTGGAACATCGCCTCCGCCGCCATCGCCGCACCGACCAGGTCGTCGGTGGTCAGTGCCGGCCCGGCGCCGACCTGGCTGAACAGGTCGCCGCACAGCAGCGTGCCCGTCGACTCCTCGTAGAGCACCTGCGCCTCCCATCCGTGGGGCACGTGCGGGGTCGAGATCTGGCGCAGCCGCTTGCCGCCGATGTCGATCACGTCGCCCTCGGCGAGTGCCCGTGGTGGACGATCGCACAGGTCGTTGAGCGACACGTCACAGCCGAGGGCGCCGAACGCGACGACGCTGTCGGGAGCTGCCGTCAACCACATGTTCATCGCCCCGCATTCGTCGGACTCGACGTGGCCGAACGAGATCCACCGCAGCGACTCGAGCGGCACGATCTTGGCGACCGCTTCGGCCACGAGCGGGAACATCCCCCGCGGACCGGTGTGGAACAGCAGCGGCTCGTCGGCGACGACGAGGAACTGGTTGAACGTGAAGCCGTCAGGGCTGACGTCGGGGATCCACGTCGAGATCCGGTGGATCCCGTCGGCGATCTCGTCGATCGTGGGTTGCATTGCTTCCATGCCCTGACGGCGTTCAATGCCGGCCGCCTCCGTTCACTCAGGACTGAACGATCCAACGGGTCGCATCGCCGTCGTCCGGGTCGAAGACGCAGTAGAGGCCAGTACGAACGCGTCGATCCAGCACCGCGCCTGCATCGGGGAGCGCTTCGGCGATCTTGGAGATCGCCGACCGCAGCGCCCGGGTGACGTTGAGCCGGGCACGCTCGGCGGTCGACGCGGCGCGCCGGGCTCGCCCGCCGAGGCCGTACGCCTCCGCAAGCTGGCCGACGAGCTCGTCGAGCTCGGCCTGCAGCGCTTCCGCGGTGTCCAGGCGTCCCGCGGCCAGCGCGTCGTCAGCGTCGGCGCGCAGCGATTCGATGCGTCTCCGGTACACCGTCCGCGCCTGGGCGTCGGACATCTCGCCGGCGTCGCCGATCGCCCGGCGATCGACCTGTCCGCTCGGGTCGAGTCCCTCGATGCGATCGACGAGGTCGAGCGCGTGGTGCTCGACGCCTGGTCGGCCGAGGAGCACAGCGAGATAGCCGAGGCCCTTCTGGTCGCGCAGCCGGACCTGCGTTCCCGCGCACGCCGCATCCCACAGATTTCCGTCGCGCCGCAACACGGCGGTGCGCCGCTCTGCCCGATCTTTCCGTCGGCTGGGGTCGAGTCGCTCGAGCACGGCGATGTCGTCAGCCCCGAGCACGACGTCGAGCGACTGCAAGATCGCGGCAGCCGCCGCGGCATCGACCGCGGCGCTCTCCTGCGCTCCCGCATCGAGATGCAGGCGGGCGAGCAGGATCAGCGACTGGGCGCGCACCCACGGCAGCTCGCGAGGGTCGACCTGGTCGAGTCCACGCTCGGCAACGGCGATGGCCTCGTCGAGGTCACCGGATGCGGCGAGCACGCGGGCGTGGACACCGGCCGTGCGGGCCTGCAGCGCAGGGATGTCGAGGTCGCCGGTTCGCCGCAGCAGCTCGGTGCACGCGGAGACCGCGGACTCGAGGTCGCCTGCGGCGAGCTCGGCCTCGACCAGGACCGTCAGCAAGGCAGCGGCGCGAACCCGGTCGCTGCCGATGACCCGTAGGCCCCGACGCGCGGCCGCGCAGGCCAAGTCGACATCCCCGCGTCCGAGGTGAAGGCGGGCGGCCGGGAGCAGTGCTTGGATGGCCTGGTCCTTGCCGAGGAGCAGGGCTTCGGCCTCGGCGAACCGCCCCTGCAGGACGCGCAGGTCGGCGAGGGCGATGTCGGGGTGCCAGCTCGTGGTCGGCATCACCGCGGCGAACTCGGCCTGGGCACGAAGGAGGATCTCCTCCGCCTCACCCCAGCGACCGAGCTCGACCAGCAGCGTCGCCTGGACGCTCTCGCAGTGGCTGGACAAGAAGACGGGCGGGCCGGGTCGCGCGCTGATCAAGCCGTGGTCACGCAGCAGGCGGGCCCACGATCCGGCGCGGGCGAAGTCGACCGCGTAGTAGCAGGCCGTGAAGAACGAGCACACCGACTTGGCGGCGGTGTCGGCATCGTCGGCCGGGCCGCAGGCCAACGCCATCGCCTCGTCGAGCAACTCCATCCCGACGTCGACCCTCCCGGCCTGGACGTGCGCCAGCCCAGCGTCGGCCAATGCCTTGGTCTCGAGGTTCACGTCACCGAACCGCCGGGCCCGGTCGAGCGCCAGCTCGGCGGCTGCGAGCAGCTCGGCCGGGTCGTCGACGTCGCATCCCATCGCCGCCACCGCGACCCACCCCTGCTCGACGCATGGTGGCTCCCGCTCGATCGCCCGCCACGCCCGCTTGAACCAGGCCCGGCTCGCCGTCAGGTTCCCGAGGACGTTGGCGTAGAGGTCGCCGAGGCGGGCGGAGACCATCGCCGCACCACGGTTGTCGCCGGCAGCCGTGCAGGCGCGGATCGCAGCAGACAGGTGGACGACTGCGCTCTCGGCGTCATTTTGGTCGAGCGCGTCCGCAGCAAGCTGGACCGCTCGATCCGCTTCCCCGATCACACCGAGAGCGTAGGAGCGGTCGAGGCTGGGTCAGGCCTCCTCGACCGAGAGCTCCTTGGCCGCCTTGGTGATGTCGCTCTGGTACTTGAGCAGGATGTGCAACGTGTCCTTGGCGACCTGCGAGTCGATGGCGTCGAGGTTGAGCAGCAGCAGGGTACGTGTCCAGTCCAGCGTCTCGGAGACGCTCGGCGCCTTCTTGAGGTCCATCTGGCGGATCGAGCGCACGACCCGGGCGACCTGGTCGGCGAGGTTCGCCGTCACGCCAGGCACCTTCGCCAGAATGATCTCGCGCTCACGCTCCAGCGTCGGGTAGTCGACGTGGAGGTAGAGGCAACGCCGCTTCAGCGCCTCGGACAGCTCGCGGGTGTTGTTCGACGTGAGGAACACGAGCGGGATCTGGTTGGCCGTGATCGTCCCCAGCTCAGGTATCGACACCTGGTAGTCCGACAGCACCTCGAGGAGCAGCGCCTCGGTCTCGACCTCGACGCGGTCGACCTCGTCGATCAATAGCACGACAGGCTCCGGTGCCTTGATCGCCTCCAGCAGCGGGCGGGTGAGCAGGAACTCCTCGGTGAAGATGTCGTCGTGGACCGCCGACCACGAGTCGGAGTGGCGGTCGGCCTGGATCCGCAGCAGCTGTTTCTTGTAGTTCCACTCGAACAGCGCCTTGGACTCGTCGAGCCCCTCGTAGCACTGCAGGCGGATCAGACGGGAGCCGGTCATCTCGGCGACGGACTTGCCGAGCTGGGTCTTGCCGGTTCCGGCAGGGCCCTCGATGAGCACCGGCTTGCCGAGGCGATCGGCCAGGAAGGCGACCCCGGCGATGCCTTCGTCCGCCAGGTAGTTGACATCCCGCAACCCGTCGCGAACCTGCTCGACGCTCTCGAAACGCTCTGCCACCCGGCGCACGTTACCGACCGGTAGCCGCCAACCTCCGACCGGATACCCCGCCCCAACTCCATTTCCACAGACATTTCCGGACAGATCTGACCGATTTTGCCTGTGGAAATCGTCTCGGTCTCTACGATGCCGGGCGTGCCGGGGGTGCTGGGCAAGTACGTGGATGCGTTCGTCGACGGGATCGAGGCCGAGCTCGGCACGTTGTCCGGGAAGGACCATCGCGCCGAGGCGACGATCGAGGCTGGCGATCTCATCGCCGCGGTGTTCGACAGCGACGGGCGGCTGTCGCGCGACGAGCTGCGGGCGTGGCTCGACGACATCGGCCCGCGCCTCGAACCTCCGGTGATCATCACTCCCGACCGCCTCCGCGCCGGCGGGATGCTGCAAGGCAAGCGCTCGTGGCTCGACCGCCCGAGCACCCTGTTCGACCTCCTGCTCAAGGCCGACGCCCGGGACAACGGTCGCCGGGCTGCCCGCTACTACGAGCTGGCGATGCGCCTCGCCCACGCCGCCGCGGCAGCCGACCTCGTCCCGTCACCGGACGAGATCGCCGCGATCGATCGCTACCGCAGCGTGCTCCTGACTGGGTTCGACGCCGCCGGTGTGTCGCGGCCAGGTGCCCACGGGCCCGGTGCACCGGTCGTCGCGACGGCCGCCGCGACGACGACCGAGCCC
>JBOGGX010000079.1:0-4055 GCA_050744245.1 Acidimicrobiales bacterium
CCCGTTGTGGATGTGACGAGGCTGCAGGACTCGCGCCTGGTGACGCCACGGCCCACACGCTTGCTCCCTCCAAAGAGGCTTTCGACACCCCGCCCAGCCCGCCGCCTCTCAACCACGAACCGGGGCCTGCTACCGGGCGCTGCGGCGCTTACCCGGACGGGACCCTCACCCGCTGGGCTGGTCCAGCTTTCAGGACGCAACATGGCGCGCACCCTATCTGTCGGTCCGGGCGCCTCCGCCGGGCCGGTAACGTCCGCCGGCGATGGAGCTCACGGGACCGTGGCGGGCCGCCCCGGCCGATGAGGACACCCGCCGCGCCTTCGGCGACCGCGACTTCGACGACGCCGGCTGGGAGACCGTGACCGTGCCCGGTCACTGGCGGTCGGTTCCCGCCTTCGCCGACTCGGACGGGCCGTTCTTGTACCGCACCAGGTTCGACCACGAGCGGACCGGCGACACCACCCGCTCGTGGCTGGTGCTGGACGGCGTGTTCTACCAGTCCGACGTCTGGCTCGACGGGACCTATCTGGGGGACACCGAGGGCTACTTCTTTCCTCACACCTTCGAGATCACCGACGCGTTGGCCGGGGCGGGCGAACACGTGTTGGCGGTCGAGGTGTCGTGCCCGCCGCAGCGCGAGCGCACCCGCAAGCGCAGCCTCACCGGCGTGTTTCAGCACTGGGACGCAATCGACGCCGACTGGAACCCGGGCGGGTTGTGGCGGCCGGTCCGGACCGAGACCACGGGACCGGTCCGCATCCGCGACCTCACCGTCGCCTGTCTGGAGGCGACCGTCGACTACGCGGTGGTGCGGTTCGCCGCGACCCTCGACGCGGCCGAGCCGCAGACCGTCGAGCTGACGACCACGGTCGGCCCGGCCGACCATCTGCTCGTGCAGCCGCTGGCCGCAGGGGCCAACCGGCTGTCGTGGACGATGGTGGTGGCCGAGCCCACCCTGTGGTGGCCCAGGGCGCTCGGGTCGCCGAGCCTGGTCGACGTGTGGGTCGACGTGCGACTGGCCAACGGATCCCCGGGCGGGAACGGCAACGGCACCGGATCAAACGCCCGCAGCGACCGCCGGCGGATGCGGACCGGGCTGCGCCAGGTCGACCTGCGCGACTGGGTGTGCCGGGTCAACGGCGAGCGGTTGTTCCTCAAGGGCACGAACTACGGCCCGACGCGGGCGGCCATCGCCGATGCTGCGGCCGACGAGATCGGACGCGACGTCGACCTCATGGTGGGGGCCGGGCTCGACCTCGTCCGGGTCCACGGCCACATCGGGCGGCCCGAGCTGTACGACGCGACCGACCGGGCCGGGCTGCTCGTCTGGCAGGACCTCCCCCTCCAGTGGGGCTACGCCCGCAGCGTCAAGTCCCAGGCCGTTCGCCAGGCCGAGGAGGCGGTCAAGCTGCTCGGGCATCATCCGTCGATCGCGGTGTGGTGCGGCCACAACGAACCCATGGCGGTCGACATCGAGCCGGGGTGGGACTACGACGACAAGGAGATCGGCCGGCTCGGGCTGCGCCTGGTGGCCGGCCAGACGCTGCCGTCCTGGAACAGGAGCATCCTCGACCACTCGATCAAGCGAGCGCTCGAGGAGGCCGACGGCACCCGCCCGGTGGTGGCCCACTCAGGTGTGCTCCCGCATCCCCCGCTGTTCGAGGGGACCGACAGCCACCTCTACTTCGGTTGGTACTGGGGTGAGGCGGCGCAGCTGCCCGGGTTCCTCGCGGCCTGGCCCAGGCTGGCCCGGTTCGTCAGCGAGTTCGGCGCCCAGGCCGTGCCCGAGGACGCCGGGTTCTGCCGGCCCGAGCGGTGGCCCGAGCTCGATTGGGCGACGTTGGGCCGCCGCCACGGCCTGCAACGCCGGTTCTTCGACCGCACCGTCCCACCCGACGACTTCGCCACCTTCGACGAGTGGAGGACGGCCACCCAGCGGTACCAGGCCGAGCTGCTCAAGCGGCACGTGGAGACGTTTCGTCGACTGAAGTACCGGCCGACCGGCGGCTTCGCCCAGTTCCTGTTGGCCGACGCCCAGCCCGCGGTCTCCTGGTCGGTGCTGGGCCACGACCGGCAGGCGAAGCCGGGCTACGCCGCCCTGGCCGAGGCGTGCCGGCCCGTGATCGTCGTCGCCGACTGGCCGGCGCCAACGGTCTCGCCGGGCGAGCGGCTGTCGATCGATGTGCACGTCGTCAGCGATCTCCGGCACTCCGTCACCGACGCCACGGTGGTGGCCCGGCTGCACTGGAGCGGCGGCGACCGGGTGTGGCGCTGGCGCGGCGACGTGCCCGCCGACGGGTGCGTGAGGGTCGGATCGGTCGCGGCCGAGGTGCCGGCGGCACGCGGCGAGCTCCGGCTCGAGCTGCTGGTGTACGGGCCGGTCAGGGCGGCGAATGTGTACCGGTCCGAGATCGTGTCCCGTGGTGGACACGGGGTAGTTTCGTAACCATGAGCGTCGTGGCGCGTGACGGGACCAGCGCCCCGGCGCCGCTGGTCAACGGGCGGGTGCGCCACCGTTCGTGGTGGCCGCTCGAGTTCTACCGATCCGCCATCGGCAAGAAGTGGGTGATGGCGGTCACGGGCATCGTGCTCATGGGGTATGTGCTGCTGCACATGATCGGGAACCTCAAGGTCTATCTGGGTCCGGAGGCCATCAACGACTACGGCGAGTTCCTCCGCGATTTCGGCGAGCCGGCCCTGCCCCGATCGACCGTGTTGTGGATGCTGCGCATCGGTCTCACGACCGCCTTCCTCCTCCACCTGCACGCCGCCTATGCGCTCACGAGGATGAACTGGAAGTCCAGGGCCGGCGGCTACCGCTCGAAGCGCGACTACGTCGCCGCCAACTACGCCAGCCGCACGATGCGCTGGAGCGGCATCATCGTCCTCCTCTTCGTCGTCTACCACCTGGCCGACCTGACGTGGGGGTGGGTCAACCCCGACTACACGCGTGGCGACGTGTACCACAATCTGGTCGAGAGCCTTTCCCGGCCGCCGATCGCCCTGTTGTACGTCATGGCCAACGTCGCCCTCGGCTTCCACCTGTTTCACGGGGCCTGGAGCATGTTCCAGAGCCTCGGGCTCAACCATCCCCGCTTCAACCGGTGGCGACGGTGGTTCGCCTACGGGTTCACCGCGGTGGTCGTCGCCGGCAACCTGAGCTTCCCGATCATGGTCCAGCTCGGCGTGATCGACGAGGACAACCGTGCGCCCACGACGGAGGAGTCGCATGGGCCGCGGCTCGGCGACGTCGACCACGGCCCCAGGGTCGACCACGGTCCTCGGCTGGGGATCTGAGGCGACGTGACCCTCACCGAGGACGACACCGATCGGACGCTGCTGGAGGCGCAGCTCCCGTCGGGCCCGATCGAGAAGCGATGGGACGACCACAAGTTCCACAGCCGGCTGGTCGCACCGCACAACCGGCGCAAGTTCACCGTGATCGTGGTCGGCACCGGGCTGGCCGGCGGGGCGGCGGCCGCCACCCTCGGCGAGCTCGGGTACAACGTCAAGTGCTTCACCTTCCACGACAGCCCGCGCCGGGCGCACTCCATCGCGGCCCAGGGTGGCATCAACGCGGCCAAGAACTACCGGGGCGACGGTGACAGCGTCTTCCGGCTGTTCTACGACACGGTCAAGGGCGGCGACTACCGCTCCCGCGAGACCAACGTGTACCGGTTGGCGCAGTTGTCGTTGAGCATCATCGACCAGTGCGTGGCCCAGGGGGTGCCCTTCGCCCGGGAGTACGGCGGTCTGCTCGACAACCGCTCCTTCGGCGGAGCCCAGGTGTCCCGCACCTTCTATGCCCGCGGCGCCACCGGGCAACAGTTGCTTCTCGGCGCCTACCAGGCGCTGCTACGCCAGGTCGAGGCGGGCAGTGTGAAAGTGCATACCCGGACCGAGATGCTCGACGTGGTGATCAAGGATGGGAGGGCGGTCGGCATCGTGGTGCGCGACCTGGTGTCGGGGGAGGTCTCCAGCCACTCCGCGCACGCGGTGGTCCTCGCCACGGGCGGGTATTCCAACGTGTTCTATCTCTCCACCAACGCCATGGC
>JBOGGX010000080.1:0-1951 GCA_050744245.1 Acidimicrobiales bacterium
GCCGAAGGTGGTCGGCGTCGAGGATCACTCGGCGGTGATGAAGTTGTGGGCGCGGCGTCACCGGAACCTGTCGAGCACCCGCACCCAGGTCGCTTGCCGTCTTCACGCGGTGCTGTGTGACCTGGTCGCCGGCGGTGTTCCCGACGAGATCTATGCAGGTAGAGCCGCTGAGTTGCTCGCCGGCGTCGAAGATGGAGTGCCTTGGCCCGGAGCATCACGACCTCGGAGGGTCGGAGCCCGGCGTAGTAGGCGACGGCCGTCATCACCTGGTAGGTCCGGCTGGGGGCTGATGGTTGGGGATGGCGTCGATGACCTGGCGCATGGTCTCGGGGTCGGGCAGGGCACGCACCGCGACGGAGCGACGGGCTCGTCCTGCCTTGCGCTGCGACCGACCTCGGGGTGTGGGTGGCCACGGGTCGCTCCCGAGGACGCCGAGGTCGACGGCCCGGCGGATGCACGCCCGCGACACCTTGCGGAACCTCCCCGCAGTCGCGGGACCGAGCGGCTCGCCGTCGTCGCCGACGCCGAGGGCCTGGTCGACGGTCGCCAGCACGGGACGGCTGAGCTGGCCGAGCTGGAGGCTCCACTGCGCCAGCCATTCCGCCGCCTCGTCGTCGGCCTCGACGCCGTTGGGTGGCAGCCACCCCCGCAGGTGGGCTCGCAGCCCGGCGGGCGCTGCCGGCGCGGTCGGCGACACGAGCAGTGGCAGCAGGCGGGTGATGGCCTCGATGGCCGAGGCTCGGGTTCGGGGCGCCCACTCGTTCCACTGCTCGGCGAGCCAGTGCCGGGCCCAGTCGTGGGCCTGGATCTCGTCTGGCAGGGGCTGCCACGACACCGGCTCGCCGGTCTCCCCGTCGAATCGCTCGCCGGACTGCTGGGCGACCAGCAGCCCCGACCGGTAGCGGTCGGCCTCGGCCTTGGTGCGGAAGGCTCGGCTCCGCTGTCGCCCGTTGACCGACCAGCGGACGATCCACGGGCGCTCGTTGCGCTCCCCCGATCGCTTTTGCACGCTGTAGACCGCGACGTCCGCCAACGGCCGGCCAGTGAGCGGCATCGTTGGGAGGACCATGGGAGGACACTACCTCACCGTGTCTGATAACGCTTCTGAGCTGGGGAAACGTGGCGAACGATTCCGGCCTCCGGGCCGTGTGCGCAGGTTCGAGTCCTGCCGGGGGCGCCCTGCGGTTTCGGCCTCTACCAGGGCAAAGTACCTGGTCAGAGGCTTAGGCTCAGTACCCCTGGAACCCTCGTTACCCCCATCTGTCGCCATCGGCGAACGGCTCGAGGGGCCGATCTTCCTCGGCCATAACGGTGAACGGCTCGACCGCCACGCCGCCTGGCGCATCGTGCGCCGCCTCGCCCGCAAGGCCGGCATCAACAAGCCGGTCGGGCCGCACACCCTCCGGCACGCCTTCATCACCGCCGCCCTCGACGCCGGCGTCCCTCTCCGGGACGTGCAGGAGGCCGCCAGCCACGCCGATCCCCGTACCACCATGCGCTACGACCGGGCTCGGGTGTCCCTCGACCGGCACGCCACCTACGTGGTGGCCGCCTTCCTCGCCGGCGCCGCCCGATAGCTGACGCTGGCATGGAACGAGACGGCTCCGGTCGAGCTCGACGCCGGTCCTACACTGAGGTGGTGTCCACCGTCGAGCAGCCTGAAGAGCCGACCGTGCGGGTCTATCCACCCGAAGAGGCACTCAAGCGTGCTCGGCCGCTGCCGCCCCGCGACCGTCTCGTCATCGAAGACGTGTCCGAGGAGGACTGGGGTTGCCTTCCAGGAGGCACTGGCTGACGCATGACACCCTCTGTGTCAACCCTAAGCCCGAATCCACCGATCAGGTTCGGCCGACCGCCGTGGCGGCACGTTGGTGACATCGGATGGGTGAGGACAGCCGAAGGGCATCGGCCGTGGCCACGGGCCGCTGAGCGGGCGTGGTGGACCAAGGCC
>JBOGGX010000081.1:0-7072 GCA_050744245.1 Acidimicrobiales bacterium
CCCTGTGCCTCCGCCGCCTCCGAAGCCCGATCCGCCCTATGTCCAGGCGGCCAAGCGGCGCCGGCGCATCCCATACTGGGCCCTGCCCGTCCTCGTCGCCCTGCCGGTCTGGGGCTTCATCTACGCCACCACCCTCGAACCGCCGACCGACCCCAACGATCCGCTCACCCTCGGTCGTGAGATCTACTCGTCGCAGTGCGCGGTCTGCCACGGCACCGGCGGCGGGGGCGGGGTCGGCCCGGCCTTCACCGACGGCGACGCCGCGGCCACGTTCCCCGGCTGGCGCGACCATGCCATCTGGGTGCGCGAGGGAGCCCCCTCGGCCAACCCGGACGGCAGTTACGGCGACCCGGAGCGCCCCGGTGGCCAACGCACCATCGACGACCTCTCCGGCATCATGCCCGCCTTCCCCGCCCTGACCGACGAGGAGCTCCTCGCCGTCGTCCGCTACGAGCGAGAGGGGCTCGGGGGGACCGACCCCGAGGAGGAACAGGACCTGGTCGACGCTACCGAGGGCGTGACCGACCCGGCCGAGGCGCTCGCCGGCGACGGCGGATGAGCGAGCGCCAGCGAGCCAGCCGCCCCGGGCGATGGGGCCTGGGGGCGCAGCCACCAGCAGGAAGACGGATGAGCGAGCGCCAGCGAGCCAGCCGCCCCTGGCGGGCGAGCGCCAGCGAGCCGCCCGGCGATGGGGCCTGGGGGCGCAGCCACCAGCAGGGGCACCGGTGAGCGGGTGAGCCACGGCGCGCGAGCCGACGTCCTTGTGATTGGCGGGGGGCCGGCGGGGGCGGCGGCCGCCTACTGGCTGGCCCGCGACGGCCACGAGGTCGTGGTCGTCGAGCGCAAGACCTACCCGCGCGACAAGACCTGCGGCGACGGGCTCACGCCGCGGGCGGTCCGCCAGCTCCAGGACATGGACCTCGAGCCGAGGTTGCGCGACTTCCACCGCTATGACGGGCTGCGGGCGATCGCCCATGGCATCACCCTCGAGCTGCAGTGGCCGGCGCATCCGGACCTCCCGTCCTATGGCTACGTCGTCCGGCGCCGCGACCTCGACCAGCTCGTCGCCGAGAAGGCGATGGCGGCCGGCGCCCGCTTCGTCACGGGAACCGAGGCCGTCCGCCCGCTCATGGTCGACGGCCTGGTGCGGGGCGCGGTCGTCGTCGACAAGGCGACCGGCGAGGAGACGACGATCCGGGCCAGCTATCTGGTCGTAGCCGACGGCGCCAACTCCCGCTTCGGTCGCGCCATCGGCGTCAGCCGGCAGAAGGCCTGGCCCCAGGGGATGGCCATCCGCGGCTACTTCGAGAGCCCGAAGCACGACGACCCATGGATCGAGAGCGCGCTCGACGTCCGCGACCGCAACGGCAACGTCCTGCCCGGCTACGGCTGGATCTTTCCGGTGGGCGACGGCACCATCAACGTCGGCGTTGGCCTGCTGTCGACGTTCCGCGACTACAAGGACGTCAACACCTCGCGCCTGCTCGAGGAGTTCGCGGCCACCGCGCCCGACCGTTGGGGCATCGACGGGCACGGACCGGTCGCCCCGCCCACCGGCGGGCGGCTCCCGATGGGTGGATCGGTGTCGCCCAAGGTGGGGCCCACCTGGCTGCTGGTGGGCGATGCCGCCGGTGTCATCAACCCGTTCAACGGCGAGGGCATCGACTACGCCTACGAGACCGGGCGGCTGGCGGCCGAGCTCGCCGCCGAGGCGTTGGCCACCGGGGACGGGCTCGTGCTCCAGCGCTACCCCAACATCCTGCACGCGCGGTACGGGCTGTACTTCAAGGTGGCCAGGCTGTTCGCCCGGATCATCGGCAACCCGGCCCTCCTGCGGGAGCTGACCCGGGTGGGGATGCGGTCGCGGACGCTGATGGACTGGGTGCTCAGGATCATGGCCAACCTGCTCAGGCCCGACGAGCTGGGCCCGGCCGAAGCCGTCTACCGCGCCGCCGCCGCCATCGCCCGCGCCATCCCCGAACCCGACGCCGCCTGAGGTCTCGCATGGTGACGCTGCCGCCGCTGGTGGCGTCGAGCCGGGGCTACCCGTTCCACGGGCGCGCCGAGCAGCTGGCCGCCCTCGAGTCGTCGTGGGCCAGGGTCGAGCGGGGCCCATCGCGTCTGGTCCTGGTGGCCGGTGAGCCGGGCGTCGGCAAGACCAGGCTGACCGTCGAGTTCGCCCGCCGGCGCCACGACGACGGGATCGTGGTCCTCGCCGGTTCCTGCGCACCCGACCCCATCGGCTCCTACCAGCCCATCAGGGAGGCGATGCGCCACTACGTCGCCGCGGTGGGCGCAGCGAACGTCGCCGCGGCCATGCCCGAGCGCGTGCCGTTGCTGACCCGGCTGGTGCCGGAGCTCGGGCTCCCCGGGCCGCCGCCGACCGGCGACCCCGAGCTCCAGCGGTTGGCCCTCTTCGACGCCATCTGCGCGGTGCTCGCCGACGCGGGAGGCGACCGACCGGCGCTGCTCATCGTCGACGACCTCCACTGGGCCGACCCTTCGACCATCGTGCTCGTCCGCCACCTGCTGCGCAGCCTGCCCCAGCACCGGTTGCTCCTGGCCGCCACCCTGCGCCCCCACGAGATCGCGATCGACCATCCGCTGGCCGACGCGGTGGCCGCCCTCCGCTCGGCCGAGCTCGTCGACCGGATCGACCTCGGGGGACTCGACCGCGCCGGTGTCCGCACGATCCTCGAGAGCCGAGCCGGCCACGAGCTCGACGCCGACCTGGCCGCCCTGGCCGACGATCTGTACCGGATCACCGAGGGGAACCCGTTCTTCGTCATCCAGCTCGTCCGCCACCTGTTCGACACCGGACGGCTCGTCGTCGACCACGGTCGGTGGCTGCGGGCCGACGACGAGCGGCCGCTCGACCTCCCGGTCGAGGTGCGCGAGGTGGTCGGGCGCCGACTGGCCAACCTCACCACCGACTGCCGGGCCCTGCTGCGGTGCGCGGCCGTGCTCGGCCTCGAGTTCGACCTCGAGCCCCTGAGCGAGGTGTCCGGCCACGACAGCGGCCAGTCGCTCGGGCTGCTGGAACAGGCGATGGGGTGGCGGGTGGTCGACGAGGTGCCGGGGACGGTCGATCGGTTCCACTTCGTGCACGCCATGTTCCGCCAAGGGCTGTACGACGGGATGTCGATCACCCGCCGTCAGCTGCTCCACCAGCGGGCCGCGGCCGCCTACCGGGCGGCCGGACCGGGTGTGTACGCGGCCGGCGACGTCGCCAACCACCTGCTCGCGGCGGCGGCCGCGGTCGCACCCGGCGACGTGGTCGCGGCGGTGCTCGACGCCGGGCGGGAGGCCATGGATCGGACCGACTACGAGTCGGCCGCCTCGCTGTGCACGCGTGCCCTCGACGTCGTCGGCCGGCGCCTCGGTGACGCCCACCGGCTGACGCTGCTGGCCCTGCGGGCCGAGGCCAAGCTCTTCACCGGGGAGGTCACCGAGGCGCGGGACGATGTCGTCACCAGCGCCACCCTGGCCGAGACCGTCGGCGACATCGGGACCATGGCCGATGTGCTCACCGCGTGGTGCCGCACCGCACCCATGCTCGGCCCGGCCCACGACGTGCTCGGGCTATGTGACCGGGCCCTGGCCGAGCTCCCCGAAGGTGAGGAGCGACGGAGGGCCAGGCTCATGGGTGCCCTCTGCCACCAGCTGGTGCTCACCGAACCGCTGCCGTCGATCGAGCGGCGGGCCCTCGAGGCGTACCGGCTGGCCCGGGAGATCGACGACCAGGAGGCCATCGGCCACGCCGCGACCGCCTACCGGCTGGTCGCCGACTACCGCCCGCTGGCCGAACGCCGTCACGACGTGCTCGACGCCATCACCGAGGTGGCCCCCACCGGCGGGGCCCGGACGGGCCGGCTCCTGCTCGGTCAGCACGCCTTGATCCACGCGTTGGAGCTCGGCGACCGACGGGCGTTCGATGCCGCCCTGGCCGACTACGGAGCCCTCTCAGACGAACTGCAGTACCCGCTCGGGCGGGCCACCGCCCTTCGGGCCCGGGCGACGATCGCCGTCGGCGAGGGACGGCTGGCCGAGGCCGAGGCCATGGGCGCCGAGGCCTTCGAGCTGACCCCGTACGCGATCGTGTCGTACACCTCGCTGCTGTTCGCCCTGTACCGCGAGCTCGATCGGCTGGCCGAGGTGGCGCCCGCGGTCCCCGAGTTCATCGCCCAGTTCCCCGACATCGTCACCTGGCGGGTCGTCGCCCTCGGGATCGACCACGAGCTCGGACGGACGGCGGCGGTGACCGAAGGCCTGCGCCGCCTGGCGGATGACGGATTCCGTTCCGTCGACGGCGCGGTGGCGATGCGGGCCAACGTCGCCGTGCTCTCGGAGCTGGCCGCGGCGAGCGGCGACCCCACCATCGCCGGAACGCTGTTCGACCGGTTCGTCGGGTGGTCCGGCCAGAACCTCGCCATCGAGGAGTACATCTGTCTGGGGGCCAGCGACCGCTACCTCGGTCAGCTGGAGACCGTGATCGAGCGCTACGACGACGCCGTGGCCCGACTCGAGGCGGCCATCGGGTTCGACGAGGCGTTCGGCTCGCACCTCTGGGCCGGGTACGACCGGTTGGCTCTGGCCCAGGCCCTCGCCCGCCGGTCGGGTCCCGGCGACGCCGAGCGGGCCGGGCGGCTGCTCGACGAGGTGGAGCTGGTCGCAGCGGGCACCGGCTCGGCCCGGCTGCGCCGGCTGGTCGAGCTCGAACGCTGAGCTACTCCTCGGTCTGCTCGGCGTCCGGCGTCGGCTCGACGTCCGGCGTCGGCTCGAGCTCGAGGGTGGCCAGTCGGGGCCGGACCCTGCGCAGGATCCACAGCCCGGTGACGATGAGCACGAGCGACAGGTACTGCGCCCCGGTCAAGCCCAGCACGGTGTCGTCGTTGACCCGGAGGAAGTCGGTGAGGAACCGGCCGATCCCGTACCACAGGCAGAACACCCCGGCCAGGGTGCCGGTCGGCGCCCCCCGCCGCCGAAGGAGCGTCATCACCGCGAACAGGACGAGCACCTGGATGAGCTCGTACAGGGCGGTGTTGTGGAAGATCATGCCGACCTCGAGCGGCATGTCCCCCAGAAACGGCTCGCGCACCACACCCCCGTCGAAGCGGTTGGCCAGGAAGAGGTTGGTCTGGCCGCCGAAGTGCTCGCCGACCGCGTAGCAGCCGATCCGTCCGATGGCGAGCCCGATCGCCAGTCCGTAGAGATACGAGTCGGCCGCGCCCCAGCCCTTGTGGCCCTTCCAGTGGCGGACGGTCGGGAACCCGACGAGGACGGCGGCGATGAAGCCACCCGAGAACTGGAGCCCGCCTTCCCACACCGCGATCAGGTCGATCGGGTTCTCGATCTGGTCCCAGTGAGTGATGTCCCAGGTGAGCCGGGCGCCGATCATGGCCGCGATGACCATGCGGGTGGTGAGGCGGTAGGTCTCGTCCTGGGAGATGCCCCAGTCGGCCTGGGCCACCCGGCCCCCGACCCATGCTCCGACGACCACGCCGAGCGCCACCATCAAGCCGAACGTGCGCAGCGTGATGAACCCGAGGTCGATGTCGGGGAAGCTCGTGTAGGGAATCACGGCGACGGACGACATCGCAAGCAACAATAGGGCGCATGGCCACGCGCCCAGCCCGCTGGGCCATCGTTGTCGGCATCATCGGGATCGTGCTGCTCGCCGGCGCCGCGCTGTGGCGTTTCGTCGCCGAGCCGGCACTGGTGAAGTACCCGACCGACCTCGAGGGCGACGCCCATGCCGAGGGGACGGTCACGTTCTTCCTCGACCCGGCGACCAAGGAGCCGCTCGACCCGCCACGGGAGGTGTCGCTGGTCATCGACCGTCACCTCGAGGTCGACGGCGACGAGAGCGACGGCGATGTGGCCGTGGTCGACGAGATCGACGCCCAGCAGATCGACGGCGAGCCGTCGGAGCTGCGCCAGCGCTACGTGATCGACCGCTCGACGCTCGAGAACGTGGCCGACGACCGGGCCTTCGCCTACGACGAGGCCAACGTCACCGACCGGTCGCCGGAGTACGCCATCAACCTTCCGTTCGACACCGGCGACGGTCCCTACGACATCTGGAAGAACGGGACGGGCCAGCCCTATGAGTTCAACGCCACCGACACCTACGAGGTCGACGGGGTCGAGCTCCAGGCGTTCGAGGGCTCGGCCGACGACGTCCCCGCGATCGACGCCTACGTGGCCGCGCTCGAACCCCAGGGGGTGCCGACCGAGCTGACCCTCGACGAGCTGCGACCGATCCTGGCCGGGGCCGGGCTCGACCTCGACGCGCTGCTGGGGGCGTTGCTGCCCCAGCTGGCCGCGGACGACGTGACCGCCCTGTTGGCCATCGCCGAAGAACCGGTCCCGCTCGACTACTACGTGTCCGTCGAGACCAGGTTCGGCGTCGAACCCAGAACCGGCGCGATCGTCGACCTGTCATCGATCAGCCAGACGGTCGGGGCCCGGCCCGACTCGGCCGCGATCGAGCCCATCGCCGCCATCCTGGAGCGCTACCCGCAGGTGCCGGAGGCGGTCGGGGCCATCGAGACGTTGAGCGGCTTCGCCACCGGGCCCCCGATCCCCGTGTTCGCGAGCGAGTACGCCCAGACCGAGGAGTCGAGGTCGGAGACCGTCGAGACGGCGAACGACCTCGCCGGCCAGATCACGCTGGCCAAGCAGACGATCCCGATCGGGCTGCTGGTGGCCGGGATCATCGCCGTCCTCATCGGCCTCATCGGGTTCTTCATGACCCGCAGCCGGGGCGGCAGCGACAAACCGACCGAGGCGCCGGCACCGACCGAACCGACACCGACCGAGCCGGAGCCGACCGAGCCGGCCGAGCCGGCGCCACCATCCAAGCCGGCCGAGCCGGCCGAGCCGGCGCCACCATCCAAGCCGGCCGAGCCATCAGGCCCCGCGTGACCGAACGCCCATTTTTGTCCTTGGGGGTATCCACTTAACCGGAGTAGCGGGCGGGTAGCTTCACGCGATGGAGGCGCGCACCCCGGTGGCCGGTCGGCACTATCCGAGGTCGACCGGTGAGCTGCTGGCTTGGTTCCCGACCGAC
>JBOGGX010000082.1:0-27897 GCA_050744245.1 Acidimicrobiales bacterium
GCTACTCGACGCTGGTATCCCACCCGCGGGCCTGGGGGCACGCGACACGTTGCGTCTCGAGGCCGGCCTTCCGCTCCACGGCCACGAGCTCGGGCCCGGCATCACGCCGCTCCAGGCGGGACTGGGCTGGGTGGTGAGCTGGACCAAGGGCGACTTCGCCGGTCGGGCCGCGCTGGAGGCCGAGAAGGAGCGGGGGGTGACCCGCCGGCTCCGGGGCATCGTGGTCGACGGCCGGCGGCCGCCCCGTGCCGACCAGCCGGTGCTCATCGACGGGGCGGCGCACGGCGTCGTCACCAGCGGGAACTTCAGCCCCCGGCTCGGCACCGGCATCGCCATGGCGTTCCTGCCCCCCGACGTCGCCGACGGGACCGAGGTCGAGGTCGACGCCCGCGGCACCCGCCTCCGGGGCAAGGTCGTACCCCTGCCCTTCGTCACACGCGCCTGACGGCACCCCCCCACCCAACCCACCAACCCCCCCCAAACTCACCTCTGTGTCGGCTTACGCGGGAATAGCGCGCGCAACTCGCCTGAGAACGGCGGGAGCGGGCGTGGGGCGGCGGCTCAGACCATCCCACGCAGACGGACGAGGGACGCGGCCTGGCCCCAGACCTGTTCGAGGAACGACCGGACGGCGGCGATCCCCTCGTCGTGGAGCGAGTAGAGCCGGCGGGCGCCCTCGGCCCGGTCGGTCACGAGCCCGGCCTGCTTGAGCAGGCGCAGATGGCGCGACACCGCCGGCCGGCTTATCGGCAGCGCATCGGCCAGCTCCTGGACGGAGCGGTCGCCGCCCCCGAGCAGCTCGACGATGGCCCGCCGGTGGGGGTCGCCGAGGGCGGCGAACGGATCACCGGGGAGTGCGCCCAGAGACACGCCCGGCATGGTAACCGATCTGTTACGCTCTCCTGCGTGACGGACTACGAGGCGACCGCGACCATCGACGTCGGCCCGGAGATGGTCTGGGAGGTCCTCGTCGATTCACCCGGCTACACCAAGTGGGACTCCGGCGTCCGCTGCATCGACGGAACCATCAGCCTGGGCGAGAAGCTCAGGCTCGCCTCGGAGGTCAATCCGGGCAGAACCTTCTCGCTCAAGGTGACCGAGCTGACCCCCGCCCGCTCCATGACCTGGTTCATCGCCAAGTCGATCCCCGATCTGGGCCCGTCGTTCCAGCAGTTCGCCGACGGCCTCAAGGCCGAGGCCGAACGCCGGGCTGCGGCCGCCCCGTCATCCGATCAGTCGCCGTAGGCCTCGGCCGGCTCGGCCACCGGCCGGACCGGCCGGCCCGGCCGGCCCAGATCGAGCAGGCCGAGCACCAGGCCGGCCCCGGCGAAGGCGGCCGCCAGCCGCAGCCCCCGGCTCAGCGCGTCGGCCCATCCTCGTGACTCGAGCCCGGCGAAGAACACCGCGGTCACCGCGGCGACGCCGATCGCGGAGCCGATCCGCTGCGAGGTCTGGAGCACGCCGGCCGCGCTGCCACCGCCGCGGACCGGCACCTCGGACAGGGTGATGGTCTGGTTGGGCGTGATGACCAGGCCGCTCCCGACGCCGGCGAGCAACAGGGGGAGGCCCAGCGCCAACCCCACGTTCGAGTCGACCAGGTCGACGACGACGTCGGCCGCGACCAGCCCGACCACGGTGAACGCCAGCCCGACCACGACGAGGGCCCTTCCGTACCGGGTCACCAGCCGGCCGCCGTAGGACGACGCCACCGCGCCGCCGACGGCGAACGGTGTCGTCGTCAACCCGGCGAGCAGCGCGCTGTAGCCCAGCCCGGACTGGAGGTACAGGGTGAGCACGAAGAAGATCGAGGTGAACCCGGCGAAGTAGAGCAGCGCGAGGACCACGCCGACGGCATAGCTCCTGCGCCCCCAGAGGTCGAGGTCGACCAGCGGCGCCCGGCCCCGTCGTCGGTGGTGCCGTTCCCATGCGATGAAGCCGCCGAGCACGGCGACGCCGGCCGGCACCATCAGCCACAGCTCGGGGGTGTCGCCGGCCCGCTCGGACTCGACGATCGGGGACAGCAGCAAGAAAAGCCCGACGCCCAGTAATCCGACCCCGACCGGGTCGAGGCTCTCCATCCGCCCGTGGCCAGGGTCGGTGGGGAGGAGGCGGGTCGCGAGCACGAGGGCGACCACACAGATCGGAACGTTGACGTAGAACACCCAGCGCCAGGCATCCTCTCGGCCGGCGAGGACGATGATGAGCCCCCCGACGGCCGGTCCGACCGCGGTCGAGACGGCGACGACCGAGCCGAAGCGGCCGAACGCCCGGCCCCGTTCCTCGCCCCGGAACAGCTGTTGGATGAGCCCCGCCACCTGGGGCACGAGCATGCCGCTGCCGATGCCCTGGAGGATGCGGGCCCCGGCGAGGAACGAGGCCGACGGGGCGATGCCGGCCGCGACGCTGGCGACGATGAACACGACGAGGCCGGCGAGGAACATGCGCCGCCGACCCCTGGCGTCGCCCAGCCGACCGGCGGGCACCAGTACCAGTCCGAAGGCGAGGGCATAGCCGGACAGGATCCACGCCAGGTCGCTCGGCGTGGCCTCGAGCGCGTCGCGTATCGACGGCAGGGCCACGTTGACGATGCTGATGTCGAGCAGGGTCATGAACCCCGCGATGAGGCAGACGGTGAGGGCCTGCCATCGCCTCGGGTCGACCTCCCTGACGCGCTCGCCGGTCTCGGCGGGCTGGGGTGGTTGCTGGGGTGGCTGGGGTGGCTGGAGTGGGTCGGTCAACCGGTCAGTCGGCGGCGGTGAGGCCCACCGGGCATGCGACCCCGGTCCCGCCGATCCCGCAGTAGCCGTTGGGCACCTTGTGCAGGTATTGCTGGTGGTAGTCCTCGGCGTAGTAGAAGGCCGGGGCGTCGGCGATCTCGGTGGTGATCGGTCCGTAGCCCTCGGCCGCCAGCCGATCCTGGTAGGCCGTCTTCGACGCCTCGGCCCGCCGGCGCTGTTCGTCGTCGAAGGTGTAGATGGCCGACCGGTACTGGGTGCCGACGTCGTTGCCCTGGCGCATCCCCTGGGTCGGGTCGTGGGTCTCCCAGAACACCTTGAGCAGCTGCTCGTACGACACCTGGGTCGGGTCGTAGACCACGAGTACGGCCTCGGTGTGGCCGGTGCGGCCCGAGCACACCTCCTCGTAGGTGGCGTTCCTGGTGTAGCCGCCGGCGTAGCCGACCGCCGTGGTGGAGACGCCCGGGGTCTCCCAGAACTTGCGCTCGGCCCCCCAGAAGCAGCCCAGGGCGAACACCGCCTGCTCGAAACCGTCGGGCCACGGGCCCTTGAGCGGGTTGCCGTTGACCGCGTGGCGGGCCGGCACCGGCATCTCCTGGTCGCGGCCGGGCAGGGCGCGGTCGGGCCTCACCATCTCGGACTTGAAGGGGCTCAAGAACCGCATGACCGGCGTCCTCCGTCAGGGTCGCGTCGGGGTTCTCTGGAGGCTACTGCCGCGCCGGCCCAGCACACCGACGACGAGGTCGACCTCGGACAGGTCGGGGAGCACCTCATCGGCGCCCAGCCCCTCGAGCTCGTCGATCGGGTGCCCGCCCGTGGCCACCAGGAGGCAGCGGGCCCCGGCCGCGGCCGCGCAGGCCATGTCCCTCGGGGTGTCACCGACCACCCAGACGTCGGCGGGTGGGAACGCACGGCCGTGCTTGGCCTCGGCCCGCTCGATGGCGAGCGGCACCAGCCGGTTGCGGTCGACGTGGTCGGACCCGTAGGCCCCGATCTCGAGATCGAGCCAGGCGTCGAGCCCGAACGCCCCGAGCTTGACCGCCGCGTTGGGGGCGATGTTCCCGGTGAGCACGCTCTGGATGACGCCCGGGTCGTCGTGGAGGCGGGTGACGACCTCGGCGACGCCGGGAAGCACCGTTCCCTCCAGCTCGATGCGGTGGGCCGCCGCGGCCAGCTCGTCCTCGAGGTGGACCAGGGCGAGGGCCAGCAGCCGATCGATCTGGTCCCCCTCGATGCCCCCGTGGGCCAACAGCTCGAGCAGGATGCCGGGATCTGTACCGCCGCTCATGTGGACCTGGGGCACGTCGTCATCCGACCAGTCGACATGGTGGTCGAGCGCCCGCCGGGCAGCCCGCTCGATCGCCTGCCGACCGATGGGGCCGCAGCGCACGAGGGTGCCGTCGACATCCCACAGCACGAGCCGGTTCACGGCCGGCCCTGCCGTTCTGTGGCGCGTTTCGCACCGCCAGCCGGCACAACCCGACACAGAGGAGGTTTGGGGGGCGGCGGCGGCGGCATCAGGTGGCGTAGCTTTCGACCGGCGGGCAGGCGCACACCAGGTGTCGGTCGCCGTAGCCGTTGTCAATGCGCCGCACCGGTGGCCAGTACTTCCCGTTCCGCAGCGACGCGACCGGATAGGCCGCCTCCTCGCGGGTGTAGGCGTGGGCGAACGGGCCGGCGAGCATCTCGGCCGTGTGCGGTGCGTTGCCCAGCGGGTTGTCGTCGGCCGGCCAGTCGCCCGACGCCACCCGGCCGATCTCGGCCCGGATGGCGATCATGGCGTCACAGAACCGGTCGATCTCGGCCAGGTCCTCCGATTCGGTCGGCTCGATCATGAGGGTGCCGGCCACGGGGAAGCTCATGGTCGGGGCGTGGAAGCCGTAGTCGATCAGCCGCTTGGCCACGTCCTCGTTGGTGACGCCCGACTCCTTCTGGATGGGGCGCAGGTCGATGATGCACTCGTGGGCCACCAGGTCGTGGCGGCCGGTGTAGAGCACCGGGTAGTGGGGGCCGAGCCGCCGGGCGATGTAGTTGGCCGACAGGATCGCCACCTGCGTGGCCCGGCGCAGACCGGCCGCGCCCATCATGCGGACGTAGGCCCACGAGATCGGGAGCACGAGGGCCGACCCGAAGGGGGCGGCCGAGATCGGCCCGACCCCGGTGTCCGGTCCGGCCCCGGCGAGCAGCGGATGGTTGGGCAGGAACGGCGCCAGGTGGGCGGCGACGGCCACCGGACCGACGCCGGGCCCGCCGCCGCCGTGGGGGATGCAGAACGTCTTGTGCAGGTTGAGGTGCGACACGTCGGCGCCGAACGAGCCGAACCGGGCCAGGCCGACGAGCGCGTTGAGGTTGGCGCCGTCGACGTAGACCTGTCCGCCGGCCCGGTGGACCACGTCGCAGATCTCGGCGATGGCCTCCTCGAACACGCCGTGGGTCGACGGGTAGGTGACCATCAGCGCGGCCAGATCGTCGCCGTGCTCGTCGACCTTGGCTCGGAGGTCGTCGAGGTCGACGTTGCCCTCGCCGTCGCAGGCCACCACGACCACCCGCATGCCACACATGGCGGCCGAGGCGGCGTTGGTGCCGTGGGCCGACGACGGGATCAGGCACACCGTTCGGTTGGTCTCGCCCCGGCTCCTGTGCCACGCCCTGATGGCGAGGAGGCCGGCGAACTCGCCCTGCGAACCGGCGTTGGGTTGCAGCGACACCGCGGCGTAGCCGGTGATCTCGGCCAGCCACGCCTCGAGCTGGCGGATCAGCGCCAGATAGCCGTCGGCCTGGTCGACCGGGGCAAACGGATGGATGTCGGTGAAGCCGGGCCAGGTCACCGGTTCCATCTCGGTGGTGGCGTTGAGCTTCATCGTGCACGAGCCGAGCGGGATCATCGAGCGGTCGAGGGCGATGTCCTTGTCGGACAGGTGGCGCAGGTAGCGCAGCATCGCCGTCTCGGACCGGTGCGAGTTGAACACCGGATGGGTCAGGAACGGCGACTCGCGGCGCAGACCATCGGGGATCGCATCGCCGGTCTCGCGGTCGACCAGGTCGAGATCGACGTCCGGTGCGCCGAACGCCTGCAGCACCGCCTCGACGTGGTCCCGCCTCGTCGTCTCGTCGCAGGCGACCGCGACCGTGTCGTCGTCGACGAGACGGACATTGATCCCGCGCTCGAGGGCGGCGGCCGCCACCGCGGCGGCCCGGCCCGGCACTCGAGCGGTCAGCGTGTCGAAAAAGGCGTCGTGCACGACCTCGACGCCGTCGTGCCGGCCCAGCGCGGCGGCCAGCACCGCAGCGTAGCGATGGGCCCTGGTGGCGATGGCAGCGAGCCCGCCCGGGCCATGGTAGACGGCGTACATCGAGGCGACCACGGCCAGCAGGACCTGGGCCGTGCAGATGTTGCTGGTGGCCTTCTCCCGCCGGATGTGCTGCTCGCGGGTTTGGAGCGCGAGCCGGTGGGCCGGGTGGCCGTCGGCGTCGACCGACACCCCGACCAGCCGGCCGGGCAGCGACCGTCGGAGCCCGTCGCGGACGGCCATGAAGCCGGCGTGCGGGCCGCCGAAGCCGAGGGGGACGCCGAAGCGTTGGGCCGAGCCGACGGCCACATCGGCGCCCAGCTCGCCCGGCGGCTTGAGCCTCGTGAGGGCGAGGAGGTCGGTCGCCACGACGGCCAGCGCGCCCCGCTCGTGGGCCGCTTCGATCACCGGCTGCCAGTCGCGGACGACACCGCTGGTTCCCGGGTACTGCACCAACACCCCGGCGATCTCGCCGTCTGGCCACGCGACGTCGGCCGCGGCAAGGTCGACCACCGCCACGGGCACCCCGATGGCCTCGGCCCTGGTGCTGACCACGGCGATCGTCTGGGGGAGCGCGTCGGCGTCGACCAGGAACACGCCGTCGCCGTTGGCCATCCGGTGGCAGAGGGCCATGGCTTCGGCCGCGGCGGTGGCCTCGTCGAGCAGCGAGGAGTTGGCCACCGGCAGCCCGGTGAGGTCCTCGACCATCGTCTGGAAGTTGAGCAGCGCCTCGAGCCGGCCTTGGGAGATCTCGGGCTGGTACGGGGTGTACGCGGTGTACCAGCCCGGGTCCTCGAGCACGTTGCGCAGGATCACCGGCGGGGTGATCGTGCCGAAGTAGCCGAGTCCGAGCATCGACACCAGCGGCCGGTTGCGGTCGGCCAGGTCGCGGAGCTCGGCGATGGCCTCGGCCTCGCTGGCCGCCGTTGGGAGGTCGAGCGGCGTGGTTGCGGCGATGGAGCCGGGCACGGCGGCCGCGGTCAGGTCGTCGAGCGAGCCGAAGCCCACGGTGGCCAGCATCTTGGCCACGTCGTCGGGCGACGCGCCGATATGGCGGTCGACGAACCGCTCGGCCCGGTCCAGCTCACCCAGCGTGGGGCGGTCGGTCATGTGCGCACTTCCTTGGGTCGCCTGACGAGATCGCCCTCCCCGCTGTCGCCGGTCATGTGAGCCGACCGCTCCAGCGTTGCCTGACCCGTGCGGTCCTCTTGCCTGAGAGATTCCGGGAGGAGTTGCCCCTTCGGCGTCCCCTTGGCCTGGGGACTCTCCCGCACGGGGTCGATGGCGGCCCCGAGGCTACCAGCGCCCAAACTCGACGCAGCTGACACCGGTAGGCGGTGTTCACTGCGTCGAGAATTCGTGCCGGCCGACGCCGATACCGCCGGTAGGGTCGTTCCTCGTGTCGCTGCCGCCCGACGACCGGCCGATCATGCTGGAGGCCAGGGGCCTCACCAAGCGATTCGGCGACTTCCTCGCCGTCGACGAGGTCGACTTCGACGTCGTTCAGGGCGAGTGCTTCGGCTTCCTCGGGCCCAACGGGGCGGGCAAGACCTCGACCATGCGCATGGTCGCCTGCGTGTCGCCGATCACCCGCGGCAAGCTGCGGGTGCTCGGGCTCGATCCGGTGGCCGACGGTCCCGAGATCCGGGCCAGGCTCGGCGTCGTCCCCCAGGAGGACACCCTCGAGACCGAGATCACGGTGTTCGAGAACCTGCTCGTCTACGGCCGCTACTTCAACCTGCCCAAGGACATCATCAAGGAGCGGGCCGACGAGCTGCTCGACTTCGTGCAACTCAGCGACCGGCGCAACGACAAGGTCGAACCGCTGTCGGGCGGGATGAAGCGCCGGCTGACCATCGCCCGGTCGCTCATCAACGAGCCGCAGCTGGTGCTGCTCGACGAGCCCACGACCGGGCTCGACCCCCAGGCCCGGCACGCCCTCTGGGACCGCCTCTACCGGCTCAAGCAGCGGGGGGTCACCCTGATCCTCACCACCCACTACATGGACGAGGCCGAGCAGCTGTGCGACCGCCTCGTCGTGATGGACAAGGGCAAGATCGCGGCCGAGGGCACGCCGCTCGAGCTCATCCGCCGGTTCTGCGCGCCCGAGGTGCTCGAGCTCCGGTTCCCGGTCGGCGTGCAGGAGGAGATCGTCGACCAGTTGGATGGCATCGGCGACCGCATCGAGGTCCTGCCCGACCGGCTCCTCGTGGCCAGTGCCGACGGCGAGGCCGCCCTCGCCGCGGCCCACGAACGGGGCATCGTGCCCGAGACCGCCCTGGTGCGACGGAGCTCGCTCGAGGACGTGTTCCTGCATCTCACCGGGCGCAGCCTGGTCGAGTAGGGGATCGGGGCCGCACGGTGGCGACGACGATGATGTTCCGGGTGGTCGAGAGCCAGGCACTGGCCTACAAGCGCCTGTGGCGGGCATCGATCTTCTCCACCTTCCTCAGCCCGATCCTGTACCTGACGGCCATGGGCCTCGGCCTGGGCTCGCTCATCGACGAGGTCGACGGCGTCGAGTATCTCGAGTTCCTGGCGCCGGGCCTCCTGGCCGCCCAGGCCATGCAGCTCGGGTTCTCCGAGGGGTCGTGGCCGGTACTGGCCGGCATCAAGTGGATCAAGAGCTACCACGCCATGCTCGCCACTCCCATCGGAGCGGGCGAGATCGCGACCGGGCTCATCGCGTGGATCGGCGTGCGGCTGGCGCTGGCATCGGTGATCTTCACCGTGGTCATGGTGGTGTTCGCCGTGGGCCGCGGGCTCGGGCTGCTGCTCGCCATCCCCGCCGCGGTCCTCACCGGTCTGGCCTACGCCGCACCGAGCGCGGCCTACACCGCGACGCTCAACGACGAGTCCGCGCTGCCCAGCGTGATGCGGTTCGTGATCATGCCCATGTTCCTGTTCTCCGGGACGTTCTTCCCGATCAGCCAGCTGCCCAACTGGATGGAGCCGGTCGCCTACGCCGTACCGCTGTGGCACGGCGTCGCCCTGTGCCGCTCGCTCACGCTGGGCACGGCCACGTTCGCCGGCAGCGTCGTGCACGTCGGCTATCTCGCCCTGTGGGCCGGGGTCGGCACCTACGCCGCCACCCGCACGTTCACGCGGCGGTTGGTCGTCTGATGGCCGCCCCGGCGATCTCGACGGTCCGGCGCCAGTTGACGTGGCGGATCGTTCCGCCGCTCACCTTCCGCGGCAAAGGCCCGCTGCGGGTGTATGAGCGCAGCACCATCTACTACCGGCATCGGTGGGCGATCATCTTCTCCGGGTTCTTCGAACCGGTCTTCTACCTGTTCTCGTTGGGCATCGGGCTCAACCAGCTCGTCGGCGAGGTCGTCGCCAACGGCCAGACCGTCGACTACACCGCGTTCGTCGCCCCCGCTCTGCTGGCATCGTCGGCCATGAACGGGGCCGTCTACGAGAGCACCATGAACGTCTTCTTCAAGCTCAAGTACGGCAAGCTCTACGACGCGATGCTGGCCACGCCGCTCCAGGTGGGCGACGTCACCCTGGGCGAGATCGCGTGGTGCCTGAGCCGGGGCGGGCTGTACGCGATCGGCTTCCTCATCGTGATGCTGGCCATGGGCCTCATCGGCTCGGCCTGGGCCATCCTGGCCCTACCCGCAGCCGTCCTCATCGGCTTCGGGTTCGCGGCCGTCGGGTTCGCGGCCACGTCGTTCATGCGCAGCTGGGAGGACTTCGACCTGGTCTTCCTGGTGTCGCTCCCGTTGTTCCTGTTCTCGGCGACGTTCTTCCCCCTGTCGGTGTACCCCGAGGCGCTCCAGTGGGTCGTCCGGGTCAGCCCGCTGTACCACGGGGTCGAGCTCATGCGCAGCCTCACGATCGGCGTCGTGGGCTGGGACCTGCTCGGCCATGTGGCCTACTTCCTGGTCATGGGGGCGATCGGGCTGGCCATCGCCAACCGACGCCTCCACAAGCTGCTGCTGCCCTGACCCGTCGAACGGGTCGTTGACCTGCAGCCCTCAATAGGGAGCGGGCCCGCTGGCGGGGCGGGTGAACCGGTCGGTCCCGGTCCAGTGCTCGGTGGCGTCGGGCGACATGTCCTGGAGCCGGGTCTCCACCGCGGCGGGTGCGATCGGCCCCACGTCGGTATGCGGTGTCCACTGCGTCGAGTTCGACCCGCCCCGCATTCTCGACGCAGCCAGCTCCGGTATGCGGTGTCCAGTGCGTCGAGTTTGACCCTGCGACCGGGTCAGGCCGTGGCGAGCTTGAGCCAGCGCGGGTAGCTGTCGAGGTCGTAGTCGGCGAAGAACCCGGTCAGCTCGTCGAAGACCTGGTCCATCGAGTCGGCCGCGAACAGCAGGGGCTGATACCTGGTGATGTCGTAGTCCTGGACGCCCATGCGGCCGATGTCCCACGACCGGACCTCGGCGTTGCGGAACTCCTCGATCTCGCCGAACGACGACAACAGCCCGGCGCCGTAGGTGCGGAGCTCGCCGCCCTCCCGCACCACCCCGAACTCGAGCGTGAACCACCACACCCGGGAGAAGAACTCGACCGCGTCGTCGTCGTCGGCCACCCGGCGCACCGCCCCGCCGGCCACCTCGTACAGGTCGGCGAACCGGCGGTTGCCGAGCGAGTTGCAGTGCCCGACGAGCTCGTGGATGATGTCGGGCTCCGGCGTGTAGAACGGCACCGAGTGGTGGCGGATGTACTGCGTGGACATGAACGCGCGGTCGGCCAGCGATCCGTAGAAGATCTTGGTCGGCACCAGACCGGGCACCGGGCGGATGCGGAACCCGCTCACCCGTTGGAGGTCATCGGACACCTCCTGGAGCTGGGGCACCCGGTCACGGCGCAGCCCGAGCCGGTCCTTGCCTTCGAGGTAGTCGTGGCAGGCGTAGCGATCGTGCTTCTTGTCGAGCTCGGACGCGACCGTGCGCCAGACGTCGTCCTCCTCGTGGGTGTACTCGACGTCGGGGATGCGCTCGCCTGGCTGATAGGCGTCGCCGACCTCGGCGATGGCCGCCCGCCGCCGGCGGTAGGCCTGATCGGAGAACCCGGGATGGTCTTCCGGCAGTGCAACGTGCTGCTCGGGTGCCGACTCGCTCATGCTTCCTTGGCCCTTCCGACGACCGATTGTCGCGCAATCTTCCCGCTGCGGGGCAGGATGCGCAACACAAGGGGCGAACCCCTGGGCGAATCGCCCAGGGGTTCGGGGGAGGGGACGCAGGGTGCCGGCAATGTGCCGGGAGATTCGGGAGGGTCAGCCGCGACGGGCGATCATCCGCCGGCCGATGAAGATCCCGGCGCCGAGCAGGAGCCCGACGAACAGGAGCCGACCGAGATCGATCGCACTGACGAACCACAGGGCGCCGAGGCCGATGGCGGCCCAGCCGGCCAGCCGAGCCAGGGGACTGGCGGCCCGGCCGCGGGACACGGTCGTGACCCCGATCACCACCATGAGGACCGGGAGCAACAGCCAGAGCACCGAGAACACGGCGGGGACGATGACGCCGAACAGCACCAGGGCGCCCACGAGCACCGCAGCCCCGCCCAGCAACCAGGTCGTCAGCGAGGGGCCGGTGTCGTCGTCCTTCGGGGCGGGCAGCCCGGCCGACGGCCAACCAGGAATCGACTCGTTCGTCATGGCTGCCATCATCGGGCCTGGCCGGCCGGTTCACCATCGGGAATGTCCCTGAGTCGGCTCAGGGATGGCCCTCGCCCCAGCCAGTTGAGGCTGCCGCTGATGTCGATGCCGCGCATGAAGAAGCGCTGGCCGAAGACGAACACGACGATCGGGATCGACATGGCGATGAGCGACGCGGCCTGGACCAGGTTGGCCTGCTCGCGGTAGAGCCCGAGGCGCGATCTGGGTGGCCAGGGTCTCGGCGGCCACGGCGTTGTCGACGATCTCGATCTCGAGCTGGCCGTCGTCGTGGGTCTCGTTGAACTCTTCGACGATGGCCTGCTGGCGGTCCTGCTGCTCGGGCTCGGAGCCCGTGCCCAGGCCGACGAACCAGCGGATCGTCACGGCCTCGCTGTCGGCGGTGCCGTCGTCATCGTCGCCGCCGCCGCCGCCGACGGCCACCGGGGCCCCGACCATCAGCACCGACGCGATGCGCAGATAGGTGGACCTGCGCTGTCTCCTGCGTACCATCACGATGTCGCTCTCCTGTTCTCTGCACTTGGTTGCGTTGGAATGGGGTCGGGCGGCAGGGGCGTAGGGGGCGGCAACCCCCTGCGCCCCACTTCTCTTCAGGGGCCTCGGCCGCGGCCGGTGCCGGATCCGGTGGTCTGGCGGACGACCAGCGGGGCGGGGATCACCACCCGCTCGGGGCCGGTGGTGTCGTCGTCGAGCAGCCGGACCAGAGCCTCGACCGCAGACTCTCCGACGAGGCTGATGTCCTGGCGGACGGTGGTGAGCGGGGGATCGGTGGTGGCCGCCACGGGGAGGTCGTCGAAGCCGGCGACGACGATGTCGTCGGGCACCCGCAGGCCGGCCTCGCGGATCGCCTGCAGCGCGCCGACGGCCATCGGGTCGTTGGCCGCGAACACGGCGTCCGGCGCCGCGGGAAGCAGTTGGCGCATGGCCTCGTAGCCGGATTCGACGGTGAAGTCGCCGAGCCGGGCGAGTGCGCCGTCGAGACCAAGGCCGTGCTCGGCCAACGCGTCCTCGTACCCCTGGACGCGGTCCTGGTTGTCGGTGCGCTCCTGGGGTCCGGTGATGATGGCGACCCGCCGGGCGCCGGTGGCGATCAGATGGTCGACCGCAGCCCTGGCCCCGGCGGCGTTGTCGAGGTCGATGGTGGCCACGTCGGTGCGGGTGGGGTGGCGGCCGATGAGGACGCACGGATGGGGGCCGTCGATGAGATCCTCGATCCGGGCCGCGCCGAACCCGACGCCGGAGATGACGAGCCCGTCGACCAGGCCCGTGCGGAACTCGTTGCGCACCACCGGTCCGGGCTCGACCCTCGCCAGCCACAGCAGGAGCGCCTGGTCGTGGCAGGTCGCGGTCTCGGCCACGGCCTCGACCAGATGGGCGGCGTAGGGGTCCTCGACGAGGTGCCCGGTCGGGATCACCAGGCCAAGGGCGCCGGACCGGCCGGAGGCCAGCGAGCGGGCGGCCGGGTTGGGCCGATAGCCCATGGCGTTGGCGACGATGCGGACGCGGTTGCGGACCTCCGGGCTGACGCGAGCTCGCCCGTTGAGGGCTCGGGACGCCGTCGCGCGTGAGACGCCGCTGGTGCGGGCCACCTCTTCGAGCGTGACGATTCGCCGGCCTCCGGCCACAACCGTCCCTCCCTCCGGTCGTCGAGCTCCGCTGTTCCCTCTTGAAATGGAAGCGTGTCCACCATAAGGTTTGCTCAACGTGGTGTCAAGGATCCGCACCATCACAGGCCGGATGAACAGGGATGATGTCGACGACTCAGACCTCTGACCAGCTCGCTGCTGCCCGGGGGCACCCGGAGCTCGTGGAATCGCTCCCGCGGTGGAGTTCCCGCCGGGGTTCGTGTGGGGTACGGCGAGCTCGGCCTACCAGATCGAGGGGGCGGTGCACGCGGACGGCCGGGGCGAGAGCATCTGGGACCGCTTCTGCCTCGTGCCCGGTGCCATCGCCGACGGCACCCCCGGGGCCGACGCCTGTCGCCACTACGAGGGCTGGGCCGACGACGTCGCCCTCATCGCCGACCTCGGCCAGGGCGGGTACCGGTTCTCGATCGCCTGGCCCCGGATCATGCTCGATGGCGGGGGAGCGGTCAACCCGGCCGGGCTCGACTTCTACGAGCGGCTGGTCGACGCCCTGCTGGCCGTCGACGTCAAGCCGTACCCACCCTGTTCCACTGGGACCTGCCCCAGGTGCTGGAGGACGCCGGGGGTTGGCCGGCCCGGTCGACGGCCGAGGCCTTCGCCGATTACACCGAGGCCGTCGTCGGCCGGCGCGGCGACCGGGTCCGCAACTGGACGACGATCAACGAACCCCTGTGCGCCGCCTTCCACGGGTACGTCACGGGCGAGAAGGCGCCGGGCCGGTGATCCCTCGCCGACGGCTGTGCCGCCGCCCACCACCTCCTCCTGGCCCACGGACTCGCCGTACCCCGGATCCGGGCGCTGGCCCGCGACGCCGCCGTCTCGATCGCGCTCAACTTCACGCCGATCGAGCGGCCACCGACGACCACGCCGATGTGACGCACGCAGCCCTGGTCGACGGGCTGGAGAACCGTTGGTACGTCGAGCCCATCGCTCGCCGGTCTCGGCTACCCGGCCAACACCTCGGCCGCCATCGGCTGGCCGGCCGACGAGGTGCGCGACGGCGACCTCGATCTCATCGCCGCACCCATCGACGTGATGTGCGAGGTGCTCGACCGGCTGCACTCGTCCTACGGTTCCCGCGCTACATGGTCACCGAGAACGGGGCGGCCATGCGCGACCGACCGGATGAGAACGGCTTCGTCGACGACCAGGACCGCATTGAGTACGTGCGCCAGCATCTGCTCGCCGTCCACCGCGCTCGGGAGTCCGGCGTGCCCGTCGACGGCTACGTCGTCTGGAGCCTGCTCGATTCGGAGGTGCTCGTACACGTCTCCCTGCCCGAGCTGGAGCCGTTCGAGGTCGACGTCGACCCGGACGCGGCCGAGGTCGACGAGGACTCGATCGAACCCATGGTGCGCCGCTTCATCGCCCGGCTCGACGGGGAGACGTCGGTGCTGCCGGGCGACACGATCGAGCTGGCGGTGGCCGCCGACCACGCCCACTGGTTCGATCCGGCCTCGGGCGACGCCATTACGGATGGCTCGTCGGGGTCGAGGCCGGGGCCGCCGGACGCGGCGACCGGAGAGCTCGCCGGTCTCGTCCTCTCGGGCGGCGAGCGAGACCAAGCGTGAGGCCGCACAGCCCGGCCAGGATGAGGTAGGGGAGGGCATCGGTCGTCACGTCGGCCAGCCGCCCGCCGAGCGCCCCGCCGACCACCTGGCCGCCGGCCCACGCCAGGTTGGTCAGGGCCATGGCGAAGCCCTGGTCGAGACCGGCGGTCTCGGCGCTGTCGGCCAGCTGCGCGATGCCTGGCGCCCAGAAGCCGGCCAGGGCGGCCACCGCGCCCACCACGAGCAGGCCCTCCACCGCGACGGACCCGGCCAACGGAAGCAGCAGCGCGAACGGGATGGCCGCGGTCAGGCCGAGCCGGATGAGCGCCATGCGGCCGTGGCGGTCCGACAGGGCGCCGAACACCCGCGCCAGGGCGGCGTCGACCGCGGCCGCCAGCAGGAACACGATCCCGACGGCGAGCCCGGTCGCGCCGAGCTCGTCGAGCCGCAGGGGAGCGAGGACGCCGATCGTCCCCGAGAACAGGGCGGGCAGCATCACCAGCCACACGGCGACGAGCACCGCGGGGCTCACGCCGGCCCGGCCCAGCGTCCGCCAGCTCGGCTTCTCCGGCGGCGGGGCCGACGGGGTGACCGCGGCCCAGGCGGCGAGACCGACGGCGACGGCCGCCACGCCGCTGAACACGGGACCCGGTCCGACAATGGTGGCCATGCCGCCGAGCACGGGACCGAGGAGGCTGCCGGCGATCGCCGCCGCCAGCGCCGACCCGATGAGCTTGCCCCGCTGGTCGCCGGGCGCCGCCTTCAGCAGCCAGGCCAGACCGCCGGACCACGAGAAGGCGCCGCCGATGCCCTGCACGAACCGGGCCGTGACGAGCACGTCGTAGTCGTCGGCCAGGGCGAAGGCCAGGCTCGAGATCGCCAGCAGGGTGAGCCCGGCGAGCAGCGTCGCCTTCACCCCGACCCTGGCGGCCAGCCAGCCGCCGGGCAGCGACGCGGCCAGCGTGCCCCCGGCATACGAGGCCGAGAGGATGCCCGCGGCCGACTTGGTCAGGTCGAGCGACTCGCGGTACGCCGGCAACAGCGGCGTGATGGCCGCGTAGAACATCGTGTCGACCAACACGACCGCGGCAACCAGAAGGAACAGGCGGCGCAAGCATCAGATCGTACGGAGTCGCCCGCCGCGGTCAAACGTCGATGGCGATGCCCTAGAGGACGGCATCTTCAGGACCCCCCAGGCGATCAGGGCGCAGAGCAGCGACACCACCACCACGGCGAGGAACCCGATGAGGATGCTCATGCAATCTCCCCCTTTGCCCGTCGGGACCGAGCAGATGCTATTCAACCGGACGGGGTGACACCGGGCCGCGCCAAGCACTAGTTTCGTAACGTGACGAAAGTAGCCCAGGGCCGACGGTGCGGGTGGTGCGGCCGTCCGCTGGGCGGCGTGGCCGCCACCGGCCGGCCCCGGCGGTTCTGCCGGTCGTCGTGCCGCCAGCGGGCCTACGAGGCGAGGCGGCGGGCGGCCGAGGTCGGGCTGTCCGAGCACGAGCTCGTCGTGGCCAGGACCCAGCGCGACGAGTTGCACGACCGGCTGTACGTCCTGGAGTGTGCGATCGAGGACGTCGAGCGCGACGCGTCGGCCGCCGCCACCCGAGCCGAGCTGAGAGAGGCGGTCGACTGGCTGCTCGAGGCGGCCCGCCCGCTCGTGGAACTACGGCTCGGCTGATGGTGCGTGTCCCGGGGAAGCGGCCAGACCACCCGCTGACTTGACATAACGGGGATTATGGGCGTCGGCCGGCCGGACTGCTCCCGCGAGCCGGCGGCGTGTCCGACCGGACGGCCCGGACCGCGCCGGCGCATGGCCTCGTCGACGACCCTCCGGCGCAGCGTCGCCGGCGGCAGCTCGTCGCCGCCGGTCGCCCCCACCCCCGCGATCACGTCCACCCGAGCACCCCTCGTCGGGCAGGAGCTCGGACAGCCTCGCCCGCCCGGAGCGGCGTCGACCGCACGGCGGTGGGCGAGCACGCCGAGGTAGCACCGCAGGGTGCCCCGGTCGGCGTCGAACCGGCCCGGCGCCTCCCAGAGCTGGACGAACACCTCCTGGGTCACGTCCTCGGCCAGCGACCGGTTGGCCGTCACCTTGCGGGCGACGCCGACGACGAGGGGCGCGAACAGCCGGGCGCGGCCTGTTTCACCGGAAATTCTGACCAAACCCTCGCCCCCTCGGCTCCGAACCACGAGCGAACTCTGCGCCCAGGAGGAGGGGATGTGCCGGCACCGGACCTCGTCTCGTTTCGCGTGCTGCACCGCGGCATGCGGACCGACAGCGCCCGGCTGGCCCAGGCCATCGCCGGGGTGGACGAGTCGGTGCGGACGACGAGAGCCCAGCAGCTGCGCCGCTGGTATGCCGCACCACGCGGGCGATCGATGAACTGGGCGATCCGAAAGTGGCGTGGGCCGAGGCCTCCCGGCAGGCCACGAACTGCGCGTCGGAGCTGCACCGGCTGCTCGAACGTCATCTCACCTTCGAGGACGAGTTCGTCCTGCCGCTGTTTACGCGCCACTTCAGCGCCGACGAGTACCACGCGCTCGATGTCCGGGCGGCCGGGTTCGTCGCCCTCGGCCAGCGGCGGTTCTCGATCTCGTGGGCGATGGCCAACGCCGAGCCGACCGAGCAGGCCTCACTCCTCAACCGCGCCCCGCTGGCGTTAAAGATCCTGTGGTACGCGACGAGAAGTCGGTATCGCCGGTTGACCGCGGCCGCGTTCGGGGCGAACGCGACCTCGGTCGGACGCTGACCGAACCGGATCGCTCCTATGCTCCCGCGGTGACCGACCACGACCTCAACCCGCTCATCGACGGTGGCTCGTTCTTCGAGGGTCCCCGCTGGCGCGACGACCGCTGGTGGGTGTCCGACTTCTACCGCCACCTCGTCCTCGCCGTCTCGCCCGACGGCACGACCGAGACGGTCATGACCGTCGACGGGCAGCCGTCCGGGCTCGGTTGGCTGCCGGACGGGTCGCTGCTCGTCGTCTCGATGAAGGACCACGTCGTCCTGCGCCGGTCGGTCGACGGCGTGGTCGACGTCCACGCCGATCTGAGCAAGCTCGCCGGCGGCCATCTCAACGACATGGTGGTCAGCGCACGGGGGCATGCCTACGTGGGCAACTTCGGGTTCGATCTCATGGCCGGTGGTCAGCCGGCGACCACGGTTCTGGTGCGGGTCGCGCCCGACGGCGGGGTCACGGTCGAGGCCGACGACATGTGGTTCCCCAACGGCTCGGTCATCACCCCGGGCGACCGGCTCATCGTCGGCGAGTCCCTCGGCTGTCGGTACACCGCCTTCACCATCGCGGCCGACGGGTCGCTGACCGACCGGCGGGTGTGGGCCCAACTGGCGCCGACTCCCGAACTGGGGACCTTCGCGGAGATGCTCCCGAACGTCAAGGTCGCTCCCGATGGTTGTGCGCTCGACGCCGAGGGTCAGATCTGGGCGGCCGACGCCCTGGGCGCTCGGGTCATCCGCGTCGCCGAGGGCGGCGCCATCACCGACGAGATCGCCGCCCCGCCGGGGATGGGCCTGTTCGCCTGCATGCTCGGCGGTCCAGACGGCCGCACCCTGCTCCTGTGCGCCGCACCAGACTTCGCCGAGCATCTCAGAAGCGAGACCCGGGAAGCGGTGCTGTTCACCACGACCGTCGAGGTCCCCCACGCCGGACTGCCGTAGCGGCCTCCTCATCCGGCCGCCACTCGGTGCGGCGCAACCGGTAGAGGACGTGTCGGCGGATCTGGTGGCCGACCGGCAGTCGGGGATGGTCGAAGTCGTCGGCCGGGGCGCGGTGCATGCCGAGGCGCTCCATGACCCGCCGTGACCGCAGGTTCCCGGTCGACGTGAACGAGACGATCTCCTCGAGTCCCGCCTCGCTGAAACCGGCGGCCAGGGCGGACCCGGCGGCCTCCGTGGCATAGCCACGACCCCAGTGGCGCCGGTCGAGTCGCCAGCCGATCTCGACGGCCGGGGTGAAGGGCGCGTCGAACCGCGGCACGTTCAGGCCGACGAAGCCGACGAACGGGGCGCCGTCGCGGACCTCGACCGCCCAGAGGCCGAAGCCGTTGCTCTCGAAGCCGGCCTCGATCTGGTCGACCAGCGCGTCGCTCTCCTCACGGGTCAGGACCGCAGGGAAGTGCTCCATGACGACGGGATCGGCGTTCATCTCCGCAAACGGTGCCCGGTCGGCGTCGCGCCAGCGGCGCAGCAGAAGTCGTTCGGTCCGGCGCGGCTCGGTCACGCAGGGGCGGTCGGCGCAGTCGGGCCCGGGTTCGGGTTCTGGCCGGATGCCTCACCGTCGGGCTCGGCCGGGCGAGCCTCGTGCCGCCGGCGCTTCTCGCGCCCGTGCTTCTTGCGGACGCGGTCGTTGCGCCACCGCACCTTGCGCCGGTCACCTCTTCCCACGGGCGCCGATGCTAGTCACGCAGCCGGCCCGCCCCATCCGAAGTTCGAATGGGTTCTCGCCATGTTGCGCACGCCGCTCTGCGAGCTCCTGGGCATCGACGTACCCATCGTGCTCGCGCCGTTCGGTCCGTGGGACGAGGTCGAGCTGTGCGCCGAGGTCTGTGAGGCGGGCGGGCTCGGCAGCGTCGGCACCGCCGTCCGCTCCCCCGCCGAGCTCGAGACCGCGCCGAACTCGGTCGACCCGGCCGAGGTGGGGCCCGCCTTCATCGCCGCGGCCCTGACCGGCGGTGGTCACGAGCTGTTGCCGTTCGCCGGCCAGTCGGCCGCACTCGTCAACGACATCGTGTCCGCGCGGGAGCTGATGACCCGACTCGTCGACGAGGCCGAGGCTGCGCTCGGGCGGGCGGCTAGCTGGGTGGGAGTGGCCGGCCGAGATCGGTGAGCACCTCGGCCCCTCGGAGTCCGGCCAGGGCCGACCCGGGCAGGCACAGCTTCGATCGGCGGACGCCGCTGCCCACGACGACCTCCGGCGCGGCCGCCACCGCGGCATCGATCAGCAGCGGCCACTCGGCCGGGAGCCCGATCGGCGTGATGCCGCCGGGCTCCATCCCCGTGGCCGCCACGGCCTCGTCCATCGAGGCGAACGAGGCCCTGCGGGCGTCGAGCCGGCGGCGCACGAGGTTGTTCACATCCGCTCGGGTGGTGGCCAGCACCACGCAGGCCGCCCGTCGGGTCTCCCCCGCCCGCCGGCCGGCGATGACGACGCAGTTGGCCGAGGCCGCGAGGGGGACGTCGTAGCGCGAGCAGAAGACGGCGGTGTCGGCCAGCTCAGGGTCGATCTCGGCCACCAGCACTTCGGGTGCCGGCTCCCCTTCTGCCGCCGGCCACGCGTCGATGGCGGTCGCCACCGCCGGCGCCAACAGGTCGGGGCGGGCACGGGAGGGCATCCAGTCGAGATGGCCGAGCATCCGGGCATTGTGGCCCGAACGGGCCTAGTCTCGTGGTCACGGCCCAATAGGAAGAGCACCGACGGGTGCGCGGGCGGTCGGTGCTCCACCGGCGACAAGGGGGAGCTGACCATGGCCGGAACGAATCGTGGACCGCGCATCTCGCGTCGGGTGTTCATGCAGGGGTTGGGAGCGGCGACCATCCTGGCCGCCTGCGGCTCGCAGGGCGACGACGCCGCAGTCCCGGAGGAGCCCACCGTGCCGGTGGGCGAGACGCCGACCGAGACCACCTTCCAGGACCCGCAGAGCCAGCTCTCCGGCGACCTCAGGATCCTGCTGTGGAGCCACTTCGTGCCCCAGCACGACACCTGGTTCGATCCGTTCGCCCAGGAGTGGGGCCGGATGGCCGGGGTCAACGTCACCGTCGACCACATCAACAACGCCGAGATCCCCGGCCGGATCGCGGCCGAGATCGCGGCCGGCGAGGGCCACGACGTCATCCAGTACATCGCGCCGCTGGCGCAGTTCGAGCCGAGCGTGCTCGACCTCCGCGACCTCACCGAGGAGGCCGTCAACCGCTTCGGCGAGCAGACCGAGCTGTGCGTCAAGTCGAGCTTCAACCCCAACACCGAGAAGTTCTACGCCTACAGCCCGAGCTGGGTGCCCGACCCGGGCGACTACCGCAAGAGCCTCTGGGAGCAGGTCGACATGCCCGACGGACCGTCCACATGGGACGATCTGTTGGAGGGCGGCACCCGGATCAAGGATGAGCTCGGGGTCCAGCTCGGCATCGGGCTGTCGCAGGAGATCGACTCCAACATGGCTGCCCGGGCCCTGATCTGGTCGTTCGGCGGCTCGATCCAGGACGAGAACGAGAACGTCGTCATCAACTCCCCCGAGGTGGTCGCCGCGGTCGAGTTCATGGCCGACCTCTACCGAAACACGATGACCGAGGAGGTGTTCGCATGGAACGCGGCCTCCAACAACCAGGGCCTCATCGCCGGCGGGCTCTCCTACATCGTGAACTCCATCTCGGCCTGGCGGACGGCCCAGGAGGTCAACCCGACGGTGGCCGACGACATCTTCTTCGTGCCCGCGCTCGAGGGCCCGTCCGCACGGCTGTCGGCCCAGCACGTCATGTACAACTGGATCATCCCGACCCATGCGGCCAACCCGGACGCGGCCCAGGAGTTCCTGCTCCACTACACGCTCAACTTCGACCATGCCAGCTTCAACTCGCGCCTCTACGACTTCCCCGCCTTCGTCGACCGGGTGCCCAACCTCAACGCCTGGCTGGCCGAGGATCCCTTCGGGGCCAACCCGCCGGACAAGCTCGCGTTGCTGAACATCGACGACGCCCTGCAGTGGACGGCCAACATCGGCCACCCGGGCCCGGCCAACCCGGCCGTGGGCGAGGTGTTCAACACGTTCGTCGTCTCGAACATGATGGCCAAGGCCGCCCGCGGTGAGGCCACCCCCGAACAGGCGGTGCAGGACGCCGAGCGCGAGATCGAGACGATCTTCGAGAAGTGGCGGCGCCAGGGCCTGGTCGGCGGCGGTCAGTGAGTGAGCCCGGAGGGCGAGCGAACCATGAACACCGACTCCTGGCCGTCGAGGTCCGCGAGCTGACCAAGCGGTTCCCGAAGAGCGACCGGGCCGCGGTCGACGGGGTCAGCCTGGCCACCGAGGAGGGCGAGTTCCTGGTCCTCCTCGGACCGTCCGGGTGCGGCAAGACCACCCTCCTGCGCATGATCGCCGGGCTCGAACAGCCGACCAGCGGCGATGTCCTCATCGGCGGCAACGTGGTGAACGGTCTCCCGCCGCGCGCCAGACGCATCGCCATGGTGTTCCAGAGCTACGCCCTGTACCCGCACAAGACCGTGCTCCAGAACATCACCTTCCCGCTCAGGGCGGCCAAGCTCGGGCCCGAGGCCAGGCAGGCCAAGGCCAGGTGGGCGGCCGAGCTGCTCGGGATCGACCAACTCCTGGCGCGCCGACCCCGCCATCTCTCCGGCGGCGAGCGCCAGCGGGTGGCGCTGGCCCGGGCGCTGGTTCGCGAACCGAGCGTGTTCCTGCTCGACGAACCGCTCTCGAACCTCGACGCCAAGCTGCGAGCGTCGGCCCGCACCGACCTGCGCGACTTCCAGCAACGGGTGGGGACGACGACGATCTACGTCACCCACGACCAGGTCGAGGCGATGGGGATGGGCGACCGCATCGTCGTCATGTACCAGGGCCGGGTGCGCCAGCTCGGCCCGCCGGCCGACGTGTACGAGTACCCGGCCGACACCTTCGTGGCCACGTTTCTCGGGTCGCCGCCCATGAACCTGATCCCCCGCGACGACGCCATCGTGGGTTTCCGCCCGGAGACCGTGCTGCCGGCCGAGGCCCTCGGAGGGCGACTCGACGGGCACAGGGTCCTCACCATGGACGTCCACCGGATCGAATACCTCAGCGGTGATCGTCACCTGTACGGCGTGGTCACCGGGCTGGGTGAACCGACGATGGCGATCATCCGGCTGCCGGCCACGGTGCTCACGCCCATCGAGGCCGACGCCGCCCGCGACTTCGTCGTGCCCGAGCGGAAGCTCAGGTTCTTCGACCCGGAGACCGAGACGGCGGGCCAACCCGTGCCGGTCGGCTGACCCGTGGTCACGACCACACCGCCCCGGGCCGCGACGTCGGCGACGTCAGCCGCGTCGACCCCCCGGCGGACCCTGGCCGACCGGGAAGGCTTCCTTGGCGCGGTGTTCATCGCCCCGGCCGTCGTGTACATCGTCGCGCTGGTGGCCTTCCCGTTCTTCCTGGCCATCGCCTTCTCCCTGAGCGACGTGACCGTGGGCGACTTCAGCTTCGACTTCGTCGGCCTGCGCAACTTCGGCGACATCCTGGGCGATCCGGTCTTCCGCCGGGCCTTCCTCAACACGCTGCTGTTCACGTTCGTGTCGATGGTCCTGATCCTCGTCATCGCCCGGATCCTGGCCACCGTCCTGACCGCAGACTTCCGGGGCAAACGGATCGTGCGCTTCTTCATCCTGCTGCCCTGGGTGACCCCGGTGGCGTTGTCGACCATCACCTGGCTCGGCCTGCTCGACTCGCTCTTCAGCCCGATCGACTGGATCCTGCGCGAGCTCGCGCTCCTGCCGCCGGGGGGGCACGCGTTCTACCTCGGCAAGCCGGGGCTGGCGATGGGCTCGGTGATCGCGGTGCACGTCTGGCGCATCGTGCCGCTGGCGACCGTGATCATCATGGCCGGGCTGAGCGCCATCCCGGAGGAGATCAACGACGCGGCCCACGTCGACGGCGCCGGCTTCTGGCGCCGGCAGCTCGAGATCAGCACCCCGCTCACCCTGCCGGTCACCGCGGTGGCCGCCCTGTTCGGTGCCATCCTCACGTTCACCGACCTGGCCGTGGTCCGGGTGCTCACCCGGGGCCAGCCCGTCCACTCGACCGAGGTCCTGGCGTCGTGGGCCTTCAACAAGGGCATCGAGGGCGGCGACCTGGCCCAGGGCGCGGCCATCGCGCTCTTCCTGTTCCCGCTGCTGCTGGTGGCGGCCGTGCTCATCCTGCGGGCCGTCCGGCGGATGGAGGTCCTGTGAAGGGCGGGGTCGACGTCGACATCACCGATGCCGGCTCGGTCGAACGGTTGCGGCGCAAGGCCATTACCCGCCACGTGTTCGGTCGGATCGGCATCTACTCGGTCGCCGTGTTCGCGGCGCTGGTCGCCGCATTCCCGTTCACCTGGGGCTTCATCACCGCCTTCAAGCAGGACCCGGACTTTTACAACGTGGCCAGCAACCCGTTCCTCTGGAACCTGCCCCCGACGACCGAGAGCGTGCGCTACATCTTCGAACAGACGCAGTTCCTGACCTTCGCCGCCAACACCCTGCTGGTCGGCGGGCTCGTGGTGCTCATCACCCTGGTGGTCGCCTTGCCCGCGGCGTATTCCCTGGCCCGCCTCGACGTGCGCTGGGCCGGCCCGCTCGGCATCGCCATCTTCCTCGTCTACCTGGTGCCGCCGTCGCTGCTGTTCATCTCGCTGTCGAAGGTGGTCGCCGAGCTCGGCCTGCAGGACTCCAAGTGGTCGCTGGTGGTGATCCACCCGACCATCACCATCCCGGTGTCGGTCTGGCTGCTGGTCGGGTTCTTCAAGGGGGTGCCCCGCGACATCGAGGAACAGGCGATGGTCGACGGCTTCAGCCGGCTCGCCGCCTTCGTGCGGGTCGGCGTTCCGCTGGTCGTCCCCGGCGTCATCGCCGTGGTGGTGTTCGCGTTCACCCTGTCGACCAGCGAGTTCATCTACGCCCTGGCCTTCGTCTCGGCCACGGCGGAGAAGACGGTCAGCGTCGGGGTGCCCACCGAGCTGGTCAGGGGTGACGTGTTCTTCTGGCAGGAGCTCCAGGCCGCCGCCATCCTGGTCGCGGTGCCGATCGCCTTCGTCTTCAGCCTGTTCCTCGACCGGTTCATCTCGGGCTTCACCATGGGCGCGGTGAAGGGCTGAGGCGAACGCGCCGCGCCGACCATCCGCGACTCGGGCGGGCTCGGCGGCCAGACTGGGCGCCATGAGTTACCAACCCCCGCAGGGTCTGTTCCCGCCGCCGCCGGGGTCGCCGACGGGGCCGGAGGGACGGCCCGGCCAGCCCGGCCAGCCCGGTCAGCCGGGTCCACCGCCCGGCTACCCGCCGCCGGGTTACGGTCAACCACCGGCCGGGGGTCCTGCCCCCTACACCGCACCCCCGCCCGCGCCGGCCCGGCCGGCCCAGCCCATCTCGGGTCGCCACCTGGCCTCGCTGCTCCTCGTGGCCGGCACCGCGTTGCTCGTCCTGGCCGATCTGGTCGCCGCCTTCACCGCCGGCGACGACACGTTCGGCATCGAGTTCGCCGACCGCCTCTTCCTGCTCGGCGGGGTCGGCGGCGGGTTCCTCTACTCGATCCCGACGATCCTGATGCTGTCGATCCTGGTGATCGCGGCGCTGCGTCTGCGCGAGGGTTCCACCGGCCCGTTCGACACCGCCATCCTCCTGGGTGCGCTGGTCGCCTCGGCGCTGGTCACGCTGTTCACGCTGCTGGCGCTGTTCGGCTCGTTTGCGGTCGTCGGGCTCGACCCGAGGTTCGGGTTCATCCTCCTGCTGCTGGGGGCGCTGGTGATCTCGGTCGGCGCCACCTGGTACGCGTTCGGCGAGTTCCAGACCAGCCGTCCGGCCCGCCCGGCCCAGCCCACGTACCCGCAGGGCTACCCGCAGGCCTACCAGCCACCCGCCCAGGGCCATCCGCCGTCCGGCTACCCGCCGCAGGGCTAGTTCTTCCAGCACCAGCAGCACCGTTCCTGACGAGCTGGCCCCGGGCTTCGGCTCGGGGCCAGCGGTCATCTCACCCGTCGACCAGCACCTGCCACGCGGCGTGGCCCCCGACGAGGTCGGAGACGTCGGCGAACCGACGGGCTCTGAGCAGGCTGGCCGCCACCGAGGATCGGAAGCCGCTGGCGCAGTAGACGACGGTCGGCCGTTCAGGATCGAGACGGTCGAGCTCCCGTGGCAGGGCGGGCAGCGGGATGACGACCGCGCCGGGAATGATGCCGGCCTCGGTCTCGGCCGGGCCCCGGACGTCGACGATCGTCAGGTCGTCGACGGTCTGCACCCGGGTCCGCAGCTCGTCGGCCCTGAGCCTCGAGGCGGTGTCGACCCGGTCGGGATGGGCGGCCATGACCGCCTCCGGTCGGCCCACGTGCCCGACGACCCGGTCGAACCCGACCCGGCCGAGCCTGATCTTGGCCTCGAGCTCGGCCCCCTGATCGGTGAGCAGCACGACCGGGCGGGTCGGGTCGATCACGTCGCCGGCGAACTCGGCGAAGCGACCGTCGAGGCCGACGTTGATCGACGAACGGAGGTGGCCGGCGGCGAAGTCCTGCGGGGACCGCGTGTCGAGGACCACCGCCCCCTCGGCCAGGCGATCCTCGAGCTCGGCCCAGTCGAGCGGCGGCGGGTGCTCCTCGTCGAGCAGCGGCCGGCGCTGCCGGTTCAACTGCGAGTCGACCTCGAAGTACGAGGGCGCGTCGGGTTGGCCCTCGGCGATGGCGGCCACGAAGCTCGCCTCGTCGCCCAGCCGGAGCGCGTAATTGGTGACGCGCTGCTGGCCGATCGTCGACCACGTCTCGCTCGACAGCGCCCTTCCGCAGGCCGAACCGGAGCCATGGGCCGGATAGACCCGGGTGGCGTCGGGCAGGCTGAGCAGCTCGGTCTGGAGCGACCGGTACAGCCGGCTGGCCATCGACGCCGCGCTGGCGCCCGCGGCGGCGAGCAGGTCGGGTCGGCCGACGTCGCCGACGAACAGGGTGTCGCCGGTGAGGACGGCCCATGGGATGTCGTCGGCCCGCCGCTCGAACACCAGGTAGCACACCGACTCCGGGGTGTGGCCGGGCGTGGCCCGACATTCGATGGCGACCTCGCCGAGGACCAGCCGTTCGCCGTGGGCCAGATGGCGCACGGGGTAGTCGGTCTCGGCCGCCTCGCCGTAGCAGATCTCTGCGCCGGTGACCGCGGCCAGCTCGAGGTGGCCGGAGACGAAGTCGGCGTGGAAGTGCGTCTCGAGGACATGGGTGATGGTGAGCCCGTTGGCGGCCGCTTCGTCGAGGTACTGCTGGATGTCGCGGCGGGGGTCGACCACGACGGCCGTTCCTGCGCCCGTGTCGCCCACGAGGTACGACGCCTGCGACAGACAGCCGAGGTAGTACTGCTCGAAGAACATGCGGTCTTGAGCGTACGAGCCCCACTCACCTCTGTGACGACTTGCGCAGGCACGGCCCGCGTACGTCACCTGAGAACGGGTCTACCCGGCGAGGAAACTCAGCCGCAGGTGACGCCGAGGGTTGTCGGCGTTGAGGTCGACGAGCACGAGCGACTGCCAGGTGCCGAGCTGCAGGCGTCCGTCGAGCACCGGGACGATCAACGACGGCGCGATCAGGGCGGGCAGGACGTGATCGGCACCGTGGCCGGGCGATCCATGGTGATGACCGTATCGGTCGTCCCGCGGGAGCAGTCGCTCGAGCGTCGCCACGAGGTCTGGCTCCGAGCCCGCCCCGGTCTCCATCAACGCCAGCCCGGCGGTGGCGTGAGGGGCGAACACGTTGAGCAGGCCGTCGCCCCGACCCGAGCAGAACCGGCTGGCGTCCTGGGTGATGTCGGTGACCGGGCGGCGCCCGGTCTCGATGCGCAGCTCGACGCTCTCCATCCGGTCATGTTGGCGCGAAACCGCCCAAGGGCCGAGCGGCTAGCGTGGCAGGGTCATGCCCAGGCGGATCGACGTCGAGCTCACCAGCGAGCGCAACGACGGCACCTGGACCTGGCGCGTTGCCGGGGCCAGGGAACCCAGGGGCGTCCTCGACGGCACCCTGCTCTATGCCGGGGTCACGGTCGGCGACGTGGTTCGGGCCGAGGCCGAGTTCGACCTCGACGGCATCTCCGTCCTCGCAATCATCCCGCCCAAGGAGACCCGTTCGGGCGGCGACCGGCTCGAGCTGCTGGCCCCGGCCAACGACGAGCCGCTGGTCAGCGCCACCCTCGCCGGCGGTCGACGCGACCGCGGACGCGAGGGTGCCGATCGACCCGACCGGCCCGACCGGCCCGATCGCCGACGCGACGGGGCGCGGGACCGCGACCGCAGGCCGGCGGGCGATCGTCCGAGCGGCGG
>JBOGGX010000083.1:0-4672 GCA_050744245.1 Acidimicrobiales bacterium
GGCCGGCGCGGTCCTGGCCGAGGCGGACCGGCGCCGGCTGGCCCGCCTCCCGGTGCCGGGGTGAACACAATCACACGGCCACGGCTTCCCGGGTCACGACCTCGAGCTCGCGGCGGGTGAGCACCGCGTCGACCAGGCCGTAGCCGACGGCCGCCTCGCCCCTGAGGATGAAGTCGCGGTCGCCGTCCTCGGCGATCCGCTCGACCGGCTGGCCCGTGTGGTGGGCCAGGCACTCGAACATGCGCTGGCGCAGGAACCCGAACTCCTGGGCGGCCCGCTCGATGTCGACCGACTGGCCCTGGGTCGCACCGTGGGGCTGGTGGACGAGGACGCGGGCGTTGGGCAGGGTGTAGCGCTTCCCCGCCGCCCCCGCGGCCAGCAGCACCGATCCGGCCGACGCCGCCTGCCCGACGCAGATCGTCGATATGTCCGGCTTGACGAACTGCATGGTGTCGTAGATGGCGAACAGGGCGACCATGTCGCCGCCCGGGGTGTTGATGTAGAGGTTGATGTCGCGGTCGGCGTCCTCGGCCTCGAGATGCAGGAGCTGGGCCACCACCAGGTTGGCCAGATGGTCGTCGAGCTCGCTCCCCAGGAACACGATGCGATCCTTGAGGAGGCGGGAGTAGAGGTCGAACGCCCGCTCTCCCCCGGCGGACTGCTCGATGACGGTGGGGACCAGCAACGACGCCATGGGCGGTGAACCTCCATTGGTGCGGATGCGCAACCACCAGGTTGCGCGTTGGTCTGCAACCTAGCAACGCAACCAAACGGTTGCAACCGGGCTATCCTCGACGCCCATGGAGCTCACCCGTGAGGTCGTGGTCGATGCGTCGGTCGACGAGGTGTGGCGGCTCATCACCGACGAACGGGAACTGGCCACGTGGCTGGCCGACTCGGTCACCCTCGAGCCCCGGCGGCCCGGGGCGATCGGCCGGATGACCGACGGCGACGACGTGTGGCGGGTGCGGGTCGACGAGGTCGACACCGACCGTCGCCTGCGCCTGACGTGGTGGCCTGACGGCAACGGGGCGGCCAGCGAGGTCACCTTCACCGTCGAGGAAGCCCAGCGCGGCACCCGTCTGCGGGTGCGAGAGCGGGTTTCGGGCGGGGTCAGCCCCAAGGGCCGCCGGGCTCATGCCGCGGTGTGGGACCAGCGCCTGCTGGGCTTCGAGCTGCGCTGCCTGGCCCAGGCCGAACTTGCCCACTGCTGAGCCGGCCGGGCCGGCCGGGCCGGCCGAGCCGGCGGGTGAGGTGTTCACCGCCCTGGCCGACCCGACCCGCCGTCGGGTGCTGGCGCTCGTCGGCGACGAGGGGCCGCTGAGCGCCACCCAGCTCGCGGCCCGCCTGCCCGTCACCCGGCAGGCCGTCGCCAAGCACCTGGCCGCGCTGGCGGAGGCCGGGTTGGTGCGGTCCCACCGCCAGGGCCGGGCCACGATGTTCCAGGTCGCCCCCGCGCCGCTCAACGAGGCCGAGCGGTGGCTGGCCCGGGCGGGCGCCCGCTGGGACCGCCGCCTGGCCGCACTCGAGCGGCGCATCGCCGCGAACCGGAGTCGCTAGCGCCGCATCAGGCGGCGACGGCCGAGCCGAGCACCTCGTCCCCGTCGTAGAACACGAGCGTCTGGCCCGGCGCGACGCGGGCCCTGGCCTTGTCCCAATGGAGCGAGGCGGCGCCCGGTGCCAGCCGTGCCGGAAGAGCCTCGCCGTGCGCGCTGCACTGGGCGAGGACCGATCCCTCGACCGGCCCGTCGGCCCAGGTGACGGTGCGCAGGCCCACCTCGTCGGCGGCCAGGTCGCGCCCGTCGCCGACGGTGACCACGCCGCTCGACACGTCGACGTCGACCACGTACCGCGGCCGGCCGTCGCCGCCCGGGAGCCCGAGGCCCCGCCGCTGCCCGAGGGTGACGAGCTCGACGGCGTCGACTCGGCCAAGGGCCCGACCCGAGGTGTCGACCACGACGCCCGGGCGGACGTCGATCCGCTGGGCGACGAAGCGGCGGCGACCGACGGTCGAGGCGATGAAGCAGACGTCCTGGCTGTCTCGCTTGGTCGCGGTGCGCAGGCCGAGCCGGGTGGCGGTCGCCCGCACCTCGGCCTTGGTCATGAGGCCGACGGGCAGCACGATCCTGGCCAGGTGGTCCTGACCGAGCATGCCGAGCACGTAGGACTGGTCCTTGGCCGGGTCGGCCCCCCTGGCCAGCCGGCGTCGACCATCGGGCCTGGTCACGACCCGGGCGTGATGCCCCGTGGCGATCAGGTCGAACCCGAGCCCGGTGGCCCGGCGCAGCAGCTTGTCGAACTTGATGTGCCGGTTGCACTCGATGCAGGGGTTCGGCGTGTGCCCCGCGGCATGCTCGGCCACGTAGGGGCCGATCACCCTGGCCTCGAAGTCGTCGCCGAAGTTGAACACGTGGTGCTCGATGCCGAGCCGGGCCGCGACCCGGCGGGCGTCGTCGACGTCGGCCACCGAGCAGCAGCCGGTGTCGGACTCGCCGCCCCACAACTTCATGGTCACGCCCGTGACCTGGTGACCCCGCTCCACGAGCAGCGCGGCGGCGACCGATGAGTCGACGCCGCCCGACATCGCGACGAGGACGGGCGGGGTCATGAGCCGAAGCGCCGCAGCCGCTCGACCGCCTTGGGCAGGATCTCGGTGGCCCGGTCGATGTCGGCGTCGGTGGTCAGGTGGCCGAGCGAGAGCCGCAGCGAACCGTGGGCGACCTGGCGGGGCAGCCCGAGTGCGGACAGCACGTGCGACGGCTCCTGGGCCCCGCTGGAGCACGAGGATGCGGCCGACGCGTAGACGTCGTCGTTCTCGAGGAGGACCAGCAGGGCCTCGCTCTCGATCCCTTCGATGCACACGTGGCAGTTCCCCGCGATCTTGTGGCCGCGATCGCCGTCGATCACCGCGGTCTCGACCGCGCCGGGAACGGAGGCGACGATGGCGTCGGCCAGCCGGTCGCGCTGGGCGCCGACCCGCTCGACGACGGCCGTGCGCTCCCCGGCCGCGAGCCGGGCCGCGGCGGCCATGGCCACGATGCCGGCGATGTTCTGCGTGCCGCTCCGCCACTCGCGTTCCTGGCCGCCGCCAAACACGCGTGGCGCCAGTTCGACCCCGGGCCGGACGACGAGCACGCCGACGCCTTTCGGTCCGCCGAACTTGTGGGCGCTCAGCGATACGAGGTCGGCATCGGCGGCGTGGACGGTCAGGTCGAGCCAGCACAGCGCCTGGACGGCGTCGGTGTGCACCACCGCGGCCGGCGCCCGGTCTCTCACCATCGCCGCGACCGCGTCGAGCGGCTGGACGACACCAACCTCGTTGTTCACGAGGTGGACCGACACCAGCTCGACCTCGTCGTCGAGGGCGTCGTCCAGCCGATCGAGGTCGATCACGCCTCGCTGGTCGACGCCCACCAGCCGACCGCCGAGCCTCTCGACCGGGTCGAGAACCGCATGATGCTCGGTGGCCGAGCACACGGCGACGCCGCCGCGCACGTCGTGGACCCCGAGCACGGCCAGGTTGTCGGCCTCGGTGCCGCCCGAGGTGAAGACGACCTCGCCCGGCTCGCAGCCGATCAGCTCGGCCATCGTGTCGCGGGCGTCGTCGATCGCCCGCCGGGCCGCCCTGGCCATGCGATGGGCCCCGGACGGGTTGCCGTAGCTCTCGGTCAGGAACGGCAGCATGGCCTCGACCGCCTCGGGCCGCATCGGCGTGGTGGCCGCATGATCGAGGTAGGTGGCGGGCATCACGACCAGGCTACGTGGCCGCCGTGGCGGCGCTGATACGCGTTGGCCACGCACACGAGGAACACCTCGGGATGGAGCCAGGCCGGCACCTGCTGGTGGATCCTGGCCGCGACCGATGCGGCCAGCCGATGGCTGATCGCCGCCCGGGCGTCCGGCGTGAGCTGCCGGGCCCGCACCAGGAAGGTCCTGATCACGCCGTACTGCTCGGTGGTGACCGCGCTGGCGTCGAGGGTGGCGACGTAGGACAGCAGCGCTGGGGGTGGAAGGAACGCCACCGGCATCGAGCGCAGCGCCGAGCTCTGCTCCCGCAGGATCACGGTGCCCGCGGCCAGGTCGCCCAGCCGCTGGCTCTGGCGGGAGAGCAGCATGCTGAGGACACCGATGACGCCGATCGGGATGAGCCACACGTCGACCAGTTGCATGAAGGCCCTGATGGCGGCGTGCCGGAGGCGGATCGGCCCGCCCTCGACGGTGACCACCCGGAGGCCGAACAGCAGCTTGCCGATGGTGCCGCCGAAGCGGGTCTCCATGAAGATCGGGTAGCCGAGCAGGGCCACCAGCCCGACCAGCGCCGACAACGTGATGGCCACCGCCGTGCCGTAGTCGGTGTCGAACAGGTAGGCCACGATGAGGCCGACGGCCGACAGCCCGAACAGCAGCATCGTGAGTTGGATGCCGAGGTCGACGGCCCGGGCCACTGTGCGCGAGCCGACCCCGCCGGTCTCGAACTCGAGTACGACGGCCTCGGGCGTGACGATCCCCCGCCGGGGTGCGAAGGCCATCCGCACACCCTAGGTACTCCCGGGAGGTGCGGCAGGTCGTCGCCAGATTTCGACCGTGGTTCTGCGGCGACTTCTGCTCGGTACACGCCCCCAACCCGACACAGAGGTGAAAACGGGTGGGCCTGCGGTGCGAAAGTCGCCAC
>JBOGGX010000084.1:0-20258 GCA_050744245.1 Acidimicrobiales bacterium
GTGCCGGGGTGCCGGGGTGCCGGGGGGCGGACGGGGGCCGGGGGGCGGGCGGGGGGCGGGCGGCCCCTACTATCGGCCCGTGTTCCGCCGGGGGCTCGACCGGGTGCTGGCCGGGGTGGTGCGGGTCGCGGCCCGTGGGGTCTTCCGCCGGCTCGAGGTCGACGGCATCGACGGGATCCCGCACGGCCGGCCCATGGTGCTCGTGGCCAACCACTACAACGGCCTGGTCGACGCGGTGGCGGTGATCGCCGCCCTGGGGCGGCTGCCTCGCTTCCTGGCCAAGGCCACGCTGTGGAACGTCGTGCCCGCCCGCCCGTTCCTGTGGCTGGCCGGTCTCATCCCGGTGCACCGGCAAGTCGACGACGGGGCCGGCTCGGCCAACGTGTCGATGTTCGCCGCGGCCGAGGCCTGCCTGGCCGCGGGCGGGACGGTCGCCGTCTTTCCCGAGGGCATCACCCACGACTCGCCGCGCCTGGCACCGATCCGCACCGGTGCGGCTCGGATCGCGCTCGGCGCCCACGAGGCGGGCGTCGCCGGGGTGCTGGTCGTCCCGCTCGGGATCACCTACGAGGACAAGGTGGCGCTGCGCTCACGCGTCCTCGTGCGGGCCGGGCGCCCGCTGTCGATCGACGACGACGAGCCGACGCTGGTGGCACCGGACGGGCGGGTCAGCGACGACGACCATGCGACCGTGCGCCGGGTCACCGACGAGATCGGCGCCCGGCTCCAGGAGGTGTCGGCCGACTTCGACAGCTTCCTCGAGGGTGCCGGGTTGGCCATGGCCGCCGAGGTCACGCTGCGCGAGGAGGTCGACCATCCCCGCCAACCGGTGCCGCTGGCCGACCGGGAGGCGCTGGCGGCGCGCCTCGCCGATCTGCCCGACGCAGACCGCGGTGCCGTCCTCGACGAGCTCGGCCGGTACAGCCTGGCGCTCGACGCGTTGCACGTCACCGACGAGCTGCTCGTGCCCCGGTTGACGACCAGGGCCGTCGTCCGCCGGGTCATCCTCCTGCTGCTGGCCGTGGTGGTGCTCGCCCCGTTGGCCCTGGCCGGCGTGCTCATCAACGCCCTACCTGCCGTCATCGCCGCCGTGGCCGGGCTGGCCGTCCGCACCCCGGTGACCAAGGGCACGGTCAGGCTGTTGGTCGGGCTGGTCGTGTTCCCGCTCACCTGGGTGTTGCTGGCCTGGTTCGACGTCGGCGATGCGCTCATCGGTTCGTGGCTGGCCGCCCTGACCTTCCCCCTCACGCCGGTCGTCGACCTCGTGTTCGACGGACGCGAGGGGTTCTGGGCCTCGTTGGTCGTGTTCCTCACCGCGCCGATCTTCGGGTTCTGCGCCATCTACCTGCTCGACCGGGTGTTCGCCCTCATCAGCGAGTGGTTCGGCTGGCACGCGGTCGTGGCCCGCCGGGGCCAGCTGCAGGAGCTGCTGGAGCAACGAGCGGCGCTCGTCGCCACCATGCGCCGGCTCACGGCGGGTCCGCCGCCGCCGACGAGTCCACGTCCCGCTCATAGGGGAACCCCAGCTCCGGCGCGGTGACGAGGGCGAGGAACGGCAACCCGTCGGCCGCGGCCAGCGCCGCCACCGTGCCTCCCCGGTCGACGACGCTCAACAGCAGCACGGGCACGGCCCCGGCCGCCCGGACGACCGCCGCCGCCTCGAGCATCGACACGCCGCGGGTCACGGCATCCTCGGTGATCACCACCCGGTCGCCGGGCTCGAGGGCGCCGGCGATCCGGCCACCGGCGCCGTGGTCCTTGACCTCCTTGCGCACGCTGAAGCTGCGCAGCATCCGGCCCTGGCTCGCGGCCGCGCCGGCGGTGCCGAACGCGACCGCGTCGGCGCCCATCGTGAGGCCGCCGATGGCGGTGGCGTCGGACGGCATGTCGACCAAGGCGGCCGCGGCCACCAGGAGCATCCCCTCCGGGCGGCACGTGGTCTGCTTGGCGTCGCAGAACCAGGTGCTGCGCCGGCCCGACTTGAGCACGAAGTCACCCCGGCGGACGGCGTGGGCGAACAGGTGGTCGCGCAACGCGGGGTGGCGGGCCGGAACGGGCTCGGTCATGTGGGCCGCGACCTTCTGATGATGAAGACGATCAACCCCGCGAGCACGACCACCAGGCCCGCGGTCGCGGTCACGATCCAGTTGCGCCGCCGGCGATCGTCGGCGCCGGGGTGGATGTCGTAGTCGTCGAGGATCTGGAATTGGTCCTCAGTCAGCAGCGGCCCGTCGGCGGTGTTGTCGTTGACGAGCACGGCCTGGGCCCGCTCACGGTCGATCCACAGCTCGACCGGCTGGCCCTCCAGATCGGTGATCGTGACCCAGACGTCGAACTCGGCGTCGCCCTCCGGTTCGGGGTAGGCGTCGGCCCGCACCTCGGGCCGGACCGAGCCCTCGGTGAACCCGGCCGCCTCGAGGGCGCCGGCCGTGAACTGGCGGGCGTCCTCCCGGTCAAGATCGGGCCGCGGCTGGAGCCAGGCCACCACCGCAACGGCCACCGCGACGGCGGCGGCCAGCAAAGCGACCACGACGACCACCCACGAAACCGGTGCGCGTCGCGGCGGGCCGGGACCGGTCGCGGAGGTCACGGGTTGACAAACCGGACCTGACCGTGACCCGGTTCGATGACGCCGATCTCGCTGGCCGCGTGGCCGTAGCTGCGGACCGTGTCGAGCGTCCGGAACACGTCGTCAGCCGGGACGACGAGGATCATGCCGAGGCCGAGGTTGAAGACCTTGCGCATCTCCTGGTCGGACACGTCGCCCAGCCTCTGGATCTCGCCGAAGATCCTCGGCCGTTCCCAGCTGCGCCGGTCGAGCACGGCGTCCGCGTTCCGGGGCAGCACGCGGCCCAGGTTGCCGGGGATGCCGCCGCCGGTGATGTGGGCGGCGGCGTGGACGTCGACGGCCCGCAGGACGGCCTGGACGGCGGGGGCGTAGATGACCGATGGTTCGAGGAGCTCGTCGGCCAGTGAGCGGTGGGCACCGTCGAAGGCGGGCTCGTCGAGCCGGCGGCCGGCCAACTCCATGAGCACCCGGCGGGCCAGCGAGTAGCCGTTCGAGCGCAGGCCGGGGGACGGAAGGCCGACGAGCACGTCGCCCGGCCTGACCTGGTCGCCGGTGAGGATCTGGTCACGCTCGACCACGCCGACACAGAACCCGACCAGGTCGAACTCGCCCGGCTCCATCGCCCCCGGGTGCTCGGCCATCTCGCCCCCGATCAGCGCGCAGCCCGCGGTGCGGCAACCCTCGGCCACCCCCTCGACCAGCTTGTCGATGTGGCCGGGGTCGAGGCTCCCGACGGCGATGTAGTCGAGGAAGAACAGGGGCTCGGCCCCCTGGCACACGATGTCGTCGGCGCACATGGCCACCAGGTCGATGCCGATGGTGGCGAAGCGACCGGTGGCCTGGGCGATCAGGGCCTTGGTCCCCACCCCGTCGGTGGCCGACACCAGCACCGGGCTCTGGAACCGGTGCCTGGGAAAGGCGAACAGCCCCCCGAAGCCCCCGATGTCGCCGATGACCTCAGGCCGAAAGGTCGACCTGACGTGTCGCCGTATCCGCTCGACCGCCTCCTCGCCCGCGGCGATGCTCACCCCGGACGCTTCGTAGGTCTCCCCCATCGCGTACCCGTCAGTCGGTCGGCAGCAGCTGGGGCTGGTCGCCGTCGGCGGGCTCGGCGACCCCGGCATCGGTTTCGAGGACGTCCTTGCGCAGGGTGACCGGCACCGCGACGGGATAGTCGCCGGTGAGGCAGGCCGTGCAGAAGCCGGCGCGGGTGGCCCCCGTGGCGTCGATGAGCCGCTCGAGGTCGAGGTAGGCCAGGCTGTCGGCGTCGACGTAGTCGCGGATCTCGTCGACGGTCAGCCCCGCGGCCAGCAGCTCGCCCCGGTCGCCGGTGTCCATGCCGTAGAAGCACGGCCACCGGTACGGCGGCGAAGTGATGCGCAGGTGGACCTGGCCCGCCCCGGCCTCGCGCAGCATCCGCACCAGCTGCTTCTGGGTCGTCCCCCGCACGATCGAGTCGTCGACCACGACCAGCCGCTTGCCGGCGATGTTCTCCCGCAACGGGTTGAGCTTCATCCTCACCCCGACGTCGCGCATGCCCTGCGATGGAGCGATGAACGTCCGGCCGATGTAGCGGTTCTTGACCAACCCCTGGCCGTAGGGGATCCCGCTCCTGCGGGCGTAGCCCTCGGCCGCCGGGATGCCGGACTCCGGGACGCCCATCACCATGTCGGCGTCGACCGGCGCCTGCCGAGCCAGCTCCTCGCCCATTCGGATGCGGGCCTGGTGGATGCTGCGCCCGTACAGCCGGCTGTCGGGCCGGGCGAAGTAGACGAACTCGAACAGGCACAGCTTGGGGTCGACCGCGGCCGGAGCGAACGGGCGCAACGAGCGGGTGCCGGTGGCGTCGATCACGAGCATCTCACCCGGGTCGAGCTCCCTGACGAAGTGGGCACCGATGATGTCGAGGGCCGGGGTCTCCGATGCGATCACCCAGCCTCGGTCGAGCCGACCCAGGCACAGCGGCCGGAACCCGTGCGGGTCGCGCACCCCGATGACGTGGGCCTCGTCGCAGAGCACGAGCGAGAAGGCACCTTCGAGCCTGGGCAGGACCTCGAGCAGCGCCCGCTCGAGCTCGCGCCCGTCGCTCAGCTCGTCGCGCGCCGCGAGCTCGCTGGCGAGCAGCTCGGCGACGAGGTCGCTGTCGCTGCTGACCGTGCCCGGAAGCATGCCGCCCTGCTGGGCGAGCGCCTCGGTGTTGGTGAGGTTTCCGTTGTGGCCCAGGGCGAAGCCTGATTCGCTCACGCTGCGGTACACCGGCTGGGCGTTGCGCCAGGTCGACGAGCCGGTGGTCGAGTAGCGGGTGTGGCCGATGGCCAGGTGACCGTTGAGCGCGGCCAGGGTGCGGTCGTCGAAGGCGTTGGACACGAGTCCCTGCTCCTTGACCACGGTGATCGAGTCGCCGTCGGAGACGGCCATGCCCGCCGCCTCCTGGCCCCGATGCTGAAGGGCGAACAGGCCGAGGTAGGTGAGGTGGGACACGGGCTGGCCCGGGCCGTACACACCGAAGACGCCGCACGCTTCCTTCACCCGGCCATGATCGCACGCCAGGGCCGGGTTGCCGCGAACGCCCCTCCCGTCCCGCCGCGGAAGAACTACTGGGCCGTGCCCTGGCCCAGGGCGACGGGGATGCGGTCCCGCCACGCCGTGACCAGGTCGGCGACGGCGACGTCGAGCAGGCCGTGGACGACGATGCGGCCGCCGGCGGCCCCACCCAGCGCCAGGACCGGGACACCCGCCGAGGCGCCGGCCCGCACGACCTGGTCGAGGTCGGCCGGGTCGACCGCGGCCACCACCCGGCTCGGGGCCTCGCTGAACAGGGTGGCGTGGTCGGGTGCGGCGGACGATCCGACCTCGACGCCGATCCCCGACCGCACGGCCATCTCGGCCAGGGTGAGCGCCAGGCCGCCGTCGGCCACGTCGTGGATCCCGACGACCAGGCCCCGGTTGACGAGATCGCGTACCAGGGCGCAGACCGCCAGGTGGAGCGGGATGTCGACGGGTGCGAGCGTTCCGCCTCGATGGTCGCGCCGCCAGGCCCAGCGGGAGCCCGCCAGCGCCGACGAGGGCGGCCCGATGAGCACAACGATCGATCCGTCGACCAGTTCGGGCCCGGCCGGCCTGACGTTGAGCCGGTCGACGACACCGAGCACGCCGACGACCGGCGTCGGGTCGATGTCGAGCCCGCGCGACTCGTTGTACAGGCTGACGTTGCCGCCGACCACCGGCACGCCCAGGCCCCGACACGTCTCGGCCATGCCGTCGATGGCCTCGGACAGCTGCCACATCACCACGGGATGTTCGGGATTCCCGAAGTTGAGGCAGTTGACCAGGCCGAGCGGCCGGGCCCCGACACAGGCCAGGTTGAGTACGGCCTCGGCCACCAGCGCGGCCGTCCCTGCGCGCGGGTCGACCGCGCACCAGCGGTGATTGCCGTCGGTGCTCAGGGCCAGGCCCCGCCCGGTGTCGACGCCGGAGGTCGGGTGCTTGAGCCGCAGCACGGTGGCGTCGGCCCCCGGTCCGACGACCGTGTTGAGGAAGAGCTGGTGGTCGTACTGCGACCACACCCAGCTCGTGTCGGCCACCATGTCGAGCAGGTCGGCCCGGACGTCGCCGGTGCCGGCGGCCCGCGCGTTCGGCGAGTCGGCCCGACGGGCGTCGAGATCGGCCGGCGCCCGGCGAGCTCGGTCGTACAGCGGCGCCGATTCGTGCAACGAGGCGGCGGGCACGTCGGCCAGCACCTCGCCGTCGTACCGGTCGAGGATGCGCAGCCGACCGGACGGCGTCACCGTGCCGACCACTCTGGCCCGCACCTCCCAGCGGGTGCAGATGGCCCGGACCTCGTCGAGGGCGGCCGGTTCGACGATGGCCAGCATCCGTTCCTGCGACTCGCTGGTCATCAACTCGAACGGCGCCATGCCCGGCTCCCGCCGGGGGACCTCGGACAGATACACGTCCATCCCGACCCCGCCCCGGCTCGCCGTCTCGCTGGTGGCACAGGTCAGCCCGGCGCCGCCGAGATCCTGGATGCCGACCACCAGGCGTCGGGCGAACAGCTCAAGGCACGCCTCGATCAGCCGCTTCTCCTCGAACGGATCGCCGACCTGCACGCTCGGGCGCTTGGCCGCATCGGCCCCGCCGTCGGAGAACCCGGCCGACGCCAGCACCGATACCCCGCCGATGCCGTCACGCCCCGTCGACGAACCGAGCAGGACGGCGAGGTTGCCATCGCCCGAGGCCCGGCCGAGCACGAGCTGCTCGGTCGGCAACAGGCCCAGGCACAACACGTTGACCAACGGGTTGTCGGCGTAGGTCGGGTCGAACACGGTCTCGCCCCCGACCGTGGGAACGCCGACGGCATTGCCGTAGCCGGAGATCCCGCTGACCACGCCTTCGGCGATCCAACGGCTCCTGGCGTCGTCGAGCGGCCCGAACCGCAGCGGGTCCATCAACGCCACCGGACGGGCGCCCATGGTGATGATGTCGCGGAGGATGCCGCCGACGCCCGTGGCCGCGCCCTGATACGGCTCGATGGCCGACGGGTGGTTGTGGCTCTCGATGCGGATGGCGGCGGCGATGCCGTCGCCGACGTCGACCACGCCGGCGTTCTCCCCGGGGCCGACCAGGACCCACGGCGCCTCCGTCGGCAGCCGGCGCAGGTGGAGCCTCGACGACTTGTACGAGCAGTGCTCCGACCACATGACCGAGTACATGGCCAGCTCGAGGTGGTTGGGTGGCCGGCCGAGGATCCACTCGATGGCCTCGGACTCCTCGTCGGTGAGCCCGAGGGCGCGGTGGACGGGCTCGTCGTTCGCGTGTGCGACGGGCGTTGCGCTCACGGGCTCGACGGTATCCGAGCCGCTCCGCTCCCCGGGTCATGGTCGAACCATCGGTTGGGCACGGTTGAAAGAACGCCGCCGGTGTGCTTCTATTTGAGATTATGAGCCCTCGATCCGGCCCCCGTGCCATGACCGACGAACACAAGGCTGCCTTGTCCGAAGGACGGCTGCAGGGCCGAGCGGTCCGCCGCTATCTCGAAGCCCTCGAAGCCCACAAACCGAAGCGCGGGCGGAAGCGCACTTCTGATTCCATCAAGAAACGGCTGGCGAAGATCGACGCCGAACTCCCCGAAGCCGATCGGGTGAAGTCGCTCCATCTGGTGCAGGAGCGCATCGATCTCGAGAGCGAACTCGCCGGCATGGACGAGACCGTCGACCTCACCGCGCTGGAGAACGACTTCGTCAAGGCGGCCGCCCCGTACAGCCAGCGACGCGGAATCTCCTACACCGCGTGGCGCACCCTCGGTGTACCTGCCGCGGTGCTCAAGCAGGCCGGCGTCCGCCGGGGCGGCTGACCCGCCTCAGCTCGCGGCCAGGGCGTCCGCGGGCGACGAACGCGCTGCGGCCGCCAGCAGCGACCGCAGCAACGGTGCCCCATCGGTTGAACCGAGCAGGCCGTGACACGCCCGCTCCGGGTGGGGCATCAACCCGATGACGTTTCTTCCCTCATTACAGACGCCGGCGATGCCGTCGATGGAGCCGTTGGGGTTGTCGACGTAGCGCAGGATGACGCGGTCGTCGGCGCGCAGCTCGGCCAGGGTTTCGGCCGAGCAGGTGAAGTTCCCCTCGAAGTGATTGATGGGGATCCGCAGCACGGAACCGGCCCGTGCCTCCCCGGTGAGGGCGGAGTCGACCGTCTCGACCCTGACCTCGACGGTCGTGCAAAGGAATCGCAATCCCCGGTTCTTCTGCAGCGCTCCCGGCAACAACCCCGCCTCGGTCAGGACCTGGAAACCGTTGCAGATGCCGACCACCGGCCCGCCGTCACGGGCGAACGCCTCGACGGCCGGCATGATCGGCGAGAAGCGGGCGATGGCGCCCGGGCGGAGATAATCGCCGTGGGCGAAACCCCCAGGCACGACGACGGCGTCGACCCCGGACACCGTGCGGTCGCCGTGCCACAGGAGCTCGGCCCGCCCGCCGAGCAGACCCACCGCCTCCATCACGTCGCGTTCGCAGTTCGACCCGGGGAACAGGATGACCCCGACGCGGGCGGTCACAGCGGCTCCTGCGCGGCGCGGTCGACCCGGATCACCGCGTCCTCGATCACCGGGTTGGTCAGAAAGCGGCGGCACAGCTCGTCGACCTCGGCCCGGGCCGTTTCCTCGTTCTCGGCCTCGATCGAGAACCGAACGAGCTTGCCCACCCTGACCCCGGACACGCCGTCGAAGCCGAGGGTGGGGAGCGACCGCTCGATGGTGGCGCCCTGCGGGTCGGCGACCCCTTGGCGCAGTTGGACCTCGACGGCGACCGAGAACCGCATGACCCAACCCTAGAGGGTGCCGGTCGCGTCGCCCGAGCACCGGCCAGGTCACGGTTGCCCGATCCCGCCCGATCCCGCCCGATCCCGCCCGAATTGTCCTTTAAGGGCGCTGGGGGCTCACATGCGGACCTGAGCGCGCGCAAACGGGCGAGCGTCGATCGGACGGGCAGCCGGGCAGGAGGGTCGGGACGGGCAGGCGGCCAACCGGCCAACCGACCAACCGGGCGCGGACCGCGAGGCGCGTCAGAGCGGCTTGGACGCGAGCATGGCCCGGACGTCGGCCGCCGATGCCAGGGTCACCGCCTCGGCGGCCAGGGTCGCAGCCGCTGTGAGATCGACGGCCCGGACCACCTCCTTGACCAAGGGGATGGCGGCCGGGGCCATGGACAGCTCCCGGACCCCGAGCCCGAGCAGGACGGGCGTGGCGACCGGGTCACCGGCGAGCTCGCCGCACACACCGACCCACCGCCCCCGACCGACCGCGGCCTCGCAGGTGATGCCGACGAGCCGCAGCACCGCCGGGTGCAGGCCGTCGGCCAGTCCGGCCACCGCCTCGTTGGTGCGGTCGGCGGCCAGCGTGTACTGGCTCAGATCGTTCGTTCCGATCGAGAAGAAGTCGGCCACCTCGGCCAGCAACCCGGCGGCCAGAGCCGAGGCCGGCACCTCGACCATGATGCCGATCTCGAGCTTGGCGGGCACGGCGACGCCCTCGCCGGTCAGCTCGGCCGTGGCCTGGTCGACCATCGCCCGCGCCGCCCTCAGCTCGTCGAGCCCGGCCACCATGGGAAACATGATCCGAAGTGGATGGTCGGCCGCCACGCGCAACAATGCGCGCAGCTGGGTCCGCAGCACCTCGGGCCGGGCCAGCCCGAGCCGAAGGCCCCGCAGCCCCATCGCGGGGTTGGCCTCGGCCGGCTGGTCCAGGAAGGGCAGCGGCTTGTCGGATCCGGCATCGAGGGTGCGGGTCAGCAGCGGCCGACCCCCGAGCCGTTCGGCGACGGCCAGATAGGCGGCCGCCTGCTCGTCCTCGGTCGGACTGGTGGTGGCGCTGAGGAACACGAACTCCGTGCGGAACAACCCGACGGCATCGGCGCCTGCGGCCACCGCGCCGGCGGCGTCGTCGGGCGAGCCCAGGTTGGCCGCCACCTCGATGGTCACACCGTCGCGGGTGACGGCGGGCTCGGCCGCCCGCTCCCGTGCGCGGGCCAGGTGTTCGGCCCGCGCCGCCGTCCGGCGCGAGGCGGCCGCCACCACGTCGGCGCCGGGATCGACCATGACCGTGCCCGCCTCGCCGTCGACCACCAGCTCGGTGCCGTCGTCGACGGCCAGCAGGGCGTTGCCGAGGCCGACCACCGCGGGGATGTCGAGCGCCCGGGCCAGGATGGCGGTGTGCGACGTCGGGCCCCCGGCCGCGGTGGCGATGCCGAGGACCACGCGCCGGTCCAGCCCGGCGGTGTCGGCCGGGGTGAGGTCGCGGGCCACCAGCACCCCGGGCCCGGCGAGGGAGACGCCCGAGCGTTCGACCCCAAGAAGATGCAGCGCCACCTGCTCGGCGACCGCCGTCAGGTCGCCCGCCCGCTCCCGCAGGTAGGGGTCATCGAGCGCCTCCCACTCCGCCCTCAGGCCGGCGGCGGCCTCGGTCCACGCCTTGGCCGGGTTGACCCCATCGGTGCGGATCGCCTGCTCGGCCGGCTCGACCAGGGCCGGGTCGTCGAGGAACAGCAGATGGGCGTCGAAGATCTCCGACTCATACCCCGCGCCGGAGCCGGCCACCTGGTCGCGGTGGCCGCCGATCTCGGTCCTGGTGGCCGCGATCGCGTCCCGCAGGGCATCGACGGCGGCCTCGCGGTCATCGACCGGGTCGTCGGGGATCTCCAGCTCGGCGAGCCGGGCATGCCGGGCCGGCCCGATGGCGATGCCGGGTGACGCCGCCAGTCCATGGACCACGACGCCCGGCCCGATGTCGACGGCCGGCGGGCGCTCGACCCTCGACGCCGCGACCGGCGGGGGGACGGGCGCACCCGCGTCGGGCGGATCGCCGAAGTTGTCGGCGGCCAGCTCGTCGACCGCGGTGACCACCTCGTCCGCATCTGGACCCCTGGCCCGGATGCGGATCTCATGGCCCTGCTGCACCCCGAGGGTGGCCACCGCATTGAGGCTGCGGGCGGCCACCGGGCCCCGACCGGAGGTGAGGTTCTCGACGGTGACCTCGGCGTCGTAGCGGCCCGCCGTCTGCACCAGCCGGGCCGCGGGTCGGGCGTGCAGACCGTGGGTGTTGCCGACGGTGACGACGAGCTCGCGCTCCGATCCGTCGAGCGGAACGGACGGGACCGGCGCCGGCTCGACCACCGCAGGGTCGGCCGCCGGGCCGAGGTGGGCCGTCTTGGGCAACAGCCCGCCGCGGGCCTCCTCCGCCACCTGGTCGAGCGGCTCACCGAGCTTGGCCGCCACCACCGCGGCCACCGCCCCCTCGACCACGGGAGCGTCGCAGAGGAGCACCTTGGCCCGCCGCTCATCGGGCAGGAACTCGAGCGCCATCTCGGCCGACAGCACCGCACTGCCCAGGTCCATCAGCACGAGCACACCGTCCTCGGACCACACCTCGTCGATGGCCCGCATGACCAGCATGGCGTCCGTGCCGAGGGGGTGGTCGGGGGCGTCCATCCCGCCGGCGACGGCCAGCCTGACCTCGTCGCCGCTCATGCCTCGAGCCAGTTCGGCGACACCGTCGGCCAGGGTGGCGCTGTGGGACACGATCACCACCCCGACCACGACGTGCCCCCCGAGTTCCCCTGGTGGCTGCGCCCCCAGACCCCATCACCTGCCGGCTCGCTGGCGCTCCGCCGCCCGGTCGTACGCTCGCAACGCTCGCTCACTTGTCGAGGGTGAGCCCGTAGGCCTCGAACAGCATCGCCACCGGGTGGGCCGACGCGGCCCCGGAGCCGTGGGTGATCTGCCAACGACAGGTCTCGCTGTCGCACAGGGCGACGTCGGGCCGGGCCCGGCGGATGTCGTCGAACAGCCCGGCACCGACGTCCATGGCGATCTGGTACTTCTCCCGCTTGATCCCGTAGGTGCCGGCGATGCCGCAGCACAGTCGCTGCAGATCGGTGACCTCGAGCTCGGGGATGAGGGCGAGGAGGTCGAGGGCGGGCTTGCCCATGAAGTGGCTCTGCTGTTGGCATGGCGCGTGGTAGGTGGTCGTCTTGGCCAGCGGCTGGAAGTCGGTGCGCAGCTCGCCGCGGTCGTGCAGGTCGAGCAGGAACTCGCAGATGTCGTACATCTGCCCGCTGACCGCGTGGAGGTCGTCGTCGTCCATGCCCAGGATCTCGTGGGCCTCCCGCTTGAGCATCAGGCCGCAGCTCGTCGACGTGGCCACGATCGGGAGACCCTTCCTGGCGTCCCGTACCAGGTGTCCGACGAGCTTGCGCACGTACGCCCGGGCCGCGTCGAAGAGCCCGTTCGACTGGAGGGGCAGGCCGCAGCAGCCCTGGCCCTTCGGGATGATCACCTTGAACCCGTTGTGCTCGAGCAGGGCGACGGTCATCTGGCCCAGCTCCGGCTCGAAGTAGTTGGTGCTGCAGCCGTGGAAGTAGACGACCGACTTCGTCGCCGTCGCCGGTGGCTCGTGCCTGCGGGCCCAGCGTTGGAACGTGCGCCCGGCGAACATCGGGACCGACGCGTCCTTGTGCACCCCGATCGTCCGGTCGATGAGCCGGCGGGCCAGACCGCTGGCGAGCATGCGGTTGGCGATCGGCGCCACGGGCGTGCCCAACCGGCCCTGCAGCGGTGGGCGGGCGATGATCCGGTCGCGCAGCCTGATGCCGGTCCGCTCCTTGAGCTCGGCCCGGGCGCGCGTGTTGATCTCGGCGATCTTGACCCCGTGGGGGCACACCCGGGTGCAGACGCCGCAGCCCGAGCAGTAGTCGAGGGACTCGTCGGGCGACTCGCCCGGGATGCGGAACCGCTCGGCCTGCGGCCCGACGTACTTCGGCCCTGGGAACAGCGGCGTCACCGCGGAGACCGGACAGTAGGTCTCGCAGATCGTGCACTTGATGCAGTGGTCGAGCGACCCTCGGACCAGCTCAGCCATTCTCCAACAACTCCTCCGCGACCTTGAAGCCGGTGCCCAGGCTGATCCCCTCGCCGGACTTCTCCCGCCACGGCTCGGCCCCGCCCAGCATGGCCCCGGCCGCGTGCAGGTTCTCGTACACCACCGACCCGTCGGCGTCGACCGGGCGAAGCCGCTCGTCGGTCGCCAGGCCGGCCACCGACATCGGCTGGGCCTCGAAGTACACCGGCGAGAACCTGGGCTGGCCCGGCGGGGGCATGCCCATCACGGGCAGCCCGAAGACGGACTCGTGCACGGTCTCGTCGGAGCGGAGCTCGATGCCTCCGGTCAGGAAGCCGCCGGTGGCCAGGACGAACGCGTCGGCTTCGATCCCGGTCTTCCTCGCCGCGGTCTGGAACGCAACCGCCTCCACCCGGCCTCGGGCGGCCCGGACGTCGACCACCTCGCTGCCCATCATGAGCCGACCGCCGGCCCGTTGGAGGGCGGCTTCGAGCGCGCCGGCCAAACGGATCCCGGGAACCGACGGCGGCAGCGTCGACATCTCGAACACGGGCCGGCCGATCGCGTCCTGCAACGCCGACCACACCTCACGGGGCCGGGCGAGACCGAGCACCGCGGGAAAGCCGACGGCGTCCTCACCCTCCATGGTGGCCAGCACCTCATTGATCACCTGGCGCCGGAAGTCCTCTGACTCGAACCGACGGGCATAGGCCAGACCACCGACGTCGGCCTCCCCGCCCGTGGGCGGGTGCAGTTCGACGCCTCTCGCCTCGACCTTGGCCCCGGCGGTGAGATTGTCGGCCGCCAGGGCGGGAAAGAAGTCCTTGAACCCGCTCAGGCCGCACAACAGGAACGAGCCTCCGTTGCGGACGTCGCCGGCGGCCATCGTCTCGGGCAGCACCGCCGTCGGCTTCATCGACCCGATCGCCGTCGGAAGCAGGGTGTTCTGGTCGAGCGAGCCGACGTAGGCGTAGACGTCGACCCGTTCGCGCAGCCACTCGATGGCACGGGCCAGCGTGTCGAGACCGACCCGTTGGTACGGGTGCAGGGGCCGGGAGGCCAGGAACCCCGTGAGCGCCTCGCCCGGGTGGTCGACCCGGTCGGGCGCGTACCCGAGCACGTCGATCGTGGCCGGGGCCAGACGGGTCGAGCCCACGCCCTTGGCCAGCACCGCGACGCGCTTCCCGCCCTCGGCCAGCCGGATGGCCGCGGTCATCCCGGCCGTCCCCGCCCCGATCACCACGACGTCGAACTTCACCCCGACCACCCCGACCACCCCGACCACCCCGACCACCCGTTCTTCGGGTGGTTATCGCGCCAGTGGGCGCGAGAACCACCCCACATTCGGCGGGTGGTGGTCATGTCTCGGCGCCCGCGCCCGCGCCCGCGCCCTCGCGGGCGTGTTCGATATCGAGGAGGCCCTGGAAGATCCAGTCGTCGTAGCGGGCCTGGCGGAGCTGGTCGCCGTAGAGGATCGGCTGCACGCCCTTCCACCGCTCCTGCAGAAAGTCGAGCAGCGACCGGTTGGCCTGGGGACCGTTCAGCCGCTGGACGGCGTGCATGATGCCGGTGCCGCGGTAGATGCAGAACCCGCCCTGGCATGGCCCCATGCCCACCCGCACCATGCGCCGGATGTCGTCGAGGTTGACCGTGTGCCGGCGCCGCACCTCCTCCTCGATGCGCCGGCGGGGCACGAGCTCACACTCGCAGATGAGCTGATCGTCGTGCAGCGTCTGTTCCCGCTCGCGGAGCCGGCTGCCGATCCAGTAGTAGCCCTCCGGCTCGGAGTCCGGGAGCTGCTCGTCGGCCGTCCGGCACGGCCGCTCGACCTCGAGCTGGCGGCACACGTGGTCGACGGTCTCCTCGGCCATGAGCCGGTAGGTGGCGAACTTGCCTCCGACGATGGTGACGAGCCTGCCGATGCCGTCGGTGGCCGAGTGGTCGATCACGGTGTGGGCCCGGGTGATGTCGCGGTCGTCGGCGACCGCGGTGGCCTGGTACAGCGGGCGAACGCCGCCCCACGCCCGCAGGGCCCTGGCCCGGCGGAAGCCGGGGATGAGGTTCTCCCCGGCGTCCAGCATCTCCTGGACCTCTTCCCGTGTGATCTCCCAGTGGTCGGGATCCTCCACGTGCACGTCGGTCGTGCCGATGACGCTGACCGTCCGAATTGGAACAAGGATGTCGCCGTCGGCCGGCATGGTGCAGCGATTGATCACCGTGTTCACCAGCCGGTGGTTCATGGCGATCATGATCCCCTTGCCCGGCATGACCTTCAGGGCCGAACCGGCGAGGGCCGCCACCCGGCCGGCCCACGCTCCGGCTGCGTTGACCACCAGGCCGGCGCCGATCTCGGTCTCTTCGCCGCTGCGACGGTCGCGCACCACGGCCCCGACGACGTCGGCGCCTCCCGGGCCGCCCTTCTCGAGCGCGACCACCTCGTTGTAGGGCAGCACCCGGCCGCCGTACTCCTTGGCCGAGCGGGCGGTGGCCCACACCGTCTTCCACGCATCGACCGAGGCGTCGGGTACGACGAACGCCCGGGTGATCTTCGGGTTCAGCCTCGGCTCGCGCCGCAGCGCGTCGCCGACCGAGATCTCCTCACAGGGCACGTCGCACTGCTCGCAGGCGGCGACGAACTTGTCGGCATACGCCGGGTCGTCGAGTGGTGTGGTGACGAACAGCCCGCCCGTGTCCTCGATGGAGTCGGCCGCGATGCGCCGCAGCACCCGGTTCTCGTGGATGCACTCCTCCGCGGCCTTGGGGTCCTTCACCACGTAGCGGGCGCCCGAGTGGAGCAGGCCGTGGAACCGCCCGGTGGTACCCGTGGCCAGATCGCCCCGCTCGACCAGGATGGCGTCGAATCCCCGCATCGCCAGGTCGCGGAGAACACCGGCGCCGGTGGCCCCCCCACCGATCACCAGTACGTCGGTGGTCAGCCTCATGGCCGCAAGTCGGGCCTGGGAGCCTCAGCGCCGCGGCTCGGTCTCCTCATCACCCGGACTTTACCCGGCGGCGATTCTGCGGGCTCGATGCGCCCGAGCTCTACTCCTCCTCCTCCTCCTGGCCCGTGGCGAACGAGCCGTGGCGCTCGTGCTCGGGCGAATGCTGGGAGCTCGTCTCCTGCCCGAGGGCGAAGTCGGGATGCCGCTCGGCCTCTTCCTCCGTCTCCTCCTGCGTGCGTTGCCCGCGGGCGAAGTCGGGACGGGTGCGTTCGTGCTCGTCCCGCTCCTGCCCGCGGGCGAAGTCGGATTCGTCCTCGTGCTCGTGATGGTGCTGATCGGTCATGCTTCCTCGTCTCTCGACCCGGCACGACCGTTACGGTGCGATGCTCAGTCCACCCAGTCGAACGTGCGGGTGACCGCCTTCTTCCACTGGCTGTACTCGTGGCTCACCTCGGCCGGGTCCATCTGCGGTGTCCACTCCTTGTCCTTACCCCAGTTGGCCCGCAGATCCTCGACCTCGGCCCAGAAACCGGTGGCCAGCCCGGCGGCGTAGGCCGCACCCAGTGCCGTGGTCTCGGCCACCGTGGGCCGGATGACCGGCACCCGGAGCACGTCGGACTGGAACTGCATGAGCAGCTCGTTGAACACCATGCCGCCGTCGACCTTGAGGGCGGTCAGGGCGACGCCGGAATCGGCGTTCATGGCGTCGACCACCTCCTTGGTCTGCCAGGCGGTCGCCTCCAGGGTGGCCCGGGCGATGTGGCCCTTGTTGACATAGCGGGTCAGCCCGGCGATCACGCCGCGGGCGTCGCTGCGCCAGTAAGGAGCGAACAGGCCGGAGAAGGCGGGGACGAAGTACACCCCGCCGTTGTCGTCGACCGTACCCGCCAGCGCCTCGACCTCGGGGGCGCTGGCGATCAGGCCCAGGTTGTCGCGCAGCCACTGCACCAGGGCCCCGGTGATGGCGATCGAGCCCTCGAGCATGTAGACCGCGGGCTGGTCGCCGATCTTGTAGCCGACCCCGGTGATGAGCCCGCTCTTGGACTGCACCGGCTCGTTCCCGGTGTTCAGGAGCAGGAAGTTGCCCGTCCCGTAGGTGTTCTTGGCCTCGCCCACCGAGAAGCAGGTCTGGCCGAACAGCGCCGCCTGCTGGTCGCCCAGGTCGCCGGCAACCGGGATCCCGTCCAGATCGCCCCTGGCGTCGCCGTAGACACCACTCGACGGCTTGACGTCGGGCAGCATCGCGCGGGGGATGCCGAGCAGGGACAGCTGCGAGCTGTCCCAGTCGAGGGTCTTGAGGTCCATCAGCATCGTGCGGCTGGCGTTGCTGACATCTGTGACGTGGACGCCGCCGTCTGGCCCACCGGTGAGGTTCCAGATGACCCAGGTGTCGGTGTTGCCGAACAACAACTCACCCTGCTCGGCCCGGTAACGGGCCCCGTCGACGTTGTCGAGGATCCACTTGATCTTGGGGCCGGAGAAGTACGTCGCGATCGGAAGACCGGTGAGGGCCCTGAACCGGTCCTGGCCACCGTCGGCCATCAGGTCGTTGCAGATCTCGTCGGTGCGGGTGTCCTGCCACACCACCGCGTTGTAGATCGGCTTGCCGCTCGCCTTCTCCCACACAACCGTCGTCTCGCGCTGGTTGGTGATGCCGACCGCGGCCAGATCGGAGGCCTGGGCGCCGGCCTTGGCCAGGGCCCCCCGGACGACCTCCTGGGTGCTGTTCCAGATCTCGGTCGGGTCGTGCTCGACCCAACCGGGCTTCGGGTAGATCTGCTCGTGTTCCTTCTGGTCGATGGACACGACCTTCCCGCTGTGATCGAAGATCATGAACCGGGTGCTGGTCGTGCCCTGGTCCACAGCGCCTACGTAATCCGCCATGCTTCCCCCTTCTCGCTTCGTCAGTTCGTCGATCCTTCCACAGCCCAGGTGTCGGCCGCGGCCCGTAACAGCAGGTACGACGAAGTCGCGCCCGGGTCCTGGTGACCGGCGCTGCGCTCCCCGAGGTAGCTGGCTCGACCCTTGCGGGCCACCAGCGGGATCGTCGCCCTCATCCCCTCCTCGGCCGCGGCGGCCGACCGCTGCAGGGCCTCGCCGAGCGGGGCGCCGTCGTCGACCGCCTGCCGCAGGGCCTGGGCCGCGGGCAGCAACGCATCGATCATGGTCTTGTCGTCGGGCTCGGCCTTGCCTCGGGCCTGCACGCCCTTGACCGCGGCGTCGACCGCGTCGGCCCAGTCGGCCACCTCCAGCTCGCTCTTGCCGGCCGATGCCATGCCCATCTGGAGGAACAGGGTTCCGTAGAGCGGGCCGCCCGCGCCGCCGACGGTCGACACCAGCGTCATCCCCACCGTCTTGAACAGGGCGCCGATGTCGGTGGTGTCGGCCCCGTCGATCTTGGCCGAGGCGGCCTGCATGCCGCGGTTCATGTTGATCCCGTGGTCGGCGTCACCGATCGCCGAGTCGAGCTCGGTCAGGTAGTCCTTGTTCTCGGCGACGACCGCGGTGAACCGGTCGATCCACGCGCGGACGTCGTCGCCCGAAACGCTCATTGGTATCGGTGCTCACACACCCCAGCGGAGGCCCGGCGTGTTGACCGGGGCGTCCCAGAGCTGCGTGAGCTCGTCGTCGAGCCTGAGCAACGTGATCGACGCGCCCTGCATCTCGAGCGAAGTGATGTAGGGACCGATCAGGTTGCGGCTGATGGTGACCCCCCGACCGTCGAGGAGCTTGCGGAGGTCGTTGTAGACCACGTACAGCTCGATGAGCGGAGTGCCGCCCATGCTGTTCACGAAGGCCAACACCTGGTCGCCGCGAGCGAACGGCAGGTCGTCGACGATCGGGACGGTCAGGGCCTCGACGATCTCGGCCGCGGGAGCGGCAGCCCGTCGCTCCCGACCGGGTTCACCGTGGATGCCGATGCCGATCTCGATCTCGTCGACCCCGAGCTCGAAGGTGGGCTTGCCCGCGGCCGGGACCGTGCACGAGGTGAGGGCCATGCCCATGCTGCGGGCATTGGCGTTCACCTTGCGCACGAGGTCGGCGACCTCTTTGAGCGGCCGGCCCTGCTCGGCCCCGGCCCCGGCGATCTTCTCGGCCAGCACGGTCGCCCCCACCCCGCGGCGACCCGCGGTGTAGAGGCTGTCCTGGACGGCCACGTCGTCGTCGATGACCACGGCCTCGACGTCGATGCCGTCGCCCCGCGCCAGGTCGGCCGCCATCTCGAAGTTCAAGATGTCGCCCGTGTAGTTCTTGACGATGTGGACAACACCCGCCCCGCCGTCGACCGCCTTGGTGGCATCCAGCATCTGGTCGGGCGTCGGCGAGGTGAACACCTCACCAGGACAGGCGGCGTCGAGCATGCCCATCCCGACGAAGCCCCCGTGCATGGGCTCGTGGCCCGAACCGCCGCCGGAGACGAGCGCCACCTTGCCCTGCACCGGCGCGTCGGCCCGATTGACGTAGAACGGGTCGAAGTTGACCTTCACCTGACCGGCGTGCGCGGCGGCGACGCCCTCGAGCGCCTCACGTACGACGTCGTCCGGTCGGTTGATGAGTTTCTTCATCGGACTTCTCCCGCGCTTGGTGGCTTAGAACAGGGCCCCGCCGGCGAGCGCGCCGGCGATGCCCCCGATGATCGGGCCGACCACCGGGATCCACGAGTACCCCCAGTCGGAGTCGCCCTTGCCCGGGATGGGCAGGACGGCGTGCATGATGCGGGGCCCGAGGTCGCGGGCCGGGTTGATGGCGTACCCGGTGGGGCCGCCGAGCGACAGGCCGATGGCGAGCACGAGGAACGCGACCGACAGCGGGGCGATGCTTCCGAGCTGGTTGAACCCGATCGCAAAGATGCCGAACAGCAACATGAAGGTGCCGATGATCTCGGTGATCAGGTTGAGCGCCGGGTTGCGGATGGCCGGGCCGGTGGAGAACACGGCCAGCTTCAGGCCGGCGTCCTCGGTCTCGGCCCAGTGCGCGTAGTACGCGGCGAAGACCAGGAACGCCCCGATGAACGCGCCCAGGAACTCGCCCACGAGGTACTGCGGCACGTCGCCCCAGTCGGTGGTGCCCTCGGCGGCGAGACCGAGGGTGACCGCCGGGTTTATATGGGCGCCGCTGAAGGGCCCGGCGGCGTACACCCCGAAGAGCACCCCCAGGGCCCAACCGAAGGTGATCACGATCCAGCCGGAGTTCTGGGCCTTCGACTTGTTGAGGAGAACGGCCGCCACGACGGCATCACCCAGAAGGACCAGGATCGCCGTACCAACCATCTCCGAGACGATGATGTTGTCCACTCATTCCCCCTCGTTGACACGGATCGAGCTCGGGAAACCGCGCCACGACGCGAAACCGC
>JBOGGX010000085.1:0-5554 GCA_050744245.1 Acidimicrobiales bacterium
CCCCCGAAGTCGCCCCCTGACCCGCCTCCCGGTTTCGCCGCCCCCCACGGCGAAACCGTTGAGGACAAAGGGCCAAACGGCAAACCGGGAACACGCAGAAACCGCCCGCCTCGCCGTCACAAGCGCCCCTCACCGCCCCCTCACGATCCCAGCAGCCACTTCTTCGGGGGGAAGTAGCTAGCCTGCTCATCTCGATCCGGGGATCGGCGTCCGCGTCGCGATCGCCGCGACGTCCCCGAAGAACGCCTCGAAGCCGCCGGGCATGGTGAGGCTCAGATGCCTGCCGCGCTCAGAATGGACTTGATAGTCGTGTGGCACATCTCGTGGCCCCCAGACCCAAGTGCCTGGGGGGCACGGAAACAGATGGCTGTATCGGAACCAGATCACCTTGGCCGAGATCGAATGGGCGAGGTGCTTCTCCACGCAGACTGTGAGTTGCGTTACGACACCGGTTACCAACGCGCCGACCGCCCCGGCAAATGGCTTCCTACTGCCCGGTCGCGTCGTCTCCAGCGGCCCATTGAACGATCGAGCGGCCGAAGGATCGCCATCGGCGGGGTTCGGGCGCGTCTGCCCGGGGCCTCCTACCATGGACGGTGGCCAGACGCGTCCACATTGGGCGGGAGGAGACTGATGGGCTCATGTCCGACTCCTTCGAACTGAGACGGATCTCGTTCGCATCGATAGAGATGGCACTCGAGCGCGCCATGCGCTACCGGCTGCTGAACGACCCGGAGCAGGCGGAGAGCATCTGCCTCGACATCCTCGAGGTCGATCCCGACAATCAAGACGCGCTGGTGACACTGATCTTGGCGCTCACCGACCAGTTCGGCACGGGTGAGACGCCGCCGAGCTCCCAGCTGGTGAGCGAATGCGCGAGCAAGCTCACCGACGAATACAAGCGCAACTACTACGGCGGGATCATCCGCGAGCGACGGGCCCGGGCGTTTCTGCGCAAGGGCATGGCCCGGTCCTCGGCTTTCGACGCTTTCGTGGAGGCGATGGACTGGTTCGAGAAGGCGGCGGCCATCCGGCCCGACGCCAACGACGAGGCGCTGACGCGATGGAACGCATGCGTGCGAAGCATTCGCCGCGCTCGTCTCCAGCCTCGGCCGGTCGAAGCCGAGCAACCCCTGGAATGACGACGAGCACCTCGTCCCCCGCGACCACCGTCGCCGGTGTTGGCCCGCGCACGCTGAGGTCCGACGCATGGTGGGCGGCGCCGCTGGTGACGGTCTTCGTGCTGGGCGGCTTTGTCGTATACGCCACGTGGGCGGCGCTGGCCAACGCCAACTACTACGCGGATCCGTATCTGTCACCGCTGTACTCGCCATGCCTTGCGTCCAACTGTGCCCACACGACCTGGCCGATCGTGGGTGACTGGTGGACGCTCTCCCCCGCCCTGCTGATTCTTCCCATTCCGCTGGGGTTCCGGCTCACCTGCTACTACTACCGGAAGGCCTACTACCGGGCGTTCTTTTGGTCGCCGCCGGCCTGTGCGGTGCGGGATGCCCGGGCCAGTTATCACGGCGAGTCCCGCTTTCCACTTCTGCTGCAGAACGTCCACCGATACTTCTTCTACTTGACCATCCCGTTCCCGCTCATCCTCCTGTGGGACGGGCTACGAGCGTTTGGATTCCCGGACGGATTCGGGATGGGCTTGGGCACGGTGATCCTGCTGGTCAACGCGGGGCTGCTCGGTGCGTACACGCTGTCGTGCCACTCGTGTCGTCACGTGTGTGGCGGCTACCTCGATCTGTTTTCGCGGTCGCCGGTGCGCTTCCGGCTCTGGCGGTTCGTATCCCGGCTCAATGCTCGGCACATGCCTATCGCCTGGGTGAGCCTGGTCGGCGTGGCCGCCACCGATCTTTATGTCCGGCTCGTCGCGAGCGGCGCGATCCACGACCCCAGGTTCTTCTGAATGGCCGAATTCGAGACCCACCGCTTCGATGTTGTGGTGGTGGGCGCGGGCGGCGCCGGGCTCCGGGCGGCGGTCGAGGCGGCGGCGCGAGGCGCGAGGACGGCCGTGGTGTGCAAGTCGCTGCTCGGAAAGGCCCACACGGTGATGGCCGAGGGTGGCATCGCCGCCGCGCTGGGCAACGTCTACCCGGAGGACAGCTGGCAGGTCCACTTCCGCGACACGATGCGGGGCGGAAAGATGCTCTGCAACTGGCGCATGGCGCAGATCCACGCCCAAGAGGCACCCGAGCGGGTGCTCGAGTTGGAGGAGTGGGGCGCCCTCTTCGACCGGACCTCCGACGGCCGGATACTCCAGCGGGACTTCGGAGGCCACCGGTATGCCCGCCTCGCCCACGTCGGCGACCGAACCGGCCTCGAGATGATCCGTACCCTCCAGCATCGTGCCACGGGGGCGAAGATCGAAGTGTTCATGGAGTGCACCGTCACTCGTCTCCTCGACGATGGCGAGCGCATCGCCGGGGCGTTCGGGTACTGGCGCGAGTCCGGCCGGTTCGTGGCCTTCGAGGCCCCCGCGGTGGTGCTCGCGACGGGTGGGATCGGCAAGGCCTACAAGGTCACCTCCAACTCGTGGGAATACACCGGCGACGGCCACGCCCTCGCCCTGTGGGCCGGCGCCGACCTGATGGATATGGAGTTCGTGCAGTTCCATCCGACCGGCATGGTGTGGCCGCTGTCGGTGCGGGGGATCCTTGTCACTGAGGGGGTGCGGGGTGACGGTGGGATCCTGCGCAACGCCGACGGCGCGCGGTTCATGTTCCGCTACATCCCGGAGATGTTCCGTTCCGAGACCGCCGACACCGAGGAGGAGGCCGACCGCTGGTACACGGACCGCAGCGTCCGCCGCACCCCCGACCTCCTACCCCGCGACGAGGTGGCCCGGGCGATCAACACCGAGATCAAGGAGGGTCGGGGCTCCCCTCACGGCGGGGTCTATCTCGACATCGCCACCCGCCGGGACGCCGAGTACATCATCCGGCGGCTCCCCGGTATGTACCACCAGTTCCTCGAACTGGCCGACGTCGACATCACCCGGGAGGCGATGGAGGTCGGCCCGACCTGCCACTACATGATGGGCGGAGTCCGCGTCGACGCCGAGACCCAGGCCTCCACCGTCGCGGGGCTGTTCGCCGCCGGGGAGGTGGCCGGGGGCATGCACGGCGCCAATCGCCTGGGCGGCAACTCGCTCTCGGACCTACTGGTGTTCGGCAAGCGAGCCGGCGAACACGCCGCTGCTTACGCCGACCGAATCAGCGTCCGGCCGGCGGTCGACCCCGAGCGGCTGGCCGAATGGGCGGCCCACGCGCTGCGCCCCTTCGACGGCGACGGCACTGAGAACCCCTACACCATTCAGCAGGACCTGCAGGATTGCATGCAGGGACTGGTGGGGATCATCCGCAGCGAGGACGAACTGAAATCGGCCCTCGAGGAACTGGCGGCGCTGCGCGAGCGGGCCCGGCGCGTGCGGATCGAGGGCCACCGGCAGTACAACCCGGGCTGGCATCTGGCACTCGACCTCGGCCCCCTCCTCGCCGTCTCTGAGTGCATCACCCGGGCGGCCATCGAGCGTCGAGAGAGCCGGGGTGCCCAGACCCGCGATGACTATCCCGATCCCGATCCGGAGCTAGGAACGGTCAACGTCGTGGTCCGCCAACGAGACGGCGAGCTGGCCATCACCCGCGAGCCGCTACCGGCCATCCCCGACGACCTTCGGGCGACCCTGGAGAGCGGCTGATGGGCCAAACCGTCACCATGCGGGTGTGGCGGGGCGACGCCGCCGGAGGTTTCCGCGACTACCAAGTGGTGGCCGAAGAAGGTGAGGTTGTGCTCGACGTCCTCCACCGGCTGCAAGCCACACAGGCCGGCGATCTCGCCCTGCGCTGGAACTGCAAGGCCGGCCGATGCGGCTCGTGCAGCACCGAGATCAACGGCCGACCCCGCCTGGCATGCATGACCCGGATGAACCAACTGCCGTCGGACGAACCCGTCACGGTCGGGCCGCTGCGCGCCTTCCCGCTCATCCGTGACCTGGTGACCGACGTGTCGTTCAACTACGAGCAGGCGAAACGGGTTCCGCCGTTCCAGCCCCGCCCCAAAGACCGCGACGGCACCTACCGAATGCAGCAGACCGACATCGACCGGATCCAAGAGTTCCACCGCTGCATCGAGTGCTTCCTGTGCCAAGACGTCTGCCACGTCATACGCGATCACGACGAGAACAAGCCCGCCTTCGCCGGTCCCCGCATGTTCATCCGTTACGCCGAACTCGAGATGCACCCGCTCGACACCAACGACCGGCGTGCCCTGGTCCAGTCCAGCATGGGTCTCGGCATGTGCAACATCACCAAGTGCTGCACCGAGGTGTGCCCGGAAGGGATTCGCATCACCGACAACGCGATCATCCCGATGAAAGAGCGAGTCGTCGACGTGCGCTACGACCCGGTCCTGTGGCTAGGACGCAAGCTTCGCCGCCGCAAGGACCCAACCCAGCCATGAACCGCCACCGCCCGCGCCCACGACACGCCTCCCCCGGTTGAACGCGGCCCCGGGTCCCGGCGGGATCGCCCATGGCCGACATCGGCCGGCCCCGGCCTTGGTCCATCCGACGCGGACTATTTGTGTGCCCAAGCCAACGCATCGCGCCGGTTCTCGAGCGGTAGCGACCCGGTATGGCGTTGCTATTATCGAGGGGTGCGGCTCTTCTGGAGTGACGCAGGAGGATCTCCGCCGCGTGCTCCGGAGCGGCTGACGTAGGTCCTGGACTCAAGCCCCGGCCGGCTTGCAGCATCCACCACCTTTGTCCCGGGGTCGGTGATAATCTGCTAGTGACCCACTGACAGAATGGCGAGTAGGTTATGCCGGTGGCGGAGCGGAAGGCGCCTCGGGTTCCTCGGGTGGTGCGCGGCTCGGTGGTGGTGCACCGCCGCCGCTGCGGGAAGGCGAACTGCCGGTGTGCCGACGGCGAGAGCCTGCACGAGACAACGGTGCTCTCGTACTCGGAGGCGGGCCGCACCCGTTTCGTCATGCTGCCCGCCGACCGGGTGGCGGCGGTCACGGCGGCAGCAGAGCGCTACCGGGCCGAGCGGGTGCGCCTGGAGGAGCAGGCCAATGCCGGCCTGGCCGAGTTGGTCGCCCAGCTCGGCCACCGCAAGGGGCGGCGGCGGTGACGGCAACCCCGGTGACACACCGGTGACTGTCCCCACGGGCTCGTTCGCGGCGTCCCGGGCTCGGGTGGAGGAGATGCTCGTCTGGCTGGACAGCGACGAGGCCGGAGCGCTCACGCACGCCGAGCTCGAGGGCTCGGTCGAGATCAAGGGCCGTGAAGTGTTGCGACAGTTCTTCCAGGATCACCTGGATCTGCGCGCCCAGCGCGAGCAACGAGGCCAGGTCGTCGATGCCGACGGCGTGGCCCACCGACGGGTCGAGGCCGGCCACCGCCGGCCCCTGACCACGGTGTTCGGGGGCGTCGGCGTGGAGCGCCTGGCCTATCGCCATCGGGGGGCGGCCAACCTGCACCCCGCCGACGGGGTGCTGAACCTTCCCGTCGAGCGCCATTCCCCCGGGCTGCGCCGCCTGG
>JBOGGX010000086.1:0-1578 GCA_050744245.1 Acidimicrobiales bacterium
GCGCCGGCCGGCGCGGTGACGGCTTCGGGGCCGTCGTAGGCTTCACGGCAGTCGCCCCACTCGGCGAGCATCTGGGCTGCGTTGATCCGACCCGACCGTGGCAGGGAGGTGAAGATCTCGTTGTCCGGGTGCTCTCCGAGGTGGGCGGCCACCGAGCGGTCGAGATCCTTGACGGCCGCGTTGAGGGCTCGGATCACGCGCACGTAGCCGAGCACGGCGTCGCGGCGGGCTTCGGCTTCGGGTCCGTCGAGGATGCCCTCGGGCGCGGCTCGGAGGCGTTCGAGGAGCTCACCGGCGGGCCGGCGGGCCGAGTAGCCGTGCTTGACCAAGAACGCGGCCATGCGCCTCTCGCCCACGGATAGGGCACAAGAGCCGCATTTGTGGCTTCGCCCCAGCGAGCTCGGCGTGTTCGAAGCCCATCCGCGGCCGCGCCCGCCACGTTGGACGCCCTTGCGGTCCGCACCGGGCTCACCCGCCGCGGGGCCCGCATCAGCGCTGATGCCATGGTGGCCCTGGGCCTGCTCGAACGCGACAGCGACCTCTACCGCAACGGACCGGCCGCCAGCCAGTACCTGGCGGGGCGCGGCCCGGCGGACCTGCGGCCGCTGCTGAGGTTCTGGGACACGATCAGCTACCCGACCTGGCAAGCGCTCGCCGAGGCGCTCGGCAGCGGCCCTCCCCGCCAGGTGTTCGACCTCGACGAGGCCCAGCAGGCGGTCATGTCGGCCGGGATCGAAGCCATCCTCGCCGGGCCCGCCCATACCCTGCCCGAGGTGATCGACTTCACTGCCCGCCGGCGCCTGCTCGACGTCGGCTGCGGCACGGGCTCCTGGTCGATGGCCACGGTCAGGCGGCACCCGCACCTCGACGCCACCGTCTTCGAGCTCCCCGTCACCGCCGACATCGCCCGCGCCCGCATCGCCGAGGTCGGCCTCACCCACCGGATCTCGGTGGCGGTCGGCGGCGCCATGACCGACGACCTGCCCGCGGGCTTCGACGTGTTCCTCGTCGCCAACCTCGTCCACTACTGGTCGCCCGCCGACAACCTTGCTGCTGCGACGCATCCGCCGCGCCGCCAAGGTGGGCGCGTCCCTCTTGCTCGCCGACTTCTGGACCGACCCCACTCACACCCAGCCGGTCCAGGCCGCGCTCATGGCCGGCGAGTTCGCCGTGCACCTGCGAGACGGCGACGTCTACAGCGTCGAGAGGTCCGAGCATGGCTGCCGCAGGCCGATTGGCGCTTCGTCGACCACACCCAGCTTGCCCGCCCCCAGAGCGTCATCGTCGCCGAGGCCGACTGACATGACTGCCACGCTTCGACAACCGAACCTGGTGGTCGGCGACGCGCCGTTCCGCCGACGCCACCGGGCGGCAGCCCTGATCCCGAACACGGCCGCCACGGGGCGCGCAGACCTTCGGCCCGAGTCAGAGCGCCGAAGGCCAAACGTCGACCGGGTGAGGCGAGATCATGCTGCCGGTTCCTCGGGCAGGTCGATGTCGGTTCGCGTTTGAGTCCAGCCGCGCCAGCCCGATGGCGTGGAACTGTGGGTTCAGATCGAATCCCGATGTAGGAACGCC
>JBOGGX010000087.1:0-22706 GCA_050744245.1 Acidimicrobiales bacterium
CCGAGGACGGCCCGGGCAGCTCCGACATCGCCCGACGAAAGCGCCGCACTCGCCGCGCTGAGCGCCGAGGCCAGCTCCGGGTTGGCCACGGCCTGGGCCGCGGCCACCGCCTCGAGCCGCTCGGCCAGCGCGGTCAGCTCCTCCTCGTTCAGCCCGTCGAGGCGGGCGGCCGCCTCCTCGAGCTGCTCGGCCGGCGCCGACTCGGCCGACGCGCCCGGGAGCGGGTTGGCGGCCAGGCTCTGCGAGAGACCCTGGACCGCGGCCCGCTGCGAGAGCAGCTCCGGCGTGACGCGGGCCGCCAGCTCCTGTCGAGCCCACTCCAGCGCGACCTCGGCCTCCTCGATCGACGATGCCTGTTCGAGCTCACGCGCCAGCTCGTCGAGCCGTTCGGCCACGGCGGCGTCGCGGGTGCCGAGCTCAGCATCGGCCGCGAGCTCGTCGGCCGCCTCGTCGAGCCGCCTGGCCTCCTCGGCGATGGCCGCGCGCTCGGCGGCCTGGCGGCGGCGCACCTCGTCCTGCGGGTTGTCGACCACGGCCAGGGTGACGGCCACGACGGTCAGCACACCGCTGAAGGCCAGCCGACGGGGCGCCCACCGGAGCGGCGCGGCGGCCGCGGCCCTGGCCCCGACGGCCAGCGACTCGGCTCGGGCCACGACCCGAGCGGGCAGGGGGCCGGGCCGGTCCGCCACCTCGAGGGCGGTGGCGAACGCATCGCGGGTGAGCAGTCCCCGGTCGGCCGCCCTGGCCGCCACGGCCGAAGGAATCCGCAGGACGACGGCGACGACCGCCACCGCCACCACCGCACCCACCCCGGCCAGGAGCGCCGCCGGTTCCGGCCACCCCCATGGGCGGACCCGGCCCAGCACCACCAGTCCGAGCGCGCCCAGGGCGAGCACCGGCGCCAACCATTGGCCCGTGCTCGCGGCCCACACCAACCGCAGCCGGCGCCGCATCCCGTCCAAGAGTCGCGTGACGGCGTCCACGACTACCTCTCCACCGCGGCCGGGGTCCTGAGCCGGCGGGCGCCGACGAGCACTGACACCAAGGCCACCGCCGCCAGGGCCATCATCGACTCGACCCAGAACGGTACGGGTGACGGGACGTCGCTCGGGAAGATGGGATTGCCGAAGCGGTCGAAGCCGATCGGCTCCTCGTCGGGTCGGTCGACGTCGCCGCCAAAGCCGTCGATCGGCACCGGCTGCTCGCCACCATCGGCGAAAGCGACGCCGCGTTCCGCGCCAAAGAACTCCTCCGACAGGTCGTCGCGTGCCCGGCTCTCCAGGATCAGCCGGTCGAGCCCGCTGAGCGGTCCTGCTTCGGCGCTCTCCTCGGTGGTGACCGCGTCGGCCGTCAGGGCGAACGGGTTGAACACGAGCAGCTCGGCCGGCGCCCGGCTCACGCTGTCGGTCCCCCGCGCCTGGTCGATGATCAGCCACGCCCCATAGGCCACGAACGACCCGGCCGAGATGGCGAGCACGATGGCGTAGCTGATGACGGTCGCCGCCTGCACCCGGCGGAACACGGCGGAGCAGGCAGTGCCGATGCACGCCACCACCACCCCGCTGAAGAGGACCATGGCCACGGCCACGAGCACGTTGCCGATCGTCACCCCGCCGACGAGGTAGGTGACGGCCAGGAACGGGACCGAGGCGACGACGAGCAGGCCGACGAAGGCCAGCGAGGCGCCGAGCTTGCCGACCATGATCGACAGCGGGCGCACCAGCGTGACCTGCAGCGGGACCAGCGTCTGGCGCTCCCGTTCGCCGGCGATGGCCCCCGCGGTCATGGCCGGCACCAGGAAGAGCACGAGCACGAGCATGAAGACCACGAGCACCTCGAAGATGGTGCGCCCGGCCCGGGCGATCTGGGTGGCGTCGACCCCGCTGAACGCGTCGTCGGTCGCCCCGGCCACGGCCTGGTAGCCGATGAACAGCACCCCGGCCAGCAGGACCAGGTATGCGGTGAGCATGACCCAGCCCCGCACGCCTCGGAACCGCTCCTTGACCTCGCGCCCGAGGACGGGGTTGACCGCGATCACTGTGTCTCCAGGGGGCTGCGCCCCCAAACCCCCTCACCGGTCGGCTCGCTGGCGCTCGCGCGCCGTGTCTCCGGGGGGCTGCGCCCCCAAACCCCATCACCGGTCGGCTCGCTGGCGCTCGCGCGCCCGGTCGCTCGCTCGCTGCGCTCCCTCACTGGACCACCCCGCGGGTGATGGCGAGGAACAGCTCCTCGAGCCCGTCGCCGGTCTGGGTGAACTCGACCACCGGAAGCCCCTCGGCCACGAGCCGGCGCAGCAGCGCGCTCTGCTCGGCGTCGTCGGCGACCGGGTAGGTGCGCTCCTCGCCGCCGGCGAACCGCACCTTGATCGTGCGCCCGTGCCCGAGCTGGTCGAGGATGGTGCGGGGCTCACCGTGGGCGAGCAGCCGCCCGGCCTCGATGACGGCGACGTGGCTGCACATCTCCTGGAGCTCGGGGAGGATGTGCGAGCTGATGAGGATGGTCTTGCCCATCGCCTGCAGCTCGTTGACGAGCGCCCGCAGGTCGATCCTGGCCCGGGGGTCGAGCCCGCTGGCCGGCTCGTCGAGGATGAGCAGTTGGGGGTCGTGGACCAGGGCCCGGGCCAGCGACAGCCGCTGTTTCATGCCGCGCGAGAGGTCGTTCACCATCGCCGTCCGCTTGGTGGTGAGGTCGACCAGCTCGAGCAGGCCGTCGACCAGGGTCGGCCACGACGTCTTCGGCACCTTGTAGGCGCCGGCGAAGAACTCGATGTACTCGTCGACCCTCAGGTTGTCGTACAGCCCGACCACGTCGGGCATGTAGCCCACCCGGCGGCGCACGTCCCTGGCCTGGGTCAGCGGGTCGAACCCGGTCACCAGGGCCGAGCCTGAGGTCGGCTTGAGCAGCGAGGCCAGGATCGACATGGTGGTCGTCTTGCCCGCACCGTTCGGCCCGATCAGCCCGTAGACCGCGCCGGTCGGCACCTCGAGGTCGAGCCGGTTCACGGCGAACAGCGGGCCGTAGGTCTTGGTCAGGCCCCGGGTGACGACGGCGGGGACGGGGCCGGGCTCGGCGAGCACGGCGATCCGGGGGCCGGGTTCGATGGGCTCGAGGGTTTCGGTCACGCTTGCCCGCCCTGAAGGTCGAGTGACAGCCGCGGCGGCACGGCCGGTCCGAAGAACGTGTTCGACACGGTGCGCAGGTACACGGTCCCGTCGATGACGGCGCCGCCGGGCAGGTCGACCCGGCGGTCGGCGGCCGCGCCCGGGCCGACGTTCGGGTTGGACTCCTCGATCGAGTTGTCGATCGTGTCCCAACCCTCGCCCATCCACACCTGGGCGGCGGCCACGTCCGGCCCCAACGCCAGCTCGAACCCCGACGTCGGCGATCCGGGCGGCAGCCGCAACCGTTGCAGGTGGGCCCGCAGGTCGTCGCGGTTGTCGGCGCCGAGGTCGTCGAGGGCGGCGTCGAGGGCGTCGCCCGTGCGGAGCACCTCCAGGCGGACCGAGGCGGGGTGAAAACCGGCGGCGCCGGCGTCGATGAGGCCGCGGCCCAGCACCAGCGACCGACCGTTGAGGGCCTCGTCGTCGCCGTCGTCGCGCGCCGGCACGTCGAGCTCGCTGGTCCATCCGGCGGCCACGACCGTGCCCGACCCGAGGAAGTTGAGACCGAAGCGGCGGTTGGCCTCGCTCCACAGGGCGATGCTCACCGCGCCGGTGGTGTCCGCCTTGCCGTCCCAACCGGTGGCCGACCTCCACACCTGGACCTCGACGGGGTCGCCCATCGGGAAGCCCGGGTTGGCGTCGAGGTCGACATCCCACGGCTTGGACTCGCCCGGCTCGAGCCGTCCGATGTTGGTGCCTGTCGAACCGGCCACCACCCCCACCTCGTCGAGGACCATCGAGGTCGTGTTCCGCACGGTGCCGGAGATCCTGTTGTCGCCGGTGGTCGCGGCCTCGACCACGAGGCCGCCGTCGACGGCCATTGTGCCCTCGCTCCGCAGCAGGCCGAACTCGCCGGCGTCGAGCGGGATGGTCGCCGTCGCCCCTTGCCCCGTCGTCGAGACGGCCAACCGGTTGCGATCGATCCCGAACCAGGACTGGTCGACCGTGCTCACCGACCAGTCGGCGGGGAGGGTGATCCGACCGTCGACGCCGTTCCGCGACAGGGCGCCGACGAAGGTCGTCGCCGACGTGCCGCCCGGGCCGATGGCGACCACCGTCCCGTGGGCGGCCTGGGCCCCGGCCCGGAGGTCGCGACCGATCACGAAGCTGGCCGCGGCGAACACGACGGCGACGAGCGGGATCACGGCCCAGGCCAACCCGGGGCGCTTGATCGTGCGGAGCACGAGCCACGCGGCGGGGCCGGCGAGGACGACGTAGGCGATCAGGAACCCGAGCAGCCAGCCCGGTGTGGTGAGCCGCAGTCCGGCGTCGCGCGCGATGTTGTCGGAGACGGGGAAGGAGCCGATACCCAACGACGCCACCTCGTCGACGAACTGGCCCGAGACGTTGGGGGTCGGCTCGATGATCTCGTCCCAGCGGCCGGCGGCCGCCCCGCCGGCGGTGAGCCGCACCTCGCCGAGATCGGCGGCGACCCGGCCGGACGCATCGGGCTGCCACTCCTCGGGCAGCCCGGCGACGGCGGTTTCCTGGGGCGCATCGACGAGGAGACGCCCGCCCGCCGCGACCCAGGTGAGGATCCCGAGTCGCGATCCGGCCGGCAGCCGACCGAGGTCGTCCGGCCCGGCGACCAGGCTGCCCAGCGAGGCCAACGCCGCCGGTCGGGCCAGCTCGTCGTCGGTGACCTCGACGAAGACGGCCGTGCCCGCGTCGTGGGACAGCGCCAACGGCGCCGGCAGGTCGGCCGGGGCCACCGATGCGGTCAGCCCGACCAGGTCGACGGTGGGGTCGTACTCGACCTCGGCCTCGTCCTCGGCCCGCTCGTCGCCGGCCACGAGAGTGGCCCGGACGGTGATGTCGTCGTCGGTCGACGCGGTGGGTACGACGAGGAAGTACTCCTTCACGCTGCCCCCGGGGACCTCGACGGGGACGCTGACCTCGGTGCCGTCGTCGCCCGTCACGACCAGCGTGCCCTGGATGAGACGGTCGGCCGTCACCTCGACCCACACCGGCAAGGGCTGGCCCGGCCGGTAGCGGTCGGCCCAGCCGGCCTCGATGCTCAGCCGGGTCTCGGCCCGAGCCACGCCCGGCGACCCGAGGACGGCGGCGGCGACGACGGCGACCAGGAGTCCGCTCCGCCGCCAGCCGGCGACGCTCGCGCTCGATGGTCTTCTGGGCCCGCGCACGGTCCTTTGACGCTTCATCCGGGGTTTTCGTTCCGCCCCGCTTCCGGGCCGATCCTCAGGCTTCGTCATGGGCCGGAGCGACGATCCTGGTCACCTCGACGCGCGCCGACTCGATGCGGGCCCGGCACAGCTCGATGAGGGCGGCGGCCCGCCTGACCTTGGCCGCCAGCAGGTCGACGTCGACGTGGTCGTCCTCGAGCTCGGCCAGGATCGTCTCCAGCTCGGCCAGGGCCTCCGCGTACCCCACGTCGGCGTTCGGGGCCGGCTCGGTCATGTCGGCACCGGGTCGTCGACCCGGCTGGTCACGTCACCGTCGGCGAAGGTGGTGACGATCGTGTCGCCGCCGGCGAGCTCGGCCGCGGACCGGACGAGGCGCCCGTCGCCCCGCCGGGTGACGGTCCAGCCCCGGGCCAACAGCCGGGTCGGGTCGAGCCCGTCGAGGCGGGCCGCCCACCGGTCCAGGTCGCGCTCGGCCGCGTCGACGAGCCGCAACGGCCGGGTCGAGAGCCGGCGGGCGGCGGCGTCGACGACCAGCTCGCCGGTTCTCAGGTGGTGGCGGGCTCGCGTCTGGATGCCGTGCCAGGCCCGGCCGCCGGCGTCGAGGTAGGCGCCGACCCGTTCGACCAGGAACGAGGCGCACGCGGTGGGGGTCTTGAACGAGCGGTGGGCGACCAGGTCGACCACGGTGCTGTCGGTCTCGTGGCCGATGCCGGTGAGCACGGGGACGGCACAGCCGGCGACGGCGCGCGCCACGGCCTCGCGGTCGAACGTGGCCAGGTCGGTGCGGGCGCCGCCGCCCCGGACGACGCACACGACGTCGAGGTCGGTGTCGACACCGGCGACCGCGGCCAGTCCGTCCAGCACCGACGCCTCGCCGCCCGGGCCTTGCACCCTGACGTCGGTCAGCGTCACCTGCCAGGCGAAACCGCTCGTCTCGAGGGTCGTGAGGAAGTCGGCCGACGCCGCGCTGGTCGCGCTGGTGACCAGGCCGACCCGCAGCGGCACGAGCGCCAGCTCGAGTCGAGCCTGCCGGGCGAGCAGCCCTTCGTTGTCGAGCGTCCGCAGCAGCCGCTCCCTGGCCTCGGCCAGCCGACCCAGGGTGTAGGCCGTGTCGATGGCGAGCATCCGGAGCCGGACCACGCCGTGGCGGGGATGCCACCCGACGTCGGCCCTGATCCGAACCTCGGTCCCGTCGTCGATCCGCACCGAGTGGCCGGAACGGCGGAGGGTGCGGTTGACGACCGTGCGATCAGTTCGCCACAGCACCACCCTGACGCGGGCGCCGCCGTCGCCGTCGACCAGGTCGAAGAAGACGTGGCCCTGGGGCGACAGGTGCTTGTTGGCGATCTCGCCCCGCACCCAGACCGCCTCCGGGTAGGCGCGGGCCAGGGCCCGGCCGATCCCGGCGCACAGGTCGGCGACGGTCATCGTCGGTTCCTCGATGAGTCGGGGCTGCTCCACGGCCACCGGTCCGCACGCTAGAGCCAGAGCCGCCCGCCGACGGCGCGCGCCCGGGTCAGGCGCTCGGAGCTCGCCTGGCGCGTACGACGGCGAACGTCGCTCCCGCTGCGGCCACCACCACGACGGCCACGGGCACGAGGGGGAGAACGCTGCCGTCGGAGCCGCGTCGTCGGTCGGCCCGGCTGCCGTCTCCGCGGCCTCGGTCGTGGTGGTCGGCGCCGTGGTGGTCGTCGTCGTGGTCGTGGGCGCCGTCGTTGGCGGGATGCTGCCGGGGCCGCCGGCAACCAGGTCGAGGACGGGCCCGGGGCTGGCGGGTTCCGGCGCGCCCGCCGGCCAGTCCTCGATCCAGCTGTGGACCTCGCCGTTGTCGTGGGTCTGCACCGCCTTGAACTGGAGCCGTCCGGCCTCGTTCGGCAGTGGTCCCAGGGTGATCGGCAGCCGCAGGTCGTCTGGTGCCGGACCGCCGACCCAGGTCACGCCGGTGGCGGGGCCGCCGAGCGCGCCGCCAACGAGGGTGGCGGACCAGCCCGGCACCGCGGGCCGGGCGGCGACACTGATCGCCTCCGGGAACTACAGCTCGACCCGGTTGGTGCCCGCCGCGGCTTCCTCATCGGCCAGGACCAAGGTGAGATCGACGACGCTCCCCGGCGCGGCGGTCGCGGGCTCCCACTGCGTGTGCGCCGCGGCCGGCGCGGCCAGGACGACGAGCGCCACGACGACGATCACCACACCCGGACCAACGATGCGTCGCACGGGAACCTCTCCTCTCAAAGCCGGCCCGTCATTCTGGTTCGAGGCCCTTCGCCATGAGGAACCCGCGGGCCCGTTCCGACCTGGGGTAGCGCTCGACCAGGGCCCAGAACGCAGGCGAGTGGTTGGGCTCGACCAGATGGGCGAGCTCGTGCAGGAGCAGGTAGTCGATGACCCACGTCGGGCAGTCGACCAGGCGGCGCGACACCCGGATGTCGCCGGTGGCCGTGGTGCAGGAACCCCAGCGGGCCCGCTGGTTGTCGACCCAGCGGATGCTGCTGGGGCGGGGCAGCTGGTAGCGGGCGGCCAGCGTCCGCGCCCGCTCCTCGAGGTCGATGTCGGCGCTTCGGTGCTGGCGCAACAACCGGGCGACGAGCGCGTCGACGTGTTCGGCCTCCTCGTCCTTCGACATCCAGGACGGCACGTGGACGGTGATCACGTCGCCCCGCAGGAACGCCTGCACGGTCTTGCGCCGGCGCGTGCTGCGCACGACCTCGACCCGAACCTCGGGCGGGTCTGGAGCGAAGGGGAGGACGGCCTGGTCGATCGGCCGACGGTACCCGAGCGGCAGTAACCCGTCGGGGATTGCGCCCCGAAGCCCGTCAGGGGCGAAGGCGAGAGATTCGACCAGCAACCTTGGGATGCTGGTCGAGGTCCCGGTCAGATCTGGTCGGGGACGGTGAGCCGCGGGTCGTCGTCGTCGAGCAGCAGCACCCGTTCGCCCAGGCCCAGGCCGCCGCCATCGGCGACCACCCAGCGGCCCTCGGCGTTCGCCAACCGGGCGAACGGCTCGCCCAGCGACGTCTCGAGCGTGTAGATCAGCCCCCCGTGGGTCACGACGAGCACGTCGCCGGTGGCCCGTTCGGCGATCCTGGCCAGGGTGGCGACTGCCCGAGCGCGGAGCTGCTGGTCGTGCTCCCAGCCCGGCGGCCGTTTGCGGTCGGACGGGGCGAAGCCCGAGCGGCCCGCCCGCGGTTCGAGATAGCCGGGATACCGCTCCTCGATCTCGTGGCGGGTCAGGCCGGACCACTCGCCGGCAGCGCGCTCGCGGAGTCCCGGATCGAGCACGACATCGCCCAGCCCGAGCTCGGCCGCGATGATGCGCGCCGTCTCTGCCGCCCGCCGGAGATCCGACGTCCACACCGCCGTCAACGCCCCTCCGACGACGCCGCTCAGCGCCCCGGCGGCCAGCTCGGCCTGCAGCCGTCCGAGATCCGAGAGCGGCGGGTCGGCCTGACCCTGCCACCGGCCGGCCGCGTTCCACGTCGACTGGCCGTGGCGGACGAGGAGCATGCGGACCTGCGGCGGCATCGGGGTGACGTTAGTTAGCGCGCCCGTCGCTCCGAGTAACGTGGCTCGCCCGCCCGAGGAGGACCCGTGGCCCTGCCCATCGACAAGCTCGGTACGACCTACGGACCGGCGACGGCCGTGATCGACCCGGCTCGGGCCAAGGCCTACGCGGCCGCCACCAACGACCACAACCCGGCCTACGAGTCGGGGAAGTACGCCCCGCCGGTCTTCGGCGTCGTCCCGGTGTGGCCGCTCCTCGGCGAGGTCGTGGTCGACATGATCCCCGCCGACGTCCTCATGTTCATCGTCCACGGCGAACAGGACATGCACTTCCACCAGCCGCTGGCGCCGGGCACAAGGCTGACCTCCACGGCCGAGGCCAACGCCCTTCGCGTCGGCGGCTCGGGCACGAGGTTTGTCACCAGGCTGGCGAGCGTCGACGACGACGGCCGGCCCGTGCTCACCCAGTTCGTGACGACCTTTGTCCGGGGCGTGACCGACGGTGAATCTGGTGGCCCGGACAAGCCGGCCCACGACGTGCCTGCCGATGCCCGCGACCGTCCGCTCCGTCGGGTGGTGCTGCCCGTCGACCGCGACCAGACCTTCCGGTACGCCGAGGCCTCGGGCGACACCATGCCCATCCACCTCGACGACGCCATCGCCCGGTCGGTCGGCCTGCCCGGCATCATCGTCCACGGGCTGTGCACGATGGCCTTCTGCGGCCGGGCCGTGGTCGACGAGGTCGCCGACGGCGACCCGAGCCGGCTGCGGCGGCTGGCGGTGCGGTTCGCGGCCAACCTTCGGCCCGGCGAGGAGCTCGCCGTCGACCTGCTCGATGCCGGTTCGACGCCCGATGGGCGCGCCGCGGTCGCCTTCGAAGCCACCTCGGCCGGGCAGACCGTCATCACGCACGGCCGGGCCGAGGTCGAGGCCTGACCCGACGAGCGGGTCGACGAAGGCGAGCGCATCACCGTGGCCGTCGTCCGCCTGTTCGCCGGCGTCCGTGAGGCCGCGGGTACCTCTCGTGACCTCCTCCCGGGAGGCACGGTGGCCGAGGTGCTCGACGCGGCCAGAGCTCGCTACGGCAGCCGGTTCGCCGACGTGCTCGCCACCTGTCGGGTGTGGGTGAACGGCGAGTCCGCAGCCGACGACACGCCGGTGGGCGAGAACGACGAGGTGGCGATCCTCCCGCCGGTCTCGGGCGGTGGGACCTGACGCGGTGGCCGCTCCGCCCACATCGCCAGCACGAAAGACGCGCGACGATCTCATCGCCGAACGCCGAGTGCGGAAGGAGGCCCGCACCGCCAACGCCCGGGCCCGCGAGCGGGCCAGGAACCAGGCGTGGGCCGACAAGGAGAAGGCCAGGGCCGAGCGGGCCAAGACGCCCCGGCCCTGGCTGCTGCGGTGGCTGCCCCGACGCCGGCTGGCCGTGGTCTACGACGTCGCCGGGGCGAAGGTGCGGTTCGGGGTCCTCTGGTTCCTTGCCAACCTGGCCGGGCTCTCGGTCGGGCTCGAGGTGATGACACCGTTGTACGTGATCACGGCGGGCACGGCCGGGCTGCAGGCGTCACGGGCATGGCGGCGTCGGGGGACGTCCGTCCACCGGATGGCGGCTGGCGTCGGGGCCGGCCTGCTGCCGTTGGCGGCATCGGTGAGCGTCGGGTTTCTCGGCGTCGCCATTCTGCTCGTCGTCGGGGTCGCCTACTACGTCGCCCTCATCGACCTGGAGGGCGGCAACCCGCTCAATCAGGCGTCGTACACCGTCCAATGTGCCCTGTTTCCCGGCATGGCGGCCGCCGGGGTCGTGCTCACCCTGCGCTACGACCTCATCGCCGCGGCCGGGTTGATCCTCCTGGTGAGCGCCTACGACTCCGGTGACTTCCTCATCGGCAGCGGGTCGAGGCGACGCTGGGAGGGCCCGGCGATCGGGATCATCGCGGTGATGGTCATGGCGTTCGCCATCTCGAGCCTCCGGCTGCCCCCGTTCGTCCTGCCCGAGGCCCTGTACCTCGGGGGCATGGCCGCCGTCCTGTGCCCGATCGGCCAGCTCGTCGCCTCGGCCGTGCTGCCCGACGCCGCGGTCAGGGCCCCGGCCGTCCGCCGTCTCGACTCGCTCATGGTGCTGGCGCCGGTGTGGGCGCTCGTCATCGGCATCCTCACCGTGTAGTCGGCGCCACTCGGGCTGCTTGCTTGGAGCAGCCGATTGCTCGCGGAAGTCGCGTAGCCTGTCGTCGGCGATGAAGAACGATCTCGAGCAGCGCTGGCACGACCTCGGTGAGTTCATCCGCGACCAGCGTCGGCTCGGTCACCTGTCGCTCCGGAAGCTCTCCGAGATGGCGGGGATCTCCAATCCCTATCTCAGCCAGATTGAACGGGGGCTGCGCAAGCCGTCGGCCGACATCCTCCAACAGCTCGCCCGGGCGCTCCACATCTCGGCCGAGAGCCTCTACATCAGGGCCGGCATCCTCGACGACCGCGACGACGACAGCGACGTGGCGTCGGTGATCGCCCGCGATCCCTACCTCACCGAGGCCCAGAAGAAGACGCTGGTCACGGTGTACGAGTCGTTCAGGCTCGAGAACGGCAACCTGGCACCCTCCGCCCAGGACGCCGAGGATGACCGGTCCGATTCCGGCGGGCAGGAATCCGAAGCCTCGCCCCGGCGTTGAGCCGTCCGGTGTCGACCCTCGCCGTCCTCTCGTTGCACACGTCGCCGCTCGTCCAGCCCGGCTCGGGCGACAGCGGCGGGATGAACGTGTACGTGCGGGAGCTGGTGGGGGCGCTGGCCCAGGCCGGCGTCCGGTGCGTGGTGTACGTCCGCGGCTGGCAGGCCGGTCTGCCCGACGTGGTCGACGTCGAACCGGGCTTCAGGGTCGTCCACATCGACGCCGGTCCGCCCGAGCAGGCGAAGGAGGCGCTGCCCGACGTCATCGACCAGTACACGGCGGCGGTGCTGAGCGACATCGCGACCGTGGGCGACGTCGACGCCATCCACGCCAACTACTGGCTCTCGGGCGTGGCCGGGCACGCCATCAAGCACGAGCTCGACCTGCCGCTGGTGTCGACGTTCCACACCCTGGCCCGGGTCAAGGCCGAGACCGGCGACCAGGAGCCGCAGCGCAGGATCGAGGCCGAGGCGGCCGTCATCGGCTGCTCCGACGCCATCCTCGCCTCGTGTACGGCCGAGGCGGCCCAGCTGGCGTCGCTGTACGGCGCCGACCCGGAGCGCATCGAGATCGTCCCGCCCGGCGTCGACCACGCCTTCTTCTCGCCCGGCGACCGGGGTGGCGCCCGCAACGCCCTGCGGATCGGCGACCATCACCCGGTGTTGTTGTTCGTCGGCCGCATCCAGCCGTTGAAGGGGCTCGACGTCGCCGTCCGCACCCTGGCCGAGCTGCGGCTCGACCGGCCCGACGCCGAACTGTTGGTGGTGGGCGGTCCGAGCGGAGTCGACGGAGCGGCCGAGCTCGCGCGGTGCCAGCAGCTCGCGGTCGAGCTCGGTGCGGCCGAGCGGATCCGATGGGTGGCGCCCCAACCCCATCACCTGCTGTCGACGTACTACCGGGCGGCCGACGCCGTTCTCGTACCCAGCCGGTCGGAGTCGTTCGGGCTGGTCGCACTGGAGGCGGCCGCCTGCGGGATCCCCGTGGTCGCGGCCGCGGTGGGCGGGCTGCGGACCCTTGTCGAGCACGGCCGCACCGGGTTTCTGGTCGAGGGCCGTCGACCGGAGGCGTTCGCCGCCTATGCCCGGGAGATCATCGAGAACCCGATGATGGCGGTGGCGATGGCGGTCAGGGCCCACGACCGGGCCCGTCACTACACGTGGAACACCACCGCGGGCCGGCTGCGCCGGCTTTACGGCGACCTGACCGCCCGCTCGCTCGTCGAGTGCCGCTGACCGAGCACCAGGTTGTTGCGCTCGACCACCGGGGGCGGTGGTCCAGCGCGAAAACCTCGGGCTGGGTACGGTCCACCGCGATGGCAGGGATGGCAGGCGACGAGCAGGACGAGCTCTCGCCGCTGACCGGGATCGAGCTCGACGCGCTGTCGGCCCGGATCGAGGCCTGGCTGCGGCGCCAGCTCGACGAGAACCCGGTGGTGGCCGCGGCCGAGCGGGACGAGTCGGGCGCGCGGCGTTGGTTCGTCAGGATCCGGGGCGAGCAGAAGGACGTGTTCAGCATCTGGTTCACGCTCGGCCAGCGGACCGTGCAGTACGAGACCTACGTGATGCCCGCGCCCGAGGAGAACCATGCCCGGTTCTTCGAGCACCTGTTGCGCCGCAACCGGAAGCTGTACGGGGCCGCCTTCGCCATCGGCGCCGAGGACGGCATCTTCCTCATGGGCCAGTTCCCCTCGTACGCGGTGACCGAGCGCGAGCTCGACCGCATCCTGGGCACGCTCTACGCGTCGACCGAGCAGTTCTTCCGGCCCGCGCTGCGCATCGGGTACGCCAGCCGGTTCCCCGGCTGACCACCGAAGCGGCGGGGCTACGGTTCGCCCGATGGGCGTTCGGCTGCAGATCGTCGGGGGCGGCAAGATGGGCGAGGCCCTGGTGGCCGGTCTCCTCCGGTCCGGGTGGGACGCGGGCGATGTCGCCGTGGTCGAGCAGGTCGCGCCGCGCCGGGAGCAGCTGGCCGCGACCTTCCCCGGCGTGCGGCTGCTCGTCGGCCCCGAGCCGGCCGAGGGCGTGATCCTGGCCGTCAAACCGGGCGACGTCGACCGGGCCTGCGCCGCCATCGGCCGGGCCGGCGCCGACCGGCTGCTGTCGATCGCGGCGGGGATAACCATCTCCCGGCTCGAGGCCAACCTGGCCGCCGACGCCGACGTCCACGTGGTTCGGGCCATGCCCAACACCCCGGCCCTGGTCGGCGAGGGCGCATCGGCCATCTCGCCCGGTACGAACGCCACCGACGACGACCTGGCTTGGGCCGCAAGCATCCTCGGCGCGGTGGGGCTCGTGGTGCGGGTCCCCGAGAAGCTCCTCGACGCGGTCACCGGTCTGTCCGGGTCGGGCCCGGCCTACGTGTTCCTCGTGGCCGAGGCCATGATCGAGGCCGGGGTGCTGGTCGGGCTGCCCAGGGACACCGCGACCTCGCTCGCCATCCAGACGCTGGTCGGGTCGGCCCGGCTGCTGGCCGAGACCGGCGATGCGCCCGAGGCACTGCGGGCTGCGGTGACCTCGCCCGGGGGCACCACCGCCGTCGGGCTCTCGGCCCTCGAACACGCCGGGGTCCGGGCCGCCATCCTCGACGCCGTGGTCGCGGCCACCGAGCGGGCGCGCCAGCTCGGCGCGACCTGACCAGTACCACATCCCTGTCATTGGCAACATCAGCCACAGGTGCTCTACAGTCGCCGGCGACGGAGTAAGGGGTGATGCCCATGGCGCAGAACCTGCAGCACATGTCGCGCGCCAACTACCTCACGGTTGGCGAGGTCGCCACGCGGGTGCGCATCTCGAACATGACCGTGTACCGGCTCATCAAGTCGGGCGAGCTGGCCGCGGTGCGGGTGGGCAAGTCGTTCAGGGTCCGGGAGGAGGACCTCGACGCCTATCTCGATCGTCAGTACACCCAGGCCGGCTGAGCCTGCGCTACGACACGATCTCCTTCCTGTCCGACTACGGGCTGACCGACGAGTTCGTCGGCGTGGTCAAGTCGGTGATCCGATCGCTCGCCCCCGAGGTGGTCGTGATCGACGTGTGCCACGAGATCGCCCCGCACGACGTGCGGGCCGGCGGCCTCACCCTGGCCCGGGCCGCGCAGTATCTCGCCCCCGGTGTGGCGCTGGCCGTGGTCGACCCGGGCGTCGGCACCGACCGCCGCCCGGTGGCGGTCGAGGTGGGCGACGGCGACTCGGTGCTCGTGGGGCCGGACAACGGGCTGCTGGCGCCGGCGGTGGCCATGGTGGGCGGCGCCACCCGGGCCTTCGTGCTCGACAACACCGACTACCACCTTCCGGCGCCCGGTCCGACCTTCGCCGGCCGCGACGTGTTCGCCCCGGTCGCGGCCCACCTGTGCAACGGGGTCGAGCCATCGGAGCTCGGCACCGAGATCGAGCCGGTCACCCTGCTCCCCGGCATCCTCCCCGTCTCCCGAATGGAGGAGGGCGGGCTGGCGACCGAGGTCCTGTGGGTCGACCGGTTCGGCAACGCCCAACTCAACGTCGACCCGGACGAGCTCGACGGCTGGGGCGACCGCATTCGGGTGCGCACCGGGGAGCAGACGAGGACGGCCCGCCGGGTGGTGACCTACGACGATCTGCACACCGGCGAGGTCGGGCTCGTGGTCGACTCGTACGGGCTGGTGTCGCTGGCGGTGCCACGCGGCTCGGCCGCCGCCGTCCTGCGCATCGATGCGGGCTCGGCCGTCACCCTGGAGCCGCCCGACTCGGACGCTGCGACCGACGCCGACGCAGCCGGCATCGATGTCGACGTCGAGCTCCGTAGGGGCAACGGCCGATGAGACCGGGCACGACGATCGCCCTGGCGGTCCTGCTCGTCGCCATCCTTGTGGCCGCCATCATCCAGTTCGTGTTCCTGGTTGACTGAACACGAGAGGAGCGAGAGCTGTGGCGGCGACGGTGAGATGAGACGTCCTACCCTCGCCCGGCTCCAGGTCGCCGCTGACGAAGCGAACGTCGACCGTACGGCGGGTGGCGTCGCCGACGGTCGCGTTGATCGCGGTCCAGGCGAACTCCAGCGGGGCGGAGATCGGCGGGAACCGCGGCGACCCGCATGGTGTGGGTCTCGCCCGGGGCGATCAGGGCGACGTGGGGGCGCGCGATGGCCACCCCGGGCTGGCGCTCGGGGAGGGTGAAGGTGCCCCGGCCGGTGACCCCGGCGGGACCGGCCCGAATGTCGTAGGAGACGTCACGTTGTAGCCACCGGGCCCGGCCAACTTGACCGGGAAGAGGGCCACGATCGCGGCTCCGAGGCCGGCGACCACGGGAGGATCGACCGAACGTCGACCGCGCGAAGCCGATCATGGCGGCGATCAGGAGGCAGGCGAGCGGGGTCACCAGGGTCAGGAATGCGGCCACCAGGGAGGCGGGCCGCGCCTGTCGCCTGTCCCTACGACCAGGTCGAACACGTGTCGACCGTGAGATCGGTGTGGAGGGTGTCGGTGACGATCACGCTGCACCGAGTGACCCGGACACCGACGGGGCGGTACTCGAACGGTCCGTGGGCATCGTCCTGCGTGGCCTGCTCGTACTCGCTCACTCGGCGGAGGCCGGCGCCTTCTACGGTCACCTCGTACCCGAGTTCGAGGTGAGCCCAATCGACGACCTGTGCCTCGTGCTGTTGACGAAGGCCATTCGCCGCGCCCGGCGCCGGCGACAGGAGTTGAGAGCCGGCAATCCTCGTGTCGCTCGGCGTCTCACGCGTGATACAGTCCTCCTGCTATGGCCGAGGTGACCATTCGAGAGCTGAGAAACCACGGCGGCGCCGTAGTCGACAGGGTCGCGCGAGGCGAGCATGTCACCGTGACCCGTGCCGGCCGACCAGTCGCCGAACTGCGCCCGCTCCACCCGGCGGGCCTCTCCCGCGAACAACTGATCGAGCGGCGGCGCCGGCTCCCGGCGGTCGATCCGGCACGACTTCGTGCCGAGATCGACAGCGCCATCGACTCGACACCGTGAACCCCACGACCACGCCGGGTCTGCTCGACACCAGCACGCTCGTGTTGCTTGGCCGCCTCAAGGACGCCACGGCGCTTCCTGATGAGCCGTTGATCAGTGTTGTCACGCTCGCTGAGCTTTCCGTCGGACCACTGGTCGCCTCCTCAGACGACGAGCGGGCCGCCCGCCAAGCTCACCTGCAACAGGCCGAGGCCGACTTCGAACCGCTCGTGTTCGACGCCGCCGCTGCTCGCAGGTTCGGTCAGGTCGCAGCGTCGCTTCGCCGCGCCGGACGTACGCGTGCAGCACGCTCATTCGACGCGATGATCGCCGCGACGGCCCTCGCCCACGACCTGCCGGTCCACACCTGCAACCCGGACGACTTCTCCGGCATCGACAATCTGACCGTCGTCGCCGTGCCTCTCCCCGACGGCTGACACTCCTCTGAATCACGATGACGGCTGGTTCGGCAACCGAGCGGACGCTATTGCCATTCGGTCGTCTCTGCCCGTTGACCGTAGAACCCTCAAGAGTAGGTACGCCATTACCGCCGATAGGCAGCCCGCTACCAGCACCTCTGGGAGCAGCTTTATGCGCTTCATCGATCAGCGGTGAAATAGGTAGTCGAGCACGCCGTACCTTGGATCATCTCGCGGCGGACGCGGCGAAACGACATGGGCCCATCCCCCGCAACCAGCTCAATGGTAACGTTGGTCTGGGTTGACCTCGAAGCAGCCCACATGATCGCTCGCCCATGTCGCCGCCCTGTCAGGGGACCACCACCGGGCGGCTCGGCTCTGTGGTTCCGCCATGGGATCCACCGACAACAGTCGGATCCCCCTCGAGCCCATCGTCGACCGCAGGCTCCGAGAGGTCATCGACAGCGTTCGACCCTTCCTCGACGACGACGGCCTCGACGTTGAGCTTGACCGGGGCCGCACCCACGCCGAGCGGGTGATCCTGCGGGTGCTCACCGATGCCGTCGACGATCACGCCGCCCTCGCCAACGCGGTCACCCTCGATCTCGAGAACGTCGGGGCCGCGTCGTGGAGGCCGGTGCGAGCCTGACCCTGCCGCTCACGTCCACCGCCATGAAATTTGACCGGTGGGTCTCCTCGGCGGCCGCGCCCATGCAGGTAGCGTCCGGCCCATGAACCTCGCGGCCATCATCGAGGACCATCCGGCCGAGCGGTCGGCGCTGGTCGACCGGGGGGCGACCATCACCTACGGCCAGCTGCGCGAGCGGGTCGCCGACCTGCGGGCCGGGCTGTCCGGCCTCGGGCTCGAACCCGGCGACCGGGTGGCGATCATCCGCGACAACGACACTGGTTTCGTCACGTCCTACCTCGCCATCCTCGGCGCCGGCCTGGTGGCGGTGCCCCTCAACCCGCAGAGCCCCGATCGCGAGCTGGCCCGTGAGCTCGCCGCGGTCGGCGCGCGGGCGGTGGTGGCCGGGGCGACGCCGGACGGCGACCCGTCGTGGCGTTCGGCGGTCGACCACGTCGTCACCCCGGACGAACTGGTCGCCCAGGCGGATGGTCGTGCGCCGGCGGCGATCGTCGACCGGGCCGACGCCGACCTGGCCGTGCTGCTGTTCACCACCGGGACCGCCGGCCCACCGAAGGCGGCCAAGCTCACCCACGGCAGCCTCAAGGCCAACATCGACCAGCTGCTGGCCCACCCCGGGTCGGTGCAGACGGCCGACGACGTTGTCCTCGGCGTGCTCCCGCTGTTTCACATCTTCGGCCTCAACGTCATGCTCGGCCTCACGCTGGCGACGGGCGCCACGCTCGTGCTCGTCGACCGATTCGAACCCCAGGCCGCGGTCGACACCATGGCCGAGCACGGCATCACGCTGCTGAGCGGCCCACCAACCCTGTTCGCGGCCCTGACCCGGCTGCCCGAGAGCGAGACCTCGGCGCGGGCCTTCGCCGCCGTCCGGCTGACCGCCTCGGGGGCGGCGCCGCTGTCGGCCGAGGTGGCCGATGCGTTCCAGGCCCGGTTCGGCCTCCGCCTCCACCAGGGCTATGGCCTGACCGAGGCCTCGCCCGCGGTGACCACCACCGTCGGGTTGGACGCCCCGGTCGAGTCGATCGGTGTCCCGCTGCCCGGCGTCGAGGTCAGGGTGGTCGACGTCGACGGCGAGAATGTCCTGGCCGGCGACGGCGGCGAGATCAGGGTCAGGGGCCCGAACGTGTTTGCCGGCTACTGGGACGACGACGAGGCCACCCGCACCGTCCTGACCACGGATGGGTGGTTGCGCACGGGCGATCTGGGGGTCACCGACGACGACGGGCTGCTCTACATCGTCGACCGGGCCAAGGACCTGATCATCGTGTCCGGCTTCAACGTCCACCCGGCCGAGGTCGAGGAGGTGGTGATGGAGCACCCGGCGGTGCAGGAAGCGGCCGCGGTCGGAGTGCCCGACAACGCCACCGGCGAGGCGGTCAAGGTGTTCGTTGTGCTGGCGCCCGACGCCGACGCGGCCGTCGACGAGGCCGAGCTGATCCGGTTCTGCGAGTCCCATCTCGCCCGCTACAAGTGCCCGGACGCGGTCGAGCTCGTCGACCAGATCCCGCGTGGCTTCGCCGGCAAGCTGCTGCGCCGGTCGCTGCGGTAGCGAGCGACGCGGTGGGCCGCTTCACGAGGGGGTTCCTCGGCCGGGGTCGCCGCGAGCGCGACCCGGGGCTACCGCCGGGCCAGTACGACGCCGAGGACGACTGGCCGGTGCTGAACGCCGAGGTCACGCCGAGGCTCTCCACCGACGACTGGACCTTCACCGTCGAGGGCCTGGTGGCGCGGGAGACGGCGTGGACCTGGGACGAGATCCACGCTCTGCCGAACGCGACGTACGAGGGCGACATCCACTGCGTCACCACGTGGTCGAAGCTCGGCGTCAACTTCTCGGGTGTCTCGGTCGACACCCTGCTGGCGGCGGCCCAACCGGTCCCCGCGGCGACCCACGTGCTGGCCTTCTCCCACACCGGCTACACCACCAACCTGCCGCTGGCTGACGTGACCGGGGGCAGGGCCCGGGTGGTGTGGGACTTCGATGGCCGGCCGCTGGCCCGCCAGCACGGCGCGCCGGCCCGGCTGGTGGTGTCGGTGCGTTCGCCGGCCGACCTGTACTACGCCGACGAGCTCCCCGGACCGGAGAGCGAGGTCGTCTACACCAGGCAGGCGCCGCCGGCGTCGACCAGGCCGGCCGGGCGGATAACGGCCGACGATCTCGCGCCCGCGCCCATCACCGGCGCCACTACCTACATCTGCGGGTCGGACGGCTTCGCCGACGCGGCCAGCGAGCTGCTGATGGGGTTGGGCGTCACCGCCGAGAGCATCCGGGTCGAACGGTTCGGCCCCACCGGCTGAGCCGGGGTGGTGGCCAGGAAGCCGAGGAACACCACGGTGATGCCGATGGCGTGCATCACCGCGAACGACACCATCTCGTCGGCCACCGAGTTCAACAGCCCGCCCGCCGACAGCAGGAGGGTGCCGGCGGCGATGAGGCCGTTGGCCAGCGCCAGCCGGCGCGAGGTCCGCCGCCGAGCCAGACGGACCGCGCTCAACACGGCCCCGCCGACCAGCACCACCGCGGCCACGCCGGAGAACACGGCGGCCAGGGCTCGGGGGAGCGGACCGAAGACGTCGGAGCCCTGGGGGAAGACGTCCGGGTCGACGGCTGCGGTCAGGGGCGCCACGGTGAGCACACCCGCGGCGAAGGGCAGGACCAGCAGCAGGACGAGGCCGACCCGGTCGCCGACCCGCCGGCCGGCGAGCAGATAGACGGTGCCCAGGGCGAGCACGGGCACGCTGACGATCGGCCCGAACAGGTAGAAGATCCGGAAGCTCACCGCGTTCCACCCGAGCGCGGCCCCGGCCCACTGGGCGGCCGAGGCGACGGCGAAGGCGAACAGGGCGACGGTCCACGCCAGCTGGTAGCGACGGCGATGGTCGACCCAGCGCTCGAGGGTCGACAGGGCGAACCCGAACGCCACCAACCCCGCGGTCGCGGCCAGCGCCGTCTGCATCGGCCTCCAGTCTGCCCACCCATCTGGTTCTGTCGCCCGACAGCCCCGGTTTTCGAGACGTCCGGGCGACAGAACGTTGGGGTTCGGCCGGCGGCTCGTGCATTTGTGACGACGCGAACCACCGCCGTACGATCCGGCCGCCATGTCCGAAACCGCCTCGTCGTCGCGCTCCAAGAGCCGAGCCCGGCGCCGGATCCCCGAGGCCACGGTGGCCCGGCTCCCCGTCTACCTCAGGACGCTGCTCGATCTGGCCAACGAGCAGACGACCACCATCTCGTCCGAGCGGCTGGCCGAGCTGGCCGGGGTCAACGCGGCCAAGGTGCGCAAGGACCTCTCCTATCTCGGCTCCTACGGGACCCGCGGCGTCGGCTACGACGTCGAGTTCCTGCTCTTCCAGATGAGCAGGGAGCTCGGGCTGACCCAGGACTGGCCGGTGGTGATCGTGGGCGTCGGCAACCTGGGTCACGCCCTGGCGAACTACGGCGGGTTCAGCGACCGGGGGTTCCCGGTCGCGGCGCTGGTGGACATCGATCCGGAGAAGGTCGGAAGCTCGGTCGGCGGCCGTACCATCCGTCACATCGACGCACTTCCGGGCCTGGTCGACGATCTCGGCGCCGCCATCGGCATCATCGCCACGCCGGCGGCCGCAGCCCAGGACGTGGCCGACCGGCTGGTCGAGGCGGGGGTGACCTCGATCCTGAACTTCGCCCCGGCGCTCATCACCGTGCCCGACGGCATCTCGGTCCGCAAGGTCGACCTGGCCGTCGAGCTCCAGATCCTCAGCTTCTACCAGCAGCACCGATCCGGGCGCCCGCCCCAGGTGGCGTTCGACGGCGGCGAACGGCAATATCGGCACGAACGTAGAACCGCGGTCAGAGAGTAGGAGGAGCGGTCGGCGTGTCGGTCGTCGTCATCGGGCTCAACCACCGCAGCGCACCCCTCGACGTGCTCGAGCGGGTGGCCGTGCCGGAGGCGGCGCTACCCAAGGCACTGCACGACCTCAGGCTCCGGCCCAACCTGAGCGAGGCGGTCGTGCTGTCGACCTGCCACCGGGTCGAGGTGTACGCCGTGGCCGAGCGGTTCCACGCGGGATACGCCGAGCTGCGCGACTTCCTGATCGAACAGGCCGGTCTGGCCCCCGATCGGGTGGCCGACGCCCTGTACTTCCACCACGACGTCCGCGCCGCGTCGCATCTCTTCGGCGTGGCCGCCGGGCTCGACTCGGCCGTCCTCGGCGAGAGCGAGATCCTCGGCCAGGTCGCCGACGCGTGGGACGGGGCCCGCGCCGAGGGTGCGGCCGGGCCCATGCTCAACCTGCTGTTCCGCCATGCGTTGGAGGCGGGGAAGCGGGCCCGCACCGCGACGGGCATCTCGCGCGGCATCACCTCGGTGTCCCAGGCGGCGGTGGCCATGGCCGCCGACCGCGTCGGCGGGGTGGCCGGCCGGCGGGTCGTGGTCGTGGGCGCGGGGTCGATGGGCGAGCAACTGGCCCGGGTGGTGGCCGGTTCCCAACCGGCCGAGCTGGTCGTCGTGAACCGGACGCCCGCCGCGGCCGAGATGCTGGCCAACGAGCTGGGGGCCAGGGTGGCGCCGCTCAGCGCCTTGCCGAGCACGCTCGACGACGTCGATGTCTGCATCACCAGCACGGGGGCGCCCATTGCCATCCTCGACCACGACGACCTCGAGGCGGCGGCCGAGCGACGCGGGGGGCGCCCGCTGCTCGTGGTCGACGTGGCCGTGCCCCGCAACGTGGTGGCCGCGGCCGCCGACATCCCGGGCCTCACCCTGCTTGACATCGACGACGTCAATCGCTTCGTCGAGTCGAACATCGACGACCGCCGGCGCGAGGCCGAGCGGGCCCGCCGTCTCCTCGACGATCAGCTCGAGCGGTACGTCGCCGAGTCGACCGCCCGCGAAGTGGCGCCGCTCGTGTTGACGATGCGTCGCCAGGCCGAGGCCGTGCGCCGGGCCGAGCTCGACCGGCTCTCCGGTCGGCTGGCCGGGCTCGACGAGCGTCAGCGGGACGCGGTCGAGGCGCTGACCAAGGGCATCATGGCCAAGCTGCTGCACGAGCCGACCGTTCGGCTCAAGGACGCGGCCGGCACGCCGAGGGGCGAGCGCCTGGCCGACGCCCTGCGCGAACTGTTTGACTTGTGAGGCATCTCCTCGCCGAAGCAGAGCTTCGACGAGGAATGGAAGGCGCCGGCCTTTGGCCGGCTCGAGGGTTTGCTGCCGATCGACCGGCGGAGCCGGAT
>JBOGGX010000088.1:0-1525 GCA_050744245.1 Acidimicrobiales bacterium
CGCCGCGCCGCCGGCTGGCGGGGGCCGGGGCCGGGCTGCTCCTCGCCGTCGTGGTCGTGTTCGGCCTTGCCGCGCCGCCCGAGCGCTGCCCGGCGGTCAGCGCGGCCGGTCTTCGGGACGCGGCCCGGGAGGCCGTCGCCTGGTTCGTGCGCAACCAGGAGCCGGACGGCCAATGGCTGTACCGCTACGACGCCACCACGGACACCGCCTACGCCGAGTACAACGTCATCCGGCACGGTGGCGTGCTGATGGCCCTGTACCAGGCGGCCGGGGCCGACCTTCCCGGCGCCCTGGCCTCGGCCGATCGAGGGGTGGAATGGGCCACCGACCGGCTTGCCGAGCGGGGGGACTGGACCGCGCTGCGATCGGGCGGCGAGCTGCCGGTCGGCGCGACCGCCCTGCTCACGGCGGGGCTGGCCGAGCGGCGACTCGTCACCGGCGACCCGACCCACGACGACCTGCTGCGCCGGCTGGGCCAGTTCCTCGTCGACCAGATCGAGCCCTCCGGCGCGGTCATCGCCTCCTACGACCTGGCCGCCGACCGGGCCGCGGCCGGGGTCTACTCGCGCTACTACACGGGTGAGGCGTACTGGGCCCTGACCCGGCTGCACCAGCTCTTCCCCGACGAGGGTTGGGGGGCGACCGCCGATCTGATCGGCGCCTACATGGCCGGGCCCCGAGACGACGTCGAGGGCTATTGGCCTCCGCTCCCCGACCATTGGGCCGCCTACGGCCAGGCCGAGACCGTGTCGTTCCCCGAACGGGCGGGCGTCGCGTTGTCCGACGTCGAGGCCGACTACGCCCGGCGCCAGGCGGGGCTGTTCGGTGGCCAGGTGCGCTGGCTGAGCCAGCGCGCCGGGCCCTGGGGGGCGCTCGTTCGCGGGCCATTCGTGCCCCGCGGCGGCGGCTACGGCGTCATCGGCGAGGCGCTCACCGGGCTGTGGTTGACCTCAGCCGCCGAGCCGGAACTGGCCGACGCCCGGCCCGAGATCGCAGCCAGGGCCCGGTGCGTCGCCGGACTGGCGGTCGCCGCCCAGGCCGACCGGGAGGAGGCGGCCGACTTCGCCGAGCCCGACCGGGTCCTGGGCGCGTGGTTCAGGGACGGCGAGACCAGGATGGACGACCAGCAGCACGCCCTGTCCGGCCTGCTGCGAACCATCCCGATCGTCGCCTCGGGCGAGGGTGATGGATCGACCGACGGAGCGGGCCCGTCGGCCTGGCTGTGGGTCGCGCTCGTCGTCGCCGGGCTCAACCCGTTCCGGGCCGCGTTCGGCGTCCCCCGGGCCGCACGGTCGCGGCGCGACGTGGCGCTGGTCGCCGGGCTGGGCGGGTTGATCGGGATGACGGCCGTGGTCGCCGCCGCGGCCATCGGCGGCCCGCTGGTCGACGCGGTCGGCGCCAGCGAGCCGGCGGTGCGCATCGGCGCCGGCGCGGTGGCGGCGATCGTAGGCCTGTCCGACCTGTTGCGACCACCACCGGCGCCCGACCCGGCGTGGCCCGGCTGGCGGGCGGCGCTGGTCCCGGT
>JBOGGX010000089.1:0-1856 GCA_050744245.1 Acidimicrobiales bacterium
GAACACACGTCGAGTCCGAGCAGGAGGCACCGATGAACGACTCGCCGCTCCGCGGCGAAGTCACCGTGTCTATGGTTCGCTCGCCCGTCGGGCTCGCTCACGGGCGCCAGCACACCTGGCGAGGTCACCGAACCAGCGTACCGATCGGCTCGCCTTCGAGTATGGACCGGATGTTGCCCTTGGTCATGACGTCGAACATGACGATGGGCAGACGGTTGTCCATGCACAGGGTGATCGCGGTGGCATCCATCGCCTGAAGGCCGCGGTTGATGACCTCGAGATAGCTCACCTCGTCGATCCTCTCGGCCGCCGGGTTGGTACGAGGATCGTCGCTGTAGATGCCGTCGGTCCCCGAATGACTGCCCTTGAGCAGCACCCCGGCCTCCATCTCGACCGCTCGGAGCGCGGCCGTGGTGTCGGTCGTGAAGAACGGGTTGCCACTCCCGGCGGCGAAGATCACCACCCGCCCCTTCTCGAGGTGGCGCACGGCGCGCCGACGAATGTAGGGCTCGGCCACCTGGGCCATGTGGATGGCGGTCTGGACGCGCGTCGGTTGTTCGAACCGCTCGAGCATGTCCTGGAGGGCCAGGGCGTTGATGACCGTGGCCAGCATGCCCATGTAGTCGGCCTGGGCCCGGTCCATCCCGGCGCCGGCGCCGGTCATTCCTCGCCAGATGTTGCCCCCGCCGACCACCACCGCGATGTCGATGCCGAGGTCGCGTCTGACCTCGACGATCTCGGACGCGAGGTATTCGACGACCTTTCCGTCGATGCCGTAGCCGCTCTCACCTGCGAACGCCTCGCCCGAGAGCTTGAGCACGATCCGCGACCAGCCGCCCCGGGCCGACGCGGTCGGCTCGTGCGGCTGTCGGTCGTGGAGCACGGCGATGGTTCTAGCTCCCTATGTAGACCTGGGCGAACCGCACCAGGTCGGCGCCGGCCGAATCGAGCAGGTCACGGATGGTCTGCTTCTCGTCGCGCACCCACTTCTGCTCGAGCAGGACGTGCTCCTTGAGCCAGCCGCCGAGCTTGCCGTCGACGATCTTGGTGAGGGCCGCTTCCGGCTTGCCCTCCTGGCGGGTCTGGGCCTCGAGGACCTGCCGCTCGGCGTCGATGACCTCGGCCGGGACGTCGTCGCGGGTGAGGTAGTGGGGCTTGGTGAAGGCGATGTGCACCGCCAGGTCGTGGGCCACCTCCTGGGTGCCTCCGGCCAGTTCGACGGCCACCGCGTTGACACCACGCCCGTCCTGCCGGTGCAGGTAGGTGTCGAGGACGTTGCCATCGGCTGCGTCGATGCGAACCGTCTGGCCGACCTCGATGTTCTCCTTGAGCGTGATCTTCAGGTCGTCGACGGCGTCCTTGAAGTCGTCGACCGCACCCTCGCCGTCGGCCGCGATGGCGTCGGCCAGCTCCTGGGCCGCGGCGACGAAGCCGTCGGACTTGGCCACGAAGTCGGTCTCGCACTTGAGCTCGACGATGGCCGCCACGCGGCCGTCGACCGAGATGGCGACCGCGCCCTGGGTGTTGTCGCGGCTGCCCCGGGAGTCGGCCTTGCCCAGCCCCTTCTCGCGCAGCCAGCGCGCCGCAGCCTCGTGGTCGCCTCCGGTCTCGGTGAGGGCGCGCTTGGCGTCCATCATCCCCGCGCCGCTCGCCTGGCGGAGAAGTTGGACATCCTTGCCGGTGAACTCGGGCATTGGTCTCAGGACTCCACGGTGTCGGTTTCGGTGGCGGTCTCGCCGCCGGCGGCCCCAACGGGCACGGGCTCCGCGGACGGGGTATCGGCCGGGGACTCCGTCGAGGCATCGCGCTCGGCCCCGGTCGCTGCGGGCGCGCGCGCGGCCCGCGCGGTCGCAGCC
>JBOGGX010000090.1:0-3755 GCA_050744245.1 Acidimicrobiales bacterium
GGCTGCGACCCCGCCGGTCCCGTTGTCGCGTGTGTCGAGCCACTCACGTGCTCACGCCGACCTCGACGCTGGCCCGCCGCCGCGACGCCATCGAGGTCATCGGGGCGGCGCTGATCGCCAAGCTGGCCGGTCACGGGTATCGTCGCACCGCCGCCCAGCTTGGCATGCCGGCGTCGACGGTGCGGGGCTGGCGCCGGCGTTTCGCCAGCCGGGCCGAACAGCTGGGCCGCGACGCCACCGTCGCGCTGTACCAGCTCGACGGCGGCCACCCACCGGTCCGGTCGCGAGGCAGCCCGTTCGCTGACGCTCTCGAGACCCTGGGCCTCGCCGCCGCCGCGGCGATACGCCGGTTCGGTCCCGCCCGATCGAGCTGGCATGCCGTCGCCGCGCTCACCGGCGCGCTCATGCTCGCTCCTCAGCCGTCGCGTCCCCTGTAGACCCCGCGCGAGTCCGAACACCATCAGCACCGCGTCGTCGCCAGCGGCCGATGCCCGGCGCTCGGTTGGCCGCGACACTCATCCTCATCCAACGTGTCGCCGTCATGCTCATCCAGCGTGGCGGCCGACAAGTGGGTCGTGGAGTTTGATCGGGCCACCACCAGAGCGGCCAAGGACGGCGCCAAGACCGACGCCCTGGACGCCATCCGCCCGGGAGGCCCTCGGTCGTGATCGTCTCGCCCAGCCCCGGGCCGGGGGCATGCGGCAGGCGATTCGGGTCCATCACGTGGCCCGAGCCGCCGCCGTGCGGGCCCGGACCGCGGCCATCAACGAGCTCAAGGCGTTCATCGTGACCGCCTCGAGTCGGTCGGCAGCCAGCTGCGGGGCCTGCGCACCGCACACCAGGTGGCCCGCTGCGCCGCCTGGCGGAACACACCCTGGAGGCCGACCGACGAGCGGGCCACCCGGACGGCGATGCGGGCCGTGGCCTGCCGGATCCAGTTCCTCGGTGCCGAGATCGCCGGCCACGACGCCGCCCTGGCGACCATGCTCGATGCCACCGTCCCTCAGCTGCTGGCCGAGGTCGGCGTCGGCTATGTCACTGCGGCCGAGTTCTACATCGCTGGTCACACCCGGGTCGGTGCCGCACCGACGGCGCCTACGCCTGCCTCGGCGGCGCCGCCCCCATCGACGCCTCATCCGGGCAGACCGTCAGGCACCGCCTCAACCGGGGCGGCGACCGCCAACTCAACCGCGCCCTGTACTTCGTGGCCCTAACCCGCGCCCGTTGCTGCCCTCGCACCAAGGCCTACATCGAACGGCGACTCCAGCAGGGCAGGACCGAACGAGAGATCCAACGGTGCCTCAAGCGCTACATCGCCCGGCGCGTCTGGCGCCTCCTCGCGCACCTCGCCCATACCGTCACAACGACCCCGTGACAGACATAGAAGCGTCGGCCTGGTGTCCCGTCTTCCCGTCTTCAGATGACGGCCTTCAGCTTGTTGATGTCGGCGGCACCGAGGACCAGGCGGGTGTTGGTGGCAAGGTACGCGAGCTCGATGTTCACGCCGGCGTCGGCGACCCTGCGGGTGGTTTCCCCGAGGGCGCCGGGCCGATCCTCGAGCCCGGCCACGACGACGTCGCGTTCCTCGATGAGGGTGTAGCCGGCACCCTCGATGGCCCGGCGGGCCCCGGCGGCATCGTCGACCAATAGGTGCACGACGAACCGCCCCTGACAGGAGTAGCAGCACACCCCGTCGATGTTGATCCCGGCCCGGCCGGTCGCCTCGCCCAGATTGGCCAGCTCGCCCGGCTTGTCTTCCACCGTGACGGCGAGATCGGTCGCCATGGCAGCCTCCTTTCGGCTGTTCCTTTCCGTGCTTAGGGGAGCCAGGCGAGCCTGTCAACGGTCGACGATCACCTCGGTCCCGAGGTCGCTGCCGCTCGCACCTTTCGGGGGCTCTCCGGCACATCGGTGTCAACCTGGCGGACGGCGCTGAGGCATGGCCGATCTGGGCACGGATGCCCCCCCCACACACACACACAAGCAGAGACCGGGTGCAGATGGGCCCCGCCCGGCGAGCTCGCAGCCTTTGAACCTTGCGTCGCAGGTCACTTTCCCCTCCGACGTGTCCGGGTGGTCTGTGGCCGACAGCAGAGAGAGGCTGGGTGCCGAAGATGACCAGCGCCACCATGTCGTGCGTCTTCTGGGACGCACCATCGCCTGGCTCGTCGCCCGCGGCCACGGCAAGGAGCGCCGGGGAACCCCACCCGGCCGCGGCCCGGGGATCCGCCGCCTGGGTGTCGCCTGGCGAGGTCGAGGGGCACGCCACCGCTCGACCTCGCTCATCGTGTGCCCAGCAGCCGAGAACCTCCCGCCAATGATACGCGTCCTCGGAACGCGGGCCTCCCACTCCGCCCGCCCCTCTCATCCTCGGCCCCCGCCGCCGACCACCGAGATCAGCCACGGTTCGGGCCCGATCCCGGTGGTCCATGACGGCGCCCATGCGCCGTGGCTGCGGGCACGCTCATGGGTGTTGTCATACCGAGGATCGATGAAGACCCCGGTGAGGAGCGCGACCGCGCCTGATGCAGCGGCGTTACACCGAGCCCGGCGCTACGCCGCGAAGCCGACCACGATGGCGACGACGAGAACGAGCACGGCCACGAACACGACGATGCCGAACATGGGAACCCTCCTGCTTTCCCGGAGAGCCCACTGGGGTCGTCCCTTTGCGCCCGCCTCGAGCCATTTCTTCGCCGCCTCGTCCTGGGCTCGTTCAAGGGCCAAGCGGGGATCATCCGGTGGCATCGTCAAACCCCACCCCTCGTGCTCGGGGCTCCCAGCGTACGGCGCCGAGTGCCCGCCTTCCGGGCGGCACAGCCTCGATCCCCGCAACCTCCACCAACTCAGCCACGAACACCTCCCTTCGACTCCTCTGCTTCCCCGGCAGCGACCGGGCCACCAGGCCCGCTCCGCCCTGCGCTACGAGTTCGACCGCCACGGTGGGCGACCTTCGTCCACAAGCCCACGAGGCCCGTCACGACCATGACCCCGCATGCATGCGTCGGATTGTCCCCCCTGCCAGGCGTACGGAGCCCGTCGTGTCGCTTGCGAGCCTGGTGGGACCGGGTGTAGGTCCAGACGTCCGGCTCGCGCCTGGTCAGCGGCTGAGGAAGATGCGGTCGATGTGCACGGCGTAGAGGTAGCCGTCCCAGTGTCTCGGGATGAACTGACCGCGCCCGGAGATCCCGTGCAGCTCGTTGACCAGCTCCGTCTGATCGCTGGCCCTTCCGAGCCTGTCGACGTGGCCCTGGATGGTGAGGTCGTGGTCGCGGTCGGTAACCGTCATCGAGACGGAGGGCAGCCGTTCGAGGTTGCGCAACAGCAACGAACCGTCCGAGGCCGTGAAGTACACCGTGCCGTTCAAGCAGGCGGTAAGTACGACGGCCGCGTGCGGCCGGCCGTCGGCGCGGACGGTGGCGACGGTGGCCGCCATCACCTTGTTGATGAAGCGTTGGACTCCGGCAGCCGACCACCGGTCGTTCGCATAGACCTGACGCGCCAGGGCGCTGGCCGCCACGAGCGTCACGTCGATGACTCGTTGCAGTTCCTTCATGACGGGCTCCCAGCCTAGGTGGCTGGTGTGAATCGGGCCGGTTGGGCGGCTGGCGCTGAACACAGAGAGGTCATGTGGGCGCGCAGTCGCGTGTCGGGGAGTCGGCGGTTGGCGCGTTCGGTCGAGGCGTGTCGTGCAGTGCTGGTGTCGACAGCGCGATCAGCAGCTCACGCGGTCGCCTGAGGTGCTGAAGCAGTGT
>JBOGGX010000091.1:0-10671 GCA_050744245.1 Acidimicrobiales bacterium
CTCGTAGACGCCGTCGCAGTACGGCGCGTACTCGCCGATGATCGAGTCGCCGCTGTCCCAGTAGCCGCGGGGCTCGGGGTTGAGCCAGTACAGGTGGCGCGCCCGCTTGCGGAGGGGGTCGAGCACCCAGGCCTGGGCGCCGTGATAGTTGTTGCGGGCGTCGCCGAGCACGATGACGGAGGTCTTGTTCGTCACCTCGTAGAGATGCTGGCCGTGCCAGACCTCGAAGGCGTGGCCGTAGTCGGAGTGGCCGTCGACCCACACGACGTCGGCCTCGGTGTTCACCTTGTGGACCGCCTCGGCGATGTCGTCGACGCCGTCGAAGAAGCGGGTCACCTCGTCGACGCCGTCGATGAAGACGAACGACCGGACCTTCGAGAACTGGGCGGCCAGCGCATACACCAGGTGGAGGGTGAACCGGGCGAACGCCGCCACCGAGCCCGAGATGTCGGCCAGCACGAAGATCTCCGGCTTGGCCGGCTTGGGATAACGGAACTTGGGTTCGGCCGGCACACCGCCGTAGGAGAGCGAGTGGCGCACCGTGCTCCTGAAGTCGAGCGGGCCCCGACGCCGGTGGCGACGCTTGCGGGCCAGGCGGACGGCCAGCCGGCGGGCCAGCGGATAGATCGCCTTGCGCAGCTGGGTGATCTCGTCCCGGCTGGCGTGCATGAAGTCGACCTCTTCCGGCAACGGCTTGCGCAGGGTGCGGGCCATGGCCTCGACCCCCCGGTCGGCGACCAGCCGCCGCCGGATCTCGGCCTCGACCTCGCGGCGCAGCTGCTCGATGCGGGTCTGGAACTCGTCGAGCTCGAGCCGCTCCTCGAAGGCTGTGAGCTCGGGCACCTCGGCCCGCACCTGTTCCATCAGCCGGTCGAGGACGTTGTCGAGGTCGAGCCGGCGGAGGGTGCGGTAGAGGTAGTAGGTGCCGCCGACGGGGCGGCCCGGCTCCATGCCCGCGTGCCGGCGCACGGCCTGGCGGGCCAACGCCCGGAGCAGCGCCTCGTTCCCGTCGAGCAGCGCCTTGAACAGCAGCTCGACCAGCTGCTCGGCGGTGAGGGCCTCGCCCGCGCCGCCCGCCCCCCGGCGTTCGCCGCCGTCCTCGCCCATCATGCGGGCCAGTGCGTCCGGGTCGAGCATGGCGAGCGGATCGTCGTCGGAGCCGATCTCGTAGCGTCCGCCCCGCAGCGAGAAGTACACCTCGAACAGCGTCTCGAAGGCCCGCCAGTGGGCGTGGTTCTTCACCAGGGTGGCGCCCAAGGCGTACTTGAAGGCGATTCGGTCCTCGAGCGGGATCTGGGTCACCGCCTCCATGGCGTCGAGGTTCTCCGTCAGGCTGACGGGCAGGCCGGCCTCGCGCAGCTCGGTGATGAAGCCGGTGAGCAGGTCGAGCATCCGGTCGCCCGTTGGCAACTGCGACGCCGGTGAAGAGTCGGTGGTCACGCGGTGGTCATGCCGTCGTCACGACCGGGCGGCCGGTCCCCCCTTGGCCCAGGCCTTGCCCTCGTCGGCGAACTCCCGGACCGCCTTGGCGATGTCGCTCTGATACTTGAGCAGGATGTTGGCCGTGCCAGTGGCCACCTCGCCGTCGACCTGCTCGACACCGAGCAGCACCAGCGTCCTGGCCCAATCGATGGTCTCGGACACCGATGGCGGCTTCTTGAGCTCGAGCTGGCGGATCGAGCGCACGATCCTGGCCACCTGGTCGGCCAGGTTGTCGGTGATCTCCGGGACCTTGGTGAGCACGATCTGCTTCTCGCGCTCGAGCTCCGGATACTCGAGGTGGAGGTAGAGACAGCGCCGCTTGAGGGCCTCGGACAGCTCCCTGGTGTTGTTCGAGGTCAGGAAGACCAGAGGGATCTGGGTGGCGGTGACCGTGCCCAGCTCGGGGATCGAGACCTGGTAGTCGGACAGCACCTCGAGCAGGAGGGCCTCGGTCTCGACCTCGACCCGGTCGACCTCGTCGATCAGGAGCACCACCGGCCGGTCGGCCCGGATGGCCTCGAGCAGCGGACGGGTGAGGAGGAACTCCTCGGCGAAGATGTCGTCCTCGATGTCGTGCCAGGTGGCGTGGCGCTCGGACGGCTGCTCGGCCTCGTCGATGACGCGCTGGGCCTGGATCCGCAGCAGCTGCTTCTTGTAGTTCCACTCGTACAGGGCCTTGGCCTCGTCGAGGCCCTCGTAGCACTGGAGCCGGATGAGGCGGGCGCCGGTGAGCTCGGCCACCGACTTCGCCAGCTGCGTCTTGCCCGTGCCCGCGGGTCCCTCCACCAGCACCGGTTTCTGCAGCCGATCGGCCAGGTACACGATGCCGGCGATGCCCTCATCGGCCAGGTAGCCGACCTGTCCGAGCCCCTCGCGCACTGCGGGGACGGACTCGAAGCGGTAGTCCATCGGCCGAGGGTAGCCGACGAAGTTGACCGCGCGGTCAAGAGAGCGGGACCTACGATGACGCCGTGCCCGACGAGCTGGAACCCGGTCAGATCGTGCTGGTCCGCCACGGGGAGACCGAGTGGAGTGCCAGCGGCCAGCACACGAGCCGCACCGACCTGCCGTTGCTGGAGCACGGTCGGAGGGATGCCGAAGCCCTCGGACCGATGCTCGCCAAGTTCAACTTCGCCATGGTTCTGTCGAGCCCGATGCGCCGCGCCCTCGACACCTGCACGCTGGCCGGGCTGGGTGACAGGGTCGAGGTCGACACCGACCTGATGGAGTGGGACTACGGGGACTACGAGGGGATCACCACGCCGGACATCCGCACGACGGTGCCCGGCTGGCGGGTGTGGACCCACCCGACGCCGAATGCCGAGACGGCCGACGAGGTCGCCGCCCGGGCCGACAAGGTGCTCGACCGGTGCCGACCGATCGTCGACCGAGGCGACGACGTCGCCCTGTTCGGGCACGGCCACATGTCCCGGGTCATCGCCGCCCGCTGGCTCAAGCTCCCCGCCACCGACGGCCGGCAGTTCGCCCTCCACGCCGGTTCGCTGTCGGTGCTCGGCCACGAGCGGGAGACGCCGGTGATCGAGCGCTGGAACCACTGGCCCGGGGCCATCTGAAACCCGGTCAGCGACTGTCCGGATCGGGGGCTAGGTTCGCTCGCCATGGCCACATCGATCCAGGTCGTCATCGACTGCGCCGACCCGGCCGCGCTGTCGCAGTTCTGGGCCGCCGACCTGCACTACAAGCTCGACGATCCCCCGCCGGGCTTCGCCTCATGGCCGGACTTCCTGCGCGAGCAGGGCGTGCCCGAGTCGGAGTGGAACTCGGCGTCGGCGGTCAGCGACCCCGACGGGAAGGGACCGCGGATCTTCTTCCAGCGGGTCCCCGAGCCCAAACAGGGAAAGAACCGCGTGCACGTCGACGTCAATGCCGGCGGAGGGCGGGCGACCCCGGAGGACGAGCGGCGCGGTAAGGTCGACACCGAGGTCGAGCGGCTGGTCGGCGAGGGGGCCACCGTGTTCAAGCCGGGCGAGGTCGGCCGCTTTGGGGAGTACTGGGTCATCATGCAGGACCCGGAGGGGAACGAGTTCTGCGTGCAGTAGCCGCCGACGCGGCCGCGGCCGTTGAGCGGCTCCTGGGATCCGAGGAGCCGGCGGTGCGGAACCGAACGCTGACCGAGCTGGCCGGCCGTCCCGACGACGACGCTGACGTCGTGGCGGCCCGCGATGCGATTCCCGATGGGCCCAAGGTGGCGGCCCTGCTCGCAGGGTTGGAGCCGGACGGCCGCTTCGGGGTCACGCCGTACACCAAGTGGAACGGCGGGCACTGGCGGCTGGTGTCGCTGGCCGACCTTCGCCATCCGACCGGCGACGGGCGCCGCGGCCCGGCGATCGACGCCGAGCTGGCCTGGGCGTCGGGGCTCCGGTTCACGCGGGTGGCGGGGCTGGCCCGCCACCCGCGTCGACTCATGGAACGACGAGTGGCGCGCCTACCGGCGGGCCACCGGCGACGGCCGGGTCGACGGCGTCATCGAACGGGCGGCCGAGATGTTCCTGCGGGCCGGGTTGTTCCGGTCGGAGCGGCGGCGGGAGGCGGCCTGGCCCCACTACCTCAAGCTTCGCTACCCGCCCTACTGGAACCACGACGTGCTGTTCGGCCTGCGGGTGCTGGCCGATGGCGGGCTCGCCGGCGACGAGCGGGCGGCCGAGGCCGTCGACGTGGTCGACGCGGCCCGGCGACCCGACGGGCGTTGGGCCGCCAACGGGAAGTGGTGGAACGCGCCGGGCGCCAAGAGCTACCCGGAAGCCGTCGACTGGGGACCGACGAAACCGAGCGAGATGGTGACGTTCCACGCCGTGCGGGTGCTCAAGGCCGCGGGTCGGGAGTGATCGAACCTCCCCGTCTCTTCGTCTACGGCACCCTCCAGCCGGGCCGGCTGCGGTGGTCCTTCCTCGAACCGTTCGCGACCGGCTTCCGCCCGGCCACCGTCGGCGGCCGCCTCTGCGACAGCGGCAAGGGATGGCCGGCGGCCGTGTTCGGCGCGGGCGGCGATCGCATCCCGGGGACGACCGTCGACCTCGATCCGGGTCGGACCGACGAGGCCCTGCGCCTGCTGGACGGGGTGGAGGGCAGCGTCGACGGCTTGTTCGTCCGCATCGCCGTCGTCACCGACGCCGACGAGCGGGCGTGGGCGTACCAGTGGGGCCGGTCGCTCGACGGCTTGACTCGCATCGACCGCTGGGACCGGACCGCCGAGGCCTGAAATGTGGCGACTTCGACCCGCATATCCGGCCAACTCCGCCTCTGTGTCGGAATGGGCCGGTTATGGATGCGTAAGTCGCCACAGAATGGCGGGTCAGGCGCGGATCTGGCCGGTGCCCTCGATGACGTACTTGAGCGTGGTCAGCTCGCGCAGCCCCATGGGACCGCGGGCGTGCAGCTTCTGGGTGGAGATGCCGATCTCCGCGCCCAGGCCGAGCTCGTCGCCGTCGACGAACCGGGTCGAGGCGTTGACGAGCACGGCGGCCGCGTCGACCTCACGACAGAACCGGTCGGCGGCGTCGGTGTCGCCGGTGACGATCGCCTCGCTGTGACCGGTGCCGAACCGTCCGATGTGGTCGATCGCCTGGTCGAGATCGTCGACCACCCGCACCGCCAGCTTCATGTCGAGAAACTCGCGGGCGTAGTCGTCGTCGGTGGCCGGGCCCATGCCGTCGACCAGGGCGCGCGCGCTCGCGTCGCCGACCAGCTCGACGCCGTCGAGCAGCGGCACCACCAGCGGAAGGAAGCTCGGGGCGATGTCGGCGTGCACCAACAGGGTCTCGGCCGCGTTGCACACCGACGGTCGCTGGGTTTTGGCGTTGACCACGATGTCGGCGGCCATGTCGAGATCGGCCTCGGCGTCGACGTAGACGTGGCAGTTGCCGTCGCCGTCGATGACGTAGGGCACGGTGGCGTGATCGAGGATCGCCCGGATCAGCGACGGTCCACCACGCGGGATGAGGCAGTCGATGACGCCGCGCAGGCGCATGAACTCGACGGCGGCCTCGTGGCTGGTGTCGTCGACCAGGATGATCGAGTCGTCGGGCAGGCCGGCCTTGGCGCACGCCTCGCGGAGGACGCCGGCGATGGCGAGGTTGGAGTCGATGGCACCCGAGGAACCGCGGAGAAACACGGCGTTGCCCGACTTGAGGCACAGCCCGAACGAGTCGCTGGTGACGTTGGGGCGGTTCTCGTAGATGATGGCGACCACGCCCAGCGGCACCCGCACCCGGCGGACGGCGAGCCCGTTCGGCCTGGTCGACTGCTCGGCCACCTCGCCGACCGGGTCGGGCAGGGCGGCCACCTGGCGAAGCCCGGCGGCCATGCCGTCGATCCGGCCGGGCGAGAGCCGGAGACGGTCGACGACCGTGGTGGTGGCGTCGCCACCCTCGGCCCGCTCGACGTCTGACCGGTTGGCGGCCAGGATGTCGTCGGCCCGGGCGACGAGCAGGTCGGCGGCCGTGGTGAGTGCGGTGTTCTTGGCGTCGGTCGGCGCCGTCGCCAGCAGCCGGGCCGCGACCTTGGCCCGTCGGCCGAGCTCGCTCATCGCCGGGGTCTGCGCCATGGGCCGAGAATACTGGGGCAACATGGGATCGAGATGAGTGAGCGCAACGTCCTCAGGGAGCCGGTCGACCGGTTCGTCCAGCAATTGGCGCCGGTCGTGGCCGCCGTTGCCATCGAGATCGAGGGCGTGACGGCCGACAAGCTGCGGCGCGACGTCGTGCTGGAGGCGTTCAACCTGTGCGCCGGCTTCATCGACGCGGACGGGTTGCACACCGACGACGAGCTGTGGGCGCTGATCGGCGGGTTCGCCGGAGTGCTCGACACCCAGCTCGGCGGGGCCACGCCGCGCGACGTCCGCAAGGCCGGGCTGGTGGACGGGAAGGTGCGCTACCTCGAGAGGCCGTCGACGCTGTTCGATATCCTCGTTCGCTCCGACGCCAAGCGGGGCACGGGCCATGCCCGCATGTACTACGAGCGCAGCCTCGAGCTCGCCTTCGCCATCGCCTCGATCGACCTGCACACGGCCCGAGCCGAGCTCGAGGCCATCGAGCGATTCCGCGGCGTGCTGTTGCAGGCCATCAACCAGGCCGCCGGTCGTGGCCAACCGGTGGCCGCCGGTGGCGATCCGGTCGCGGCCGCCGCCGCGGTGGCCGAGGTCGAGGCCGCCCCGCTCGAGCCGCCCCGGCCGATCGAGGAACTGATGGCCGAGCTCGACGCCCTGATCGGGTTGGATGGCGTCAAGAAGGAGGTGCGGCTCGTCACCGACCTGCTCCGGGTGGAGAAGATCCGCAGCGACCGGAAGCTGCCGACGCTGGACCAGAGCCGGCACCTCGTGTTCACCGGCAACCCGGGGACGGGGAAGACCACCGTGGCCCGGCTGCTGGCCCAGCTCTACCGGACGCTGGGTGTCGTGGACAAGGGCCACCTGGTCGAAACCGACCGGTCGCAACTGGTCGCCGGCTACGTCGGTCAGACCGCCATCCAGGTGCGCGACGTGTTCGACCGGGCCGAGGAGGGCGTGATCCTCGTCGACGAGGCCTACTCGCTCATGCGCGGGGGCGAGCGCGACTTCGGTCGGGAGGCCATCGACACCATCGTCAAGCTGGCCGAAGACCGGCGCGACTCGGTCGTGGTGATCGTGGCCGGCTACCCGAACGAGATGGAGGAGTTCCTCGACTTCAACCCGGGCATGCGGTCGCGCTTTCCTCGGGTCATCTACTTCCCCGACTACACCGGGCCCGAACTGGTCAAGATCTTCGAATCGATCGGCGCCAAGGGCCAGTACCGGCTGAACGACGAGGCCAGGGCCAAGCTGCTGGCCTGGTTCGATGCCGCCCCCCGCAGCAAGGGTTTCGGCAACGGCCGGTTGGCCCGCAACCTCTTCGAATCGGCCGTGGCCCATCAGGCCAGCCGTCTGGTCGCCATCGCCGAGCCGACGGACGAGCAGCTGGTGACGTTCGTCGCCGACGACATCCCCGAACCGGGCCAGGGCCTCTCGTCGTGAACGCCAGGGCCACCATCTCGCCGCTGGCGATCGTGCTCGGCGTCGTCGGCGCCCTGCTCGGCGCGCTCGTCGGCAGCGCCGTGCTGCCCGCCGTCATCGGCGCCCTCGTCGGGTGGGCCGCCGGCACGGCCGCGACGGTCGCGTGGCGACGAATGGGCGCCCCACCGATCAACCGTCGCGTCGACCCCTTCGCCGTGAGCGAGCCGTGGCGCCGGCCGGTGCAGGACGCCATACAGGCCCGCAACCGGTTCACCGCGGCGCTCGCGCCCGCCCGGGCCGGTCCGGTGCGCGATCGGCTCGTCGAGTTCGCAGCCAGGATCGACCGCGGTGTCGAGGAAACGTGGCGCATCGCGCGGGAGGGCCAGTCGATCACCGAGGCCAGGCGCCGCATCGACCGCCGGGCGGCGGCGGCCGAGCTCGATCGGCTGCGGGCCGACGGCGAGCGGCTGGCGTCGGACCGGTCCGCCGCCGACACCGCGGCCGCCCTCGAGTCGCAGCTGGCGTCGGCCGAACGGCTCGACCGCACGCTCAACGACACGAAGGCCAGACTCCAGTTGCTCAACGCCCGGCTCGACGAGGCCGTGGCCCGGGCGTCCGAGCTCGTCGTCGTCGCCGACAAGGGCGCCGACCTGGCCGGGCTCGGGGCCCAGATCGACGACGTCGTCCACGACATGGAGGCGCTGCGGCTGGCGCTCGAGGAGGTGGACGAGATCGGTCGGCCACCGGAGCTTCCCGGCTCGTCCGAGCCGGCGCCCGGCTAGCGCCGTGGACGGCAACCTCACCGACGAGGACGAGATCGCCACGGCGGAGCCGTCGGTCGCGGTCGCCAGCGACGTCACGACCGGTCGCCTCGTCCAATCGAGTGCGGTCGTCGCCGTCGGCACGGCCGCCAGCCGCATCACCGGGCTGGTTCGGGTCGCGGTCATCGGCGCCGTGTTCGGGCTCGGCGCCCTGGCCGACTCCTACGCCCTGGCCAACAACACGCCGAACATGGTGTACGAGCTCATCCTCGGCGGGGTCCTGTCGGCCACGCTGGTGCCGATCCTGGTCGAACAGGCCGGGCGCGACGACCCGGACGGGGCCTCGGCGATCGTGACCGTGGCCGCCGTCGTGCTGGTCGTCATCTCCGCGATCGGGGTGGTCGCTGCGCCGGCCATCTTCCAGCTCTACGCCTGGCGGCTCACGCCGGAGGAGGCCGCGGTCCAGGCCGAGTTGGCCGTGCCGTTCATGCGGATGTTCCTCCCCCAGATGTTCTTCTACGGCCTGACCGCCCTGGCGACCGCGCTGCTCCACGCCCGCCGCCGGTTCTTCGCCCCCGCGTTCAGCCCGATCCTCAACAACGTCGTGGTGTGTGCCGCGCTGCTGCTGGCGGCGGCCGTGGCCGGCGAGACCCTCACGTTCGCGCTAGTACGCGAGAACGTCGGCCTCCAGCTCCTCATCGGTCTGGGCACGACCGCAGGCATCGTGGCCATGACCGTGCCGCTGGTGCCCGCGGTGCGCAGGGCCGGCTGGCGGCTGCGATGGAACCTCGACTGGAAGCACCCGGCGGTCATCCAGGTGCTCCGCCTGTCGGGGTGGACGGTCGGCTACGTCGCCGCCAACCAGGTGGGGCTGGCCGTGTTGCTCGCCCTCGCCTACGACCAACCCGGTCAGGTCGCGGCCTACACGTTCGCGTTCGTCTTCTTCCAGCTGCCCCACGGCCTCATCGCGGTCTCGTTCATGACCACGTTCGTTCCCGAGATGGCCGACGCCGCCATCCGCCGCGACTGGCCCGCCTACCGTGACCGGCTCTCGCTCGGCATTCGGCTCATGGCTACGCTGATCCTGCCGGCCAGCATCGGCTACGTCCTACTCAGCCGGCCACTGGTGTCGGTGCTGCTGCAACGGGGCGAGTTCGACGCCGCCGACGCCAGGCTCACGGCCGGCGTGCTGGCGGGCTTCGCCGTCGGGTTGCTCGGCTTCAGCGTGTACCTGTTCGCGCTCCGCGGGTTCTACGCCCTGCGCGACACGAGGACACCGTTCGTGCTCAACCTCGTCGCCAACGGGTTGAAGGTCGCCCTCGCCGTCGCGCTCGTCGGCGACCACGGCGCCAAGGGCCTCGCCCTGGCCTACGCCGTGTCGTACTCGGTCGTCGCCGTGGTGGCCCTGGTCGTCCTGGGCCGAAGGGTCGGCGGCATCCATGGACGCCGGCTGGCGGCGAGCCTGGCCCGGCTGACCCTCGCCGCCGCGGTGATGGGCGTGGCCGTCTGGGTGGTGACCAGGACGGTGGGCGGTCCGACGGGTGGCGAAGCGGTGCTGCAGGTGACGGTGGCGGTGGTGGTCGGTGTCGCCGTGTACGCCGCCGCCCTGCTGTTGCTGCGGGCCGACGAGATCGGCGGGCTTCGATCCCGACTGCGGCGCCGATAGGCTCCGAGCCCATGATCAAGGCTCTCCGACGCTGGTGGAAGTACCTCACGGCCAAGGTCTCCGGTTCGCTCGACGAACGGGCCGACCCGAAGGTGCAGCTCGAACAGGCGATCATGGAGGCGCAGGAGCAGCATCGGCGGCTCAAGGAACAGGCGGCCAACGTGATCGCCAACCAGAAGCAGACCGACATGCGGCTCAGCCGGGCCATGGAGGAGATGGAGCGGGTCAACGGCAACGCCCGTCAGGCCGTGCTCATGGCCGACGAGGCGGGCAAGAAGGGCAACCAGACCAAGGCCGTCGAGTACACGAACGCGGCCGAGGCCTTCGCCAACCGGCTCATCGCCCTCGAGCAGGAGGTCGACACCCTCAAGACCCTGAGCCTCCAGTCGACCCAGGCGGCCGAGCAGGCCAAGGTCGCCGTCACCCAGAACGCCAACGCCCTGCAGAAGAAGCTCAGCGAGCGCCAGCGCCTGATGTCGCAGATCGACCAGGTCAAGATGCAGGAACAGCTCAACAAGGCCATGGCGTCGCTGTCCGAGACCGTCGGCGAAGACGTCCCCACCCTCGAGGAGGTGCGGGAGAAGATCGAGACCCGTTACGCCCGGGCCCGGGGCATGGCCGAGCTCCAGTCGACGTCGGTCGAGTCACACATGCTCGAGATCGAGCAGGCGTCGATGAATGCCGAGGCCCAGAACCGCCTGGCCCAGATCAGGGCCCAGCTCGGCCTGGCCCCGGCCGAGACGCCGGCCGACAAGCCGGTGGCTGCGGTCGAGGGC
>JBOGGX010000092.1:0-8492 GCA_050744245.1 Acidimicrobiales bacterium
CGCCGGCGGCGACATCGCCGGTTCCCGGTCCGGGCTGCTCGTGCTGATGCTGTTGGTATCGGACATCGCCTGTGCTCCTCGTGGTTGCTCGGGCCGCTCACGGTCGATGCGGCCACGGCACTTGAGACGGCGGACCGGCGTCGGAGGCATCGGGTCAATGGCAGGTTGTTCGATTCGGTCGGCCCGCCGCGAGATGGCGACCAGGACCGTCGCCACCCGTCCGGGGTTGCTCAGGGCGCGGAGGTCGAGCCCGTCGGTCCAGACCACTGCGCCGCGCGGGAACCGGCGGCGAGCGCCGGCGCGGCCCTCGAGCTCGACCTCGCCCTCCACGACGACGACGATGGCGCCTCGCCAGTCGGCGTCTTCGTAGGTGAGCACCCGGCCGGGCCCGATGGTCACCGTCCGACGTTCGAACGACGGACCGGGCGCGGCCCCGACGATAGGGAGCCCGAGCTCGTCGTCGTCCATCACAACGTGGCCGGGAGGCCGAAGGCGGGGAACAGCTCGGGAAGGTCGAAGTCGACGATCTCGGCGATCTGATCGCCTTCGATCCTGAGCACCTCGAGGGCGATCAGCCGGAAGTCGGCGTCGCCCGGGCTGCGCAGGCAGAGCGCGGCCGCCGGTTGCCGGTTCGCCGTGGTGGCCACGAACCGGATCTCGCCCGGAGGCGCGAACTTCCGGCTGCCCTCGATGAAGTCGTCGCGGGAGTCGCACCAGAGCGGGTACGGCGGGTACGACACCCGAACGTCCTCACGCAACACCGCCCGCTGGTGGGCGTCGATGTAGCGCCGGAGCAGCACGCCCTCGGCCTCGGTCAGCTCGGCGTCCGTCGTCCACTCGTGGCGCGGGGTCGGGAGGTGTTTGCGCAGCGTCGGCCGGGCCCGTTGCAGGAGGCTGTTCACCGCCGCCTCGGAGATCTCGAGCAGCTCGGCCGTCTCCCTCGCCGACCAGCCGAGCACGTCGCGCACGATCAGCGCGGCCCGCTGCCGGGGGGTGAGGTGCTGGATGGCGGCGAGGAACGCCAGCTCGATCGTCTCCCGGGCCACCACCGCCTCGCCGGGCAGCAGGTGGTCGGGGCACGGCTCGAGGCTGCGGTACTCCGCCGGTTCCGGTGGTGGCCCGTCGAGATCGGCCGCGGGCACGACGTCATAGGGGAGCAGCCGCCGTTGGCGATGGGTGAGGGCATCCAGGCAGGCGTTGGTCGCGATGCGGTACAGCCGGGCCCGGAACGTCGACCGACCCTCGAAGCGGTCGAGCCCGCGCCAGGCCCGAAGGAACGTCTCCTGGACCAGGTCCTCGGACTCGGTGAAGGAGCCGAGCATCCGGTAGCAGTGCACCTGGAGCTCGTTGCGGTGGCGCCGGACGAGCTCGCTGACTGCCGACTCGTCGCCGGCCTGCGCCGCGGCCACGACGGTGTCCGGGCCCGCCGGGGTCACCGATGTTCCTCGATCGCTGCTGTCCACTGCGGTCCTCCGCGTCGACAGGCCCGGCCGGGCCCGGGGCGTGTACCGGGTATGACGCCGGAGGTGGCGGAAAAGCATCGCGCCCTGGCGCCGTCCGGCTCCGGCTCAGGACGAGAGGGGCACGGCGACGACGCAGACGGCGGGTGGATCGGGCGGCGTGGCGTACTCGGTGGCGACGACCCGGTAGTCGTAGTCGGCCAGCACCGAGCCGAGCCGATCGGCGAACGACTGCGGGGTGCCGAGTCGGCTCCAGCCGGGGATCTCGTTGAATAGATAGAGCGATCCGTCCGGGTTGAGCAGCCCGGCCGCCCGTCGCAACATGACATCGGGGCTTCGCCAGAAGGCGGCGACGTGAAACGCGAAGATCTTGTCGAACCGCTGACCGCCGAACGAGGCCTCCTCGAAGTCACCGATGTCGAACACGGCCCGGCCCGCGGCGACGTCGGCGGCATTGCGCCTGGTCGCGGACTCGATCATCTTGGCCGACCGGTCGATCGCGGTCACCTGCCCGTCCACCAGCCATGGACAGATGAGGGAGACGGCCACCCCGTGGCCGCACCCGACCTCGAGGATGCGATCGGCGGGTCGGACGGTCGAGGATCTCGACGGCCCAGACGTGGCGCGCCGCGGCCGTGGCCATTGGGAGAGTCATGACCCGCGGGGCCGTGCCGCCCGACGCGCGACCGCCCCGGACGTTGCTTGATGCCTCGTTGAGCAGCTCGAGCATCTCGGCGATGCGAGCCGCCCGCACGTCGGGCCTGCGCTTGGTGGCGTCGATCCAGGCGAGGTAGGCGTTGCGGTAGAACTGGGCGAGGGAGTCGAAGAAGGCGCCATCTTTGCCGCGGGGCCGGGCCCTCCGCGTTCTCGACGCACCAGAGGTCGGAATTCGACCGCAGCTGCGTCGAGTTTCGATGTTCAACCGTGCGTGGAGTCCCACTTCTTGACCAGCGACGTTGGCGCTCGGAGCCGCCACGACTCGGTGATGAGCTCGGCGACTTCTTCCTCATCCACGGCGTCGAGCCGGATGAGGACGATCGCGTAGCCGTCGTAGTGCGGGCTGGTGAAGAACTTGTCCGGCTCCGACGCGATCAGGGCCTCCTTGTCCTCGATCGACTCGACCCAGACGACGAGCGCCTCCGGCTTGCCCCGGATCCAGGTGAACATCCGCGGCTTGGTCCGCCACGACGGAAGGCCGTCGTGCGACACCCGCTCGTATGCGCCGGGTAGGGCCACGGCGATGCGTCGGATGTCGTCGTTGGTGACCGTGCCGCCAATTGTTCCACGAGTCTCAGCGCGAGCGGCGAGGCGTGGCCGTGAACACGCCGCTGCGGCCGTCCAGCAGCGTCGCCAGGAAGGCGATCTCACCGTCGTTGTTGAGCCCCTCGGCACAGAGCTGAGCGCTGATGACCATCTCGCCCAGGATCGTGTCGCCCAAGGCGACGACCTTGTCCGACACCGGATCGGGTCCGGTGAAGATGCCGGAGCCGCCGTCGTCGAGAAAGCCATCGAAGGCGACGCGGCCGCCGTCGTTGATGACCGTGCCGGAGAAGAAGCTGAAGGGCCCAAGGGTGTCGGCGACCGTCGTGATCGTGGCCCCGTCGGCCGTGAAGACCCCGCTCTCGACCACGTCGAGGGTGGCCGTGAACGACACGACGCCGTTGAGGTCGGGTCCGCCGAAGTCCCGGAACGGCCCCTCGTCGTCGGCCACGGTGACGAAGGTGGCCTCGTCGAAGCGGAAGATGCCGGGTGCCATCGTCGAGCTCGTCGGAGAAGGCAACCTGGCCGGCGTCGTTGATCGCCGCCGCCGCGTTGAAGCCACGGAACTGGCTCGTCGAGGCGAGGAAGATCGTCGTCACCTGACCGCCGTCGCCGACGAACACGCCGAATCGCCGTCGTCGAGCACGGCGTCGAAGGCCACTTGGCCGTGGCTGTTGAGCTCCGCGGCGAAGAACCGGTTGAACGGTCCAGACTCGGTGTCGGCGACCGTCCTGAACGGACCACCCTTGCCGACCAGGATGACCTCGCTGTCGTCGTCGCGACGGGCGCCGAAGGCGACCTCGCCGCGGTCGTTGATCAACGGGGATCTGAACAGGCCGGCCAGGCCGGCCGCGTCACGGTCGACGATGGTCCTGAGCCGTCGGTTCCTGGCCCGGACGATCTGCTCGCCGGCCGTGTCCTCCCTGACGACGTTGAACGCGATTGGTCCCGGGTTGTTGATCGCCGGGCAGCCGAACCCGAATGGGTCGAAACCCTGGCTGGCGTCGACGATCGGGCGGTACCGGTCGCCGGACTCTTGGGCGCCGCCTGGGTCGAATGCCATGCTGGCAGCCGTGCCCAGCTCACTGAGCTTCGACGACCACCTGCTCGCCCTCGAGTCGGCCGGCGCCCGGCTACCGGCCTTCGCCGTCGAAGCCGGTATGGACGCCCCGGTGCCCACCTGCCCGGACTGGACCGCCGGGGCGCTGCTCGCCCACCAGGCGATGGTCCATCGGTGGGCCGCGGCCCATGTGCGCGGCGACGACCCGGCCGAGGTGCCGAACCAGGTCGAGATCCGCACGACCGTTGCCGACCTGCCCGCCTACTACCTCGACGGCCTGGCGGCTCTGACCGCCGCGCTGCGGGCCGCCCCGGCGGACCTCACCGCCATGACGTTCCTGAACGATGCCCCGGCGCCGCGTGACTTCTGGGCTCGACGACAGGCCCACGAGACCACGATCCACATGGTGGACGCCTTCGCCGCCGGCGCGGGCCGGGCTCCCACGGCGCACGAGAGCGGGATCGAAGCGGCGCTCGCGGTCGATGGGATCGACGAGCTCCTGCGCGGCTTCTTCACGCGTGGCCGCTCCAAGCTGTACGACGGGACGGACTACGCCGTGGCTGTCGTGGCCGGTGACGTCGATCGCCGATGGGTCCTGCGGGTCGGGCCGAAGCTGACCGTCGAGCCCGACGGCGAGGCGGCCCGACCCGACGACGTCGCGGCGACGATCACCGGCACCGCGGTCGGGTTGTATCTCGGCCTGTGGAACCGCGGCGCCGAGGTCGAGGAGGCCGGTCGGTCCACCGTGCTCGAACGCTGGCGGGCGGCCCAGCGAGTCAGGTGGAGCTGAGGTCATCCGCGTACCTCATGTCACACCGGCCGGTCCGGATTCGTCATTGCGGCAACGGCTCGCGGCGAGGTGGAGCAGACCATGGACGAACACGACCTACTGGCCGAGCGCTTCGAGGCCAACCGCACCCACCTGCGCGCGGTGGCCTATCGGATGCTCGGCTCTTCGGCCGAGGCGGACGACGCCGTCCAGGAGGCCTGGCTCCGTCTGAGCCGCGCCGGCCCGAGCGGCGTCGACAACCTGGGAGGGTGGCTGACAACGGTCGTCGCACGCGTGTGCTTCGACATGCTGCGCTTGCGCACGTCGCGAAGGGAAGATCCCGGGGGCGCGCCCGGGGTTGAGCCGGTCGCACGCGGTGGGAACGGGATCGACCCGGAGCACGACGTCGTGTTGGCCGACTCTGTCGGCCTGGCGCTGATCGTGGTCCTCGAGACCCTGGCCCCCGCCGAGCGGATCGCGTTCGTGCTGCACGACATGTTCGACGTGCCCTTCGACAAGATCGCCGACATCGTGGACCGTTCGCCCGCGGCGGCGCGACAGCTCGCCAGCCGGGCCCGCCGGCGAGTGCGAGGGGCCGCGGCTCCCGACGGCAGCAGCGATGTCGTCCGTCAGCGGGAGGTCGTGGACGCCTTCCTCGCCGCGTCGCGCCAAGGTGACTTCGAGGCGCTCGTCGCCATGCTCGACCCGGACATCGTGCTCCAGGCCGACCCCGTGGCCGTGCGGATGGGTTCCCCGGAACAGGTTCGAGGGGCCACGGCCGTGGCCGGCACCTTCTCAGGTCGGGCCCAGGCCGCCCAACCGGCGATGATCGACGGAGCCGTCGGCTTCGCATGGGCAGTGGGCGGCCGGCCCAGGGTCGCATGGGACGTGACCATCAGACATGGCCGGATCGTCCACATCGACATGCTCGCCGCCCCCGAAGTACTCGACGACCTCGACCTCACGATGCTCGACGGCTGACCAGCCGAGCCACCCGGTTCGTCGGCGACGAGCGACCCGGCCGACACTTCCACAAGTACCCGGCGACGCGTTGCCTTCATCTCGACCGTGGGACGAAGCGCGCGGGGCGTCAACATGGGAACCCATCGGCGCAAGGTCTCGCCCGCGAACTCGAGCAGAGTCCCTGCTCGGCGAAGTGCGGTGGTCAGTTCGCGTCGGGTGATCCGAATGAGCCCGTACTGCGCCGTGTCCTTGAGGTTGAGGAAGTTTGTGAGAGCACTGGCGGCACGATCGCCGGCCGGAATGATCTGGCGTAGCAGCGTCGCTGCTTCTCGATGATCCTCGCCGCGCGAACGGCGGCCGAGGGCGGCGCAACAGGCAGGATCCGCTGAGGCGATACCCCAGAGAACTGCGCGCAGCGGCGACGCTCCGGGACGCCGGAAGCGCCTCCTCGGCGGCAAGCTCGGCAACCTCCAACGACGTCTGCGCGTTCTCGAAGAGCGTGCGGGCCTGGCGCCCGGCGGCCCAGACAACAGCACGAGCACCAGGTGCCGAGGTCCGGCACCCGAGCTACGGCGCGCTTGAGCCACGGACATCGCCTCGTAGAACAAGTTCCTCCCTCGACGGCCCGCCATGCAGCCATTCTTGACGGCCGCCGACGATGGCGCACCTGAAATGTGAATCACTCGTCGCGGTCGCGTCTAGGAGGGTCGGCCGGGTCAGGCGGCTGGTCCGAGGGTGACGTGGTGGCCCATGGCTTCCGCTTCGAGTTGAGCGACGAGGCGGCGTTGGCGGGCGGTGCTGGTGCGGCGCCGATCGAAGTAGTCCCCGCCGAGGTCGGTGTAGGGCTCACCGGTGGTGAGCAGGTGCCAGGCCGGCCGACTCGTTGTTGCCGGGGCACATGCCAGCCCACGACGCCAGATGCCCAGCGGTCGGGAAGTGGGACATGTCGGCACCGATCTCAGCGAGAATCACCTGGGCGCTGCGTCGAGCCACACCCGGGATCGTCACCAGCAGCGACACCGCCGCGTCGTGAGGGTCCAGTAGCTCATCGATCCGCAGGGTGAGCGCGGCCACGGTGGCGTCGGCCTGGTCGATGCGGGCCAGCATCGCTCGGCACAACACGGCGTGTTGCGTTACGCGAGGAGGTCAGCTACCTCGACGCTCACCCCGGGAAGCAGGTGCGGCGAGACCGTGTCGGGGGCGCCCGCGACCACCACGGATGCATACCCGTCGCGGGCTGGATCTCGGTGAGCCTCGACGGTGCCGGTGGCGAGGTCGACGAGCCAGACTTCGGCGATGCCGGCGGCGGCGTACCGGGGAAGCTTGCGGCTTCGGTCGTAGCTCTGGGTGGTATCGGCCACCTCGACGAGGAGCAGGACGTCGGCGGGTTCTGGGTGAGCCGAGGCGTAGCGGTCGGGTGGCGGCCTCAACAGGGCGACGTCAGGCTCGGGTTCGCTGAAGTCGTCAAGCCTCACCGGACTCTGGACCGAGACGACCGCCGAGTCGCCGACCTGAGCCGAAAGCACTCGGGTGAGCGCCCGAACGCACGTGGCGTGGCGGCTTCCTATCGGCGCCATCTCGATGATCTCCCCGTCGATCAGCTCGACCCGGTCCTCGGGACCGAGGACTCCGGCGTCTGCCATGCGGTAGTAGTCGTCGACGGTGAATCGCCGCGTCGCCGGCCGGGTGGCCATGGCTCCACCCTACCCTTCGCTCAATGGCGTCGACCGTGGTGGCGGGCCGGAGCGATCGTCTCGGCGATCAGTCGCGGCCGAGGCCGACCGGTTCGCGCCATGGTGTCGAGGACTTCGTCAGCGGCTTCCTCGGTCCCCGGCAGCAGGTGGCCGTAGCGGTCCTGGACGGTGACGACCGAGGTGTGCCCGGCCCGCCGGGCGATGCCGACCGGGGTGAGCCCGGCGGCGATCCAGAACGCGACCGCCGTGCGTCGCAGATCGTGAACCCGCAGCGTCGCCAGCCCGGATACCCCGACGGCGGGATGCCAGAACCGCCTGCGCCACAGGGACAGGCGCACCGGTCCGCCGGCGGCCGCGGGAACACGAGGTCCTCCCCACGGAGACCGAACCCGCCGACGTGCTCGGTGAGGTGGTCGACAACCAGGGCCGGGATCGGGACCTGGCGGCGAGCGGCCCGGGTCCTTGGCGGACCGAAGTGGTGGACGCCCCGGACCTCGACGAGGGTCTCGGCCACGTCGACCAGCCGGCGCAGCGGGTCGATGCGGCAGGCCCGGCAGCCCGAACAGCTCGCCCGCCCGCAACCCGCCGTAGGCGCCGAGCCACACCAAGGCGGCGTAGCGCTCCGATGCTGTCGGCCAGCGTGGCCACTTCTCCGGGGTCGAGGAAGCGCATCTCCTCGCGCTCGATGCGGGGCAGCGGCACATCGGCGCACGGGTTGGACCGGATCGCCGAGCTGGCGACCGCGGTCTTCATGACCTTGCCCATGATCTGCACGGCCTTGACCACGGTGGCGGGGGACCGGCCCGCCGCCGACAACCCGGCGACCCACTCCCGCACGGCGAGGTGGTCGATCTGGGCGATGGGGACGGCGCCGAAGGTGGGCAGGATCAGGGTGCGGAGTCAGCTGTCGTCCCGGGCTCGGGTCGAGGGCCGGAGGGCGACGGTCGTCCGCTGCCAGTCGGCGGCCCACTCGGCGAACGTATTCCGGCCGAGCACAGGGTCGATCCAGTCCCCCCGGCCGAAGGTCGGTCTGCACCGAGGCGAGCCATGCGTCGGCGTCGCCCTTGCGGGCGAACGTCACTGGCGCCGTGTGGCGCACTCCGGCGGCGTCGAAGTACCGCGCCTGGTACCGCCCAGACCGAGATTGGCGAACCGTGCCGAATCGGCGGCGCGTGCCCATGCGTGCCCTCCGGCGCTCGGAAGGCCGCGGCCAGGCTTGCGAACGGTTAGGGCACGCGGAGGGACGGCCACGCGCACCAACGCAAGTCAGCGGCCCAAAAGGGCGC
>JBOGGX010000093.1:0-8727 GCA_050744245.1 Acidimicrobiales bacterium
GACGGCCGAACACGTGGCCCGCGCCGTCGGGCTCCCTGGGGCCGAGGCCGTGGCCCACGCGGCGCGGGCGCTGCTTCCCGAGGCGCGGCCGGACGAACATCGGGCCGCAGCCGAGTCCCTGGCCGCCGCGACCACGCCGAGCGGCGTGGCGATCATCGCCCGCATCCTGGGTTCACCGCTCGACCGTCCGCCGGCCGAGGTCATGGTCTTCGGGCGCGACGCCCACCTGGCGGCGCTGCTGGCGCGGTTCCACGCGGCCGAGCGCCAGGCCGGCCCGCTGGTCAGGGTGGTCGGCGAGCAGGGCAGCGGGAAGACGGCGCTGCTCGAGCTGCTCGGGCACCACGTCCGCCAGCAGGGTGGCCAGCTGCGTTGGCTCAGGCTCATCCGTGATCAGGAACGACGTCCGCTGCTGACCCCGATGCTGACGATGCTCGGCGGAGGGCTCGATGCCGGGACCCTTCGCGCGGTCATCGGGTTCGACGTGGGCGAGGTCGACACCACCCGCGACCTGGATCGCGGCGCCGAGGCGCTGGGCCGCCTCCTCGAGTGGTCGGCCCACCGCCGACCCTCCGTGGTCGTGGTCGACGACGCCGACCGGGCCGAGCCCGCCTCGCTCCGCCGCCTCGTCGACGAGGTCGACTCGCGGCGCGGTCTCCCGCTGCTCGTCGTCCTGGCCTACCGCGAGGACGAGCTCGACCAGGAGACGGCCGAGATCCTCGACGGATCGACGTCGGCCGGTCCGGTCGTCAGGCTCGAGGGGCTCGGCGACGACGACGTGCGGGCGCTCATCGCGACCGAGCTCGGCGTCGAACCGCCACCGGCGCTGGTCGCGGCGGTGACGCGACTCACCGGCGGCACCCCCGGCTTCGTCCGCGAGACGGTGGCCCGGCTCGGGCCGGCGGCCGGCGGCGACGAGCCGTTCACCGGCCTGGTCGTTCCCGAGGCGCTCCGAGACCTGCTCGACCGGCGCATGGCCCGGCTGACGGAGCACGACGCCGAACTGGTGCGGATCCTGGCCGTGCTCGGCGAGCCGGTGGACGAGGCCGTGCTCGCCGCGGCCAGCGGTGTCACCCGGGCCGAGGTGAGCGCGGCGTTGTCCGCCGCGGCCCATCTCCGGATCGTGGCCCGCGACGACGAGCGCCTCTGGCGGTTCACCAGCTCGATCTTCGGCCGGGTGCTGGCGGCCGAGGTGCCCGAGCGCCATCGGGCCCGCCACCACCGGCGGGCGGCGGATCAGCTGGAAGCGACGGCCGGGTCACGGGACGGCCCGGGCGCCGATGCCCTGGCCGAGCATCTGCTGGCCGCGCACGAGCCCAACACCACCCGCATCGTGCGCTGGGTCACCGCGGCCGCGGCCGAGGCCGAACGCCGAGGCGACATCGACCGCGCCGTCGGGCTGTGCCAGCGGGCCCTCGATCAGGTCGGCGCCGACCCATCGGCGCGCGGCCGACTCCTGATGCGCGTCGCCTCGGCCCGGCGGCGGCGTGGCGGCGACGTCGAGTCGGTCGGTCCCTTCCTCGCCGCGGTGAACGCGGCGCGGGCGGCCAACGACGTCGAACTGTTCGCCCGGGCCGTCGTCGGCTACGCCCGTGCGCTCCGGGAGTTCTGGCGCACCGACGAGCAACTGGCGCCGCTGCTCGCCGAGGCGCGGGAGGGGCTGCCCGACCATGACAGCGTGACCAGGATCAACGTCGAGGCCCGGCTGGCGGAGTTGGGCAAGGATCTGAGTACCGAGGCCGTCGACCGGGCCTACCGGCTCGGCGATCCGGCCGGCCTCGCCAGCGCCCTGGCCGCGTGGTACTGGACCCTCACCGGGTTGGAGGACGCCAGCGCCCGGCTCGACGTCGCGGCCGAACTGGCCAGGCACGGCACCGATGCCGCCGACTGGGAGCTGGTGCTCGACGCCCGCCGGTTCCGACACCACGACCTGCTGTGGCAGGGCGACATCGCCGGGGCCGACATCGAGCTGGCCGCCTTCGCCCGCCTCGTTCGCGAGCATCCGGTCGCCGGCTCGGCCTGGCGCCTCGGTCTGGCCCGGGCGGGCCGGGCCCTCCTCGACGGCCGGTTCGACGACGCCGAGGTCCTGTCCGCCGACGCTGCCGCCGCGGCGGCGCCGATGACGGCCAGCAGCCTGCCGGTCGAGAACCGGGTCGCGCAGCGGCTGGTGCTGGCGCGCGAGACCGGTGAGCTCCCGGCCATGGACCAGGTGATCCGCGACATCGTCGAGTCCCGGCCCGAACGACCGCTGTGGCGGGCGGCCCGGGCCTGGCTGCTGGCCGAGACCGGGCACCTGGCCGGGGCCCGAGCGGAGCTCAGCCGGTTGCTGGTCGACGACCTGGGTGCGTTCGAGTCGGGTCCCTATTGGCTGCCGGGGGTGTGGCTGCTCGGCGAGGCCGCGGTCAGGGTCGGTCGGCGGGACGAGGCCGAGCGGGTGTACCGGGCGCTGTTGCCGTGGTCCGACGCCATCGTGGTCGTCCCGATGAGCGTGGCCGTCCTCGGCTCGGTGGCCAAGGTGCTCGGCCAGCTCGCCGCCGCCCTGGGCGAGCTCGACGACGCGGTCGCCCACTTCGAGGCCGCGATCGACCACGAGACCCGCCTGGGCGCCGGGCCGTTGCTGGCCTGGACCAAGCTGGCCTACGCCAGCACCCTCCTGCTCGCCGGCGATCAACCGGCCCAGGGCGGCGCGCTGCTGGCCGACGCCACCGAGACCGCCCGCGGCTATGGCATGACCGGTCTGGCCGCCGCCGCCGACGAGCTGTCGCACCGGGTCGCGGCGTCGTCCGGACGTCAGCGCGAGCCGGCGTCGGCCTCGGCGTCGACCGCCCTCTCGACCCTGGCCACGATGGACCGGGCCGTCGTCCGGCGGCCGCGGCCGACGTCGCGCCTCCGCGGCCTCGGCGGCTTCGAGCTCGAACTCCGGGGCCGGACGGTCGACCTCCGCGCGCTCAAGCCCCGGGTCCTGGCCGTGCTGTGGGTCCTCGCGGCCCATGCTGGTCGACCGGTGCACTCCGAGCAGCTGATCGACGCCCTCTGGCGGGGCGTGCCGTCCGACGCCGGCCGGCGCAACCTCCAGGTGGCGATCTCGTCGCTGCGCCAGGCGCTCGAACCCGGCGTGAAGCGGGGGCCGTGGCAGACCGTCGCCCGCGACGGCGACACCTATCGCCTCGTCCTCGGTGACGACGTCGACGCCGACGTCCGCACGTTCGAGCTGGCGGTGGCCGCGGCCCGCACCCTGCGGAGCGAGGGGCGCCGGGCCGACGCCGCCGACCGGTTCGAGCAGGCGCTGCGGACCTACGGCGGCGATCTCATCCCCGAGGCCGGCCCGGCCGACTGGATCATCGGCCGGCGCGACGGTCTGCGGCTGGCCGCGGCCGAGGCGGCGCAGGCCGCGGCCGAGCTGCGACTCGAAGCCGGTGATGTGACCGCGGCCCTGGCCGCCTGCGAGCGCGGGCTGCAGATCGACCGCTACCGCGACGGGCTGTGGCGGCTGCTCATCCGCGGCTGCGAGGCCGACGGCAACCCGGCCGCCGCGGCCCGGGCCCAGCGGGAGTACGAGGCGGTCCTCACCGAGCTCGGCCTGTCTCCCCAGTAGCCCGGCGGCGTGGCCCGTTCCTGACTCAGCGATCGCGCGCCGCGGCGGTGTCGTCGCCGGCGTGCTCGAGGATGTTCTTGGGCACCCAGACCTCGTACTCGACGCCCTCCTCGTGGGTGACGCTCTCGCTGTATTCGGTGCTGACCTCGACGCCGGCGCTGAACACCTTGAAGTCGACGCCGTAGGAGCCGGTGATGCCGACCTTGGCCGCGGCCTCCCTCGCCGTCCGGGCGGTCATCTTGTTGATCGCCTTGGCCTGGCTGAACGACTTCTGCACCGTGTCGTCGCCCTCGTCGATGTCGCTGAGGTTGGTGCCGCCGGTGAGCGTCCGACCGTCGCTGACCACCGTCAGGTGAATCTGCCCGCCGGTCGGCGTCCAGCGGTTGTCGAGCGTGAGCCGGCCATCGACGACCTCGCCCCGCTCCGCGGTCTCACCACCAGGACCGTTGAACACGATGTAGGCCTCACCGCTGGCCATCGGCGCACCGGTGTAGTCCTCGATCCAGAGATAGACCTGGCGCTGCTTCCACCCGGTGTCGCCCGACTCCTCGCCCTCGTCCATGGCCCGCCGGCTCTTGGGCGCGAGCACGTTGAGCGTGATGGTCTGCTCGCCGCCCTCGAAGAGGGTGTCGCCCGGCTCGACCTCGATGTGCAGGGTGTGCTGGCCGACGGAGAGGGTGTCGGTGGACCCCTGGAACCACTCGGACTCGCCGGGGCCGATGCCGATGTGGCTCATGCCGCCCCAGCCCACGTCCTGGCCGTCGATGAGGAACCGGACCTCGATGGGACCGAGGAACTGGTCGGTGTCGTTGCTGACCTGGGCGTAGTACACGACCTTCTCCGTGGCGAACGCCTCGTCCTCGGCGTGCACGATGCCGCCGCCCTCGGTCTGCATCGTGATCTGGCTGATCTCAAGCTTGTGGTCGCTCACCGGGACCTCCCGTGGCTCGTTCCGATGAGGGTGAACGGTACGAACCGGTCAGAGCCCGGGACGGCGCGTCCGGCCAGCCAAAGGGGTGGGCCGCCCTGCCCGCGCGGGCAGCCGTACCACTCGAGCCGGTTCACGCCGGCGGGGGGACGTCGACGCCGCGGAGCTCTTCGAGGAGGGCGATGCGTTCGGCCTCGTCGGCGGCCACGACCACGACCCGGGCCGAGGCGGTCGAGGTGTCCCGGCCCGCATCGGCGGTCACGAACACCCAGTGGATGCCCGCGGCCAAGGGGATGGGGACGGTGAACGAGCACACGACCGACGGGTCGTCGAACGGATCGCGCTGGGCCCAGTCCTCGTACTCGACGGTGAGGGCGTTGTCGGTGATCGACAGGAAGTCGAGGTGGGCGGCCGCGGGTTCGTCGCCGACGTTGTCGACCGTGTACCAGATCTCGAGGGACTGCCCCAGCCAGACGTGGTCGATGTCGTCGACGTGGTCGCCGTTGGTCTGGATGTTGCGTGCGTCGACGACGAGGTCGTGCCCCATGGACCTCAGTCGCCTGGTGGCGTCGGGACCGCCTGTTCGCGGACCCGGAACGTCGTCCAACGTCTCCCCTGCCGAGCCTCCAGCTCCGGCGCCGGCGCGCCCTTGTCCGCCTTCCTCCTGCCCTTGGGGCCCTCGGCCGGTTCCGGCGCGGTGACCGTCTCCGTGGGCAGCTCGCCCTCCGGTCCGATGGCGCCGGGCGGCTCCTTGGTGACCCCAAGGTCGAGCTTCACCGCCGGCGGGGCCAGATCGGTGCGGAGCCCGGGCACGATCGGTGCCGTCACCACGATCTCGATCGCCGTCCGCGGCGGGGAACCCAGCGCCGACCACAGGTCCCACGTGTTGGCCCCCGCCACCGGCCGGCCGACGGCGATCCGCACCGGCAGGCCCTGCTCCACCAGCCGCCCGACCAGGTGCTCGGCCGGGAGCGCCGGGTCGTCGGGCACCGTGACCAGGATGGCGCCCAGCATCTCGTGCTCGGCCTCCGGGTCCTTGCTCCAGGCGCTCACCAGGTACGAGAGCTGGTAGCGGCGGGGCGGCGGCAGCCGGCCGATCACCTTGCCGTCGTCGTCCCGGATGTCGAGCTCGTAGGAACCGAGCCCGTCCTGGTCCTCACGGACGTCGTAGAGGAACAGGTTGATGACCGGGTCGTCCTGGTCGGCCGCCCACGCCGCGGTCGGGGGTGCGAACGAGATCAGCGGCAAACCCCCGTTGGAGGGGACGGCCGACTGGATGAGCGACCGCAGCGACTGGGCGACGTCGTTGAGCACCGCCGCCAGTCTGGCGACGGCGACCGGTGCCCGCGCCGCCGGCGGGGCACCCGATCGGCGCACGCCCGCTGCCCGGAAGGGCACGGCCTTCTGCCCTTGCGCCAGCACGAGGGCACGTGCGGGTGGGCGCGCCCGCTTGCCAGTTTGGCGAGGTCACATTCGCAGGGAATTGGAGCGATCATGCCCACCTACTTGTCGCCCGGTGTGTACGTGGAGGAGGTGTCGTCGGGCTCCAAGCCGATCGAGGGTGTGGGCACCGCCGTCGCCGCCTTCGTCGGCTTCGCCGAAAGGGGCCCGGTGAACGAGCCGGTGCTCGTCACCAACTGGACGCAGTTCACCCAGACCTTCGGTGAGTTCGTCGACGGTTCGTACCTCGCCCACGCCGTCTATGGCTACTTCCTCAACGGCGGTGGTGTCGCCTACGTCGTGCGCATCGGCGCCAACGGCGACGGTGAGGCGCCGTCCGCCCGGGCCGAGCTGCCCTCGAGCGAGGAGGGCGCACCGGCGCCCTATGTCATCCGCGCGCTCGAGGCCGGCGACGCGGGCGCCGACCTCGAGGTGGCGATCGTCGACGCCAACGAGCCCAACGAGGAGAACTTCAAGCTGCTCGTCAAGAAGGGCGGGCAGGTCGTCGAGGAGTACGACAACCTGACGACCAAGCGCGGTCCGCAGAACATCGCCACCCTCGTGCGCAAGCAGTCGAAGCTCATCACGGTCGAGGAGACCAAGGGCGCCACGGTCCCGGCCAACCTGCCCAGGACCCAGCTCCCGCTGGCCCCGGCCCTCCCGGCCAGCATCGAGGTGAGCGCCAACGACTATGTCGGCAGCGCCGCCGACCGCTCCGGCTTCGGCGGGCTCGAGGCCATCGACGAGGTCACCATGCTGTCGGTCCCCGACCTCATGGCCGCCCACCAGCAGAGTCTCATCGACGACGAGGGCGTCAAGGCCGTGCAACTGGCGATGATCGCCCACTGCGAGCTGATGGGCGACCGTGTCGCGATCCTCGACACGCCGCCGGGCCTCAATGCCCAGCAGGTCAAGGACTGGCGGGTCGACTACGCCGGCTACGACTCGAAGTACGCCGCCCTGTACTGGCCGTGGATCAAGGTCATGGACCCGCTCAAGGGCCAGCCGATGTACGTCCCGCCGTCCGGTCACCTGGGCGGCATCTGGGCCCGCAACGACGACACCCGCGGCGTCCACAAGGCGCCGGCCAACGAGGTAGTGCGGGGCTGCATCGCCCTGGAGACCAACATCACCAAGGGCGAGCACGACCAGCTCAACCCGGTGGCGGTCAACTGCATCCGGTCGTTCCCCGGGCAGGGCATCCGCGTCTGGGGCGCCCGCACGCTGGCCAGTGACCCGGAGTGGCGCTACCTGAACGTCCGCCGGCTCTTCAACTTCGTCGAGAAGTCGATCCTGAACGGCACCAACTGGGTCGTCTTCGAACCCAACGATCCCAAGCTCTGGGACTCGGTCAAGCGGACCATCACCATGTTCCTCCGGCAGACGTGGCGCAATGGCGCCCTGTTCGGGAGGACGCCCGCCGAGGCCTTCTTCGTCAAGTGCGACGAGGAAAACAACCCGCCCGAGAGCCGGGACGTCGGGATCCTCCTGGTCGAGATCGGCATCGCTCCGGTCAAGCCGGCCGAGTTCGTCGTGTTCCGCATCTCGCAGTTCCCCGGCGGCGCCGGGCTCGAGGAATGAGAAGGAGGTAGAGGCCCATGCCCGCTGGTACCAGTACCGGCCCCAACGATGCCCTCACCGCGGCCAGGTTCAGCCTGACCATCGATGGCACCGAGATCGCCCAGTTCTCCGAGCTGGCCGGCATCAACAGCGAGGTCGAGCCGGTCGAGCTCATGGAGACGAGCGGCGACAAGATGTTCCTGAAGAAGCTGCCCGGCAAGCGCAAGCCACCGACCGTCACCCTCAAGCGGGGCAAGAACAAGGACATGGGCATCTTCGTGTGGCACCAGTCCGTGGTCGAGGGCCAGCTGGCCGCGGCCCGCAGGAGTTGCACGCTGACCATGTTCGCCACCGACGGCACGCCGACCGCCAAGTACTACCTGGAGTCGGCCTGGCCGTCGAAGGTCGAGATCAGCGCCCTCAAGGCGGGGGCCAGCGAGGTCCTGTACGAGACGGTGACGCTGACCTGTGAGGACATCCAGCGGGTGGCGCCCTGACGATGATGCCCACCGTCGACTACGAACGGCACGAGATCTTCGGCGAGCAGCCCGACTACCGGCGGAGCGGGCTGCAGACCGAGTTCACCTTCGTGCTACCTCGCGGCTATGTCGACTCGGCCGGCCAGGTGCATCGGGAAGGCACGATGCGCCTGGCCACGGCCCGCGACGAGATCCTGCCCCAGAACGATCCCAAGGTGCGGGAGAACCCGTCGTACCTGACCGTGCTGCTGCTGGCCCGCACGGTCAAGGGCCTGGGCTCGCTCACCGAGGTCGACCCCTGGGTGATCGAGAACCTCTTCGCATCCGACCTGGCGTTCCTCCAGGACCTGTACCGCCGGATCAACCAGCAGGGCCATACGGAGGCCGCGGTCACCTGCCCGAGCTGCAAGCACGAGTTCTCGGTTGACCTGGCCGGTGATGCCCTGGGGGGATCCTGACGTACGCGACCGCAAGGTTGTTCGAGGAGGTCGCGTACCTCGCCTACTACTTCCACTGGCCGCTCGACCACATCCTCGACCTCGAGCACCCGGTGCGGCAGCGGTTCATCGAAGAGGTCTCGAAGATCCACGAGGCCATGGAGCAGAGCTGAGCCGAGCCCGCCGCACCAGACCCATGACGGAGCAACGACGTGCCCTGGCCCTTTCGACGTAAGCCGGTCGAAGCACCCGCCCCACCGGCGGGCGGCCCCGCCGCGCCGTTGCCGCAGC